>JAMPAL010000001.1 GCA_023667245.1 Anaeroplasma bactoclasticum
ATAATACCTTATACAAATTTAAAAATATGTCGAAATTTGCAAAAGCCCTAACTATTCTTAGAAAATTAAAAAGATCTTACTTGGTTTTAAATGATGCACTATAGCTTTTTCTCAATCTTTAACTTTTTGTACAAGTTGAAGTCTAGTGTTTTCAATAGCATGTAAAAAGGTTCCAAAACACAACGTTTTTGGAACCTTTTATTTTGCAAAGATGGCGTCCGTGATTGGATTCGAACCAACGGCAGATCGCTTAGGAGGCGATTCCTCTATCCTACTGAGGTACACGGACAATATATTTCAACTCTTTTTTATTATAGTTGAAATAATGAAACAGATAATAACATTTCTTTTTGTTCTTTCGTAATCAAATAAGACTCTCTCATTTTTTGGATTGCTTTTTTACATACAAATTCGGACCATTTTTGAATGTCTGGAAGATGCGTATAAATATAGTTAAAATCAAGACAAGCCATAGAACAAAGTAGCCATGCGACTGCCATATCAATATAATATGGACCATATGAGATAGTAGTAAGTAAGTCAAATATTTCGTCAAAATGCTTTTGTGTGATAAAATATTTTTTCATCATCACCACTGCGGTTCTAACCACAAATTCTTCTTTGCTTTTTAACCATTTTTGAATATAACTATATAGTATATTTAGTTCATTATTTTTAAATGTAGTATTCGATACAAATGTATCTACCGTCATCCAATTGGCCATTGATTCTACATAATTTTCCATATAGCAATAATATTGTTCATCCTTTACTTTTCCTAATCGATTGAGTAAGAATCCATATAAAATGTCTTGCTCAATATATTCGTTTAATGGTATAGTTTCTAACATTGCATAGGTTGGTTGTATGTTTTTGACAAATTGCTTGATTACAGGTATTTTGATACCCAAAGATGGGATAGAACAAGGAGTGAGTTTTTCTACAAATGCCTTATGCGTATCATTTTTTAATTTTTGGAATTCTTCTATTCTATTATACATATATATATTATACCTTATTTTTGATATTTTGTCCAAGAAAATCGTTTTTGAAATCTTTTTGTGGTTTTTTTATAACAAACATGCTATAATAGGCTAAACAAAGCAAAAAGGAACTTCCCTATGAAAAAAGAATATCAAAGTGCTACTCGTTCAAAAAGTGCTATAAAAGATGCTTATTTGACGTTAATGCAAGAAAAAAAGGATGAGAAAGTATTTGTAAAAGAAATTACGGATAAAGCTAACATCAATCGTTGTACGTTCTATTCTCATTATAAAGATGTCAATCAATTGTTAGGTGACATTCATTCTCAATTGATTGATGAAATTATTCCCATTTTTGATGATATATCTGCCAAGACAGTTGGAGAATATTTTAACCTTTTCTTTGTGCGCTTATCAGAGACATTTGAGAAAAATGAATCGTATATACAAGCTATTCTTACACAAAATAAGTCTATGGATTATTTAGAAAATATTCGAATTCGTTTAAAAGAAAAAATTATGCAAACACCTTTCTTGTATCAGCCCATATCACATTTACAAAACGCTTCCCTTATCATTGATTACCATGTCAGTGCGATTATTTATACTTATTCCAACTGGTTTAGAAATCTTATTCCTTGTGACATATACACTTTATCCTATACTTTATCTACCATATTGACACAGCAATTTGAATCTATCGCACTATCTGATTATTCAAAAAAGAGTAATGTTTCGAAAAGAAAGGTACAGAACTAATCTGTACCTTTTTCTATTGTTCTTTTACATACAATTTGCCTTTATAATCTACAAGATAGTGATGATGCGGCTCGATGCTTGATGCTATGACTTGTTTAGCTAGTTCTGTTTCAATATATTTTTGAATAAAACGTTTAATTGGTCTTGCACCAAAAGTAGTATTGTAACTGTGATCAATAATGAATTTCTGAACTGAATCCGTGAATTCAAGATAAATCGCATTTTTTTGTAGACGCCATTTTAAATCTGCCAGCAATTTATCTACAATTCTAACTTGCACTTCATAAGATAATGGATTGAACATTACAATTTCATCAATACGATTTAAAAACTCAGGTCTAAAGTGACGATGTACTTCTTCTAGTACTTTTTCATTCGCATTTTCTTGTTGATTCAATAAATATTCACTACCTAGATTGGAAGTCATAATAATAATGGTATTTTTGAAATCGACTGTTCTTCCTTGTGAGTCTGTCACTCTACCATCATCTAATATTTGTAAAAGGACATTGAAAATATCTCTATGTGCTTTTTCTACTTCATCAAATAAAATAATAGAATAGGGTTTTCTTCTAACCGCCTCAGTCAATTGACCACCTTCATCATAGCCAACATACCCAGGAGGAGCACCTATTAAACGGGAAACAGAGTGTGGTTCCATATACTCACTCATATCAAATCGAACAATGTGTGACTCACTATCAAACAATGCTTCAGCTAAACTTTTGCATACTTCTGTTTTGCCGACACCTGTTGGCCCTAAAAACAAAAACGATCCAATCGGTTTATTTTCATCTTTGATACCTGAACGTTGTCGAATAATCGCATCACTCACTAATTCTAGTGCTTGATCTTGACCGATGACCCTTTTTGAAAGAACATCCTTTAATCCCAATAATTTTTCTTTATCCCCTTGAACTAGTTTAGAAACAGGTATACCTGTTGATTTGGAGATGATATCCGCAATGTCATTTTCAGTAACAACTTCAGAAATCATTTTATCTGATGTGGTTTTGGCCTCATAAGCCGCAATTTCTTTTTCCAGGTTTGGAATAATTTTATAAATCAATTCGCCAGCCCGATTATAATCTGCTTTAAGCAGCACATCATCATATTCTTTTCGATATGTTTCTAATTGTTTTTGCTTTTCTTTGATGTCTGCTAATTCTTTCTTTTCTTGCGCCCATCTTTGTTTCATTTCTTCAGCAAGCTTGCCTTTATCATTTAATTCCATATTGATTTTGGAAAGACGATCTTTAGAAAGTGCATCTTTTTCTTTTTCTAATGCAGTTTTTTCAATTTCTAGTTGCATGATTTGGCGCTGTAACAAATCCAATTCATTCGGCATTGAGTTCATTTCTGTTCGAATGGATGCACAGGCTTCATCTATTAAGTCAATGGCTTTATCTGGTAGGAAACGATCTGTAATATACCGGTTTGATAATGTGACTGACGCAATGATAGCAGGATCAGATATTCTTACGCCATGGAAAACTTCAAATCGATTTTTGAGCCCTCTTAAAATACTAATAGTATCTTCTACAGTCGGTTCATTGATATAAACCTTTTCAAAACGTCTTTCTAGAGCAGAATCTTTTTCAATATAATTTCGATATTCATTGAGTGTTGTTGCACCAATACAGTGTAACTCACCACGTGCAAGCATTGGCTTTAACATATTGCTTGCATCTAATGCGCCATCTGCACGACCTGCTCCAACAATTAAATGGATTTCATCGATGAACAAAATGATTTCACCATTTTTTTCTTTAATTTTATTTAAAACCGCTTTTAATCTTTCTTCAAATTCACCACGATATTTTGCTCCAGCAACAAGAGCCCCCATATCTAATTCATAAATATGGCAATGTTTCAAATTTTCTGGTACATCTTCTTTTACAATACGAGAAGCAAGACCTTCAATGATTGCGGTTTTTCCAACACCAGGTTGACCAATTAAAATCGGGTTATTTTTGGTCTTTCTGGCTAAAATTTTCACAATACGAAGAATTTCTTCTTCTCTACCGATAACAGGATCAATTTTTCCGAGTTTAACTTGTTCTGTTACATCACGGCCGAATTTTTCTAAGATTTTTTCATCTTTGGAATAATCTTGCATTTCCATATGTTTTTCACCTCTTTAGCACTCTCTTATCTAGAGTGCTAATATTATTATACCCCTTTTTTTCAATTTGTCAAGAGGTTTTGAAAAAATTTTTAAAAAAATCAGTTCAAGGCAAAATCCTTGAACTGATTCATTTATTCGGAACGAAGTGCATTCACTGGATCCATCTTAGCTGCAGAGCGAGATGGAACAAGTCCAGAAACGAGTGTCAATAAAATACTAATGGAAACCATAATAATAGCTTGAACTATCGTTAAATGAACCAGTGAGTAAAGACCACTCAAGCTACCAATAATCATATTGGCAATAAAAGAAATCAAGTAAGTAATACCTACACCAAATAATCCAGATACACCCCCAATAATAAATGTTTCCGCATTAAATAAGTGCGCAACATCCTTCTTTCTACCACCCAGTGAACGAATTACACCAATTTCTTTAACCCGTTCTACTACAGATACATAAGTAATGATGCCAATCATCACGGTAGATACAATAAGAGAAATCGCGGTAAAAGCAATAAGCGCAGTTGTAATAATATTAATCATCGTATTGATCATAGAAATGACAATCGATAAAGTATCCGTATACGTCACTTGTGGGCGCTGATCTTTAGTTAATGTTTGATTATTCACAACTAAATCTCCATCATTATTCCAGGCATCTAGGTAAGATAGTACCGATTTTTTAATTTCAAAGTTTTTTGGATAAATAGAAATACTATTAGGCAAATCATTTCCTGCAACATTGCGAAGGGATAATGTATAAAGGGAAATACTAGCCCCACCGCCTAATCCTGGCATCATACTGCTAAGCATTGAATTCATAGACTGACTACCTACAAAACCAGTTCCTGTTTTACGTGTACCTTCATATAGATATTCAAACTCATACATTACACCAGATGTGATTCCATTCATAGAGCCACTCTTGATTTCTTGTTCTTCTAGATCTTGCATATAAGTGACAATTTCACTATCTTTGTTCTGTTCTAACATATAGGTAGTTAAAGCTGGTGTATAATAGAAACCACTATACAAAGAGCCATAATTTTTGCCTTCTTTGGGACGCAGGATACCCACTACATTTAGTTCAACTCCCTCAGTTGTAAATTCTTCCGCATAGGCTTCATAAGTAAATGGTTTTCTAAGATCATAGTTTCTTGTATAAATTTGATCATTTGGATAATAGTAAAACTTCTTTCCTAATAGTTCCTCATATGAAAATTCATTTTTATCTAGAGCTTCATTGTAAGATGGTGCACCAAATGCTTTGAATGCCATATTTAAAAATTGTTCCTGATTGTAATACCCTAGTTGTGCAAGCACCAAATCCGTCAATAGGGTCTCATCATTCACAACAACAAGAATCTCATTTTTCTCTCTTGCCATTTTACCCGTTAATAAATCGTATTGTTCTAAAATATAATCTTCATTGTTTAAAGATTGACCGATTGGGTGAGATAATGTAGAAATAAGTGATGCGGCATCTTTATAATCAGTTTCTTGAAGCATCGCTTGATAAATATCTTTGATTGCCGCAAGAGAGGTTATTCTAGAGTCATTATCCTTATTTTCTGAAAAATCTGTATATATATTATATTCTACATTAATTCCATACCCATAAGACATACATTCAATATATTCTTTAGGCATTTTTTCTAAATAATCTATATACTCTTTTTCAATTTGATTGGTTACCATAATCGATTGCATCGTCTCAGCTTGTTTTGCAATGGTTTGCAACATGGAATTCACACCTACAAAACCGTTTTTAACAACAATCTCCATTTTCTCAAAATTACTCATACTATTCATCATTGCATTGATATCATATGCTTGCTCAGAAATAGTGATTGGATTGCCTGATAGCATATCGTTTTGTAAATCATCAATATAATTGCTAATACCTGTTGATATCGCTAAAACCAAAGAAACACCAATAATTCCAATTGAACCTGCTAGTCCTACCATTAATGTTCTTTTGAACTTGCTCAATAAATTACGGAATGACAATTTAAAGGCAGTCCAAAAAGACATTTTCGCTTTTTCCTGATTTTTATTTTTGGAAGGAATACCTAGCATAGGTGTAGTATGATCATTATCTCTTTCTGATGCTTCTTCTTGTTCACTACAAGGATTAGAATCATCTTCTACTTTCCCGTCTAATAATTTTACAATACGAGTAGAATACTTTTGAGCTAACTCTGGATTATGTGTGACCATAATGACCAATTTTTCCTTTGAGATTTCTTTGATTAAATCCATAATTTGAACAGATGTTGTGGTATCTAGTGCACCAGTTGGTTCGTCCGCAAGCAAAATCTCTGGTTCATTGACAAGAGCCCTAGCGATGGCTACCCTTTGACATTGTCCACCAGATAATTGATTGGGTTTTTTATTGTATTGTCCTTTTAAACCTACTTTATCTAGTGCCTTTTTAGCTCTATCTACTCTTTCTGCTTTTTCCATTCCCGCAATCGTTAAAGCGAGTTCTACATTTTCTACAATGGTTTGATGGGGAATCAAATTATAACTTTGAAAAATAAAGCCAATACGATGATTTCGGTAGACATCCCATGCACGATCATTAAACTCCTTAGTTGAAACACCATTAATCACTAAATCACCTGATGTATATTTATCCAACCCACCAATAATGTTGAGCAAGGTTGTTTTTCCACAACCAGATGGACCTAAAATAGATACAAACTCATTTTTTCGAAATTGGAGTGTTACACCCTTTAACGCTTCTACTTTGGTATCTCCCATGACATATGTTTTTTGAATATGACTTAGTTTTAACATGATTCTTTACTACCTCCTTCTATGTTGTTAATGCTTTCATTCATCTGTTTGGCTAAATCCAAAAACATTTGATACTTTTCTTCTCCCATTTTACCTTTTACGTTTTCTAAAAAGGGTTGATAAATCAAGCAAAGTTCATCTAACACTTTGGTCGCTTTTTTGGTCAAACGGATATAAAAACTTTTTTTATTGTCTGCTGCAGGTTCTTTTATAATCAATCTTTTGATAGATAAACAAACAATAGCTTGTGATACAGCTGATCTAGAAATTCCTAGCTCACTAGATAATTTTGATACATTCATATCTTTTTCTTTAGCTAGACCTAACATCATAAATTCTACATAATTCAAACGCATTTTTAGACAAGCTTTGGAAATGACATCTTCCATTTTCTTATTGAGTTTATACAAATCGATTAAAATGGTATTTTTATCTTCCATAAAAGACCCCCTCTTAAAAGTTGTTAAGTTCTTAACAAGTATACAACAGAATAGAAAAAAAGTCAATATCTGATTTGATGAAAATGTTTACAAAAAATAGATATCAAAAAGCTTATATCATTGAAAGATATAAGCTTTTTTCTTATTTTCGATGAGACCGAATGCTTTGATAAAGCACCATCCAAGTACATCCTAGGGTAATACCCATATATATCATTACTACACCAATATGTACCCACCATATATCTAGACCATTATACAAAACCGATATACCTAAGGCCTCATATAATTCTATTTCAGATTGAAATGACGCCAAAGCGGTTGGATAAAAACCCAGCGCAATATCTTGTGTAAAAGTAACCATATGGTAAAATGGCAAAAACTGAACAACTTTTTTAAGCACAGGTATGGTCGCTAAGGGCATAAACATACCTGATCCGATTGCGGTAAGATTAATCCCCAAACTAGCTAAACCTCCTACTGCTTTATCCGATACCAATAACCCCATACAAAGACCAAAACTGATGAAAAAGAAAGAAAAAAATAATCCTACGATAAAACTGCCTATCACATCAATGGAAAATAGATGAAATGATACTGGAGTAAATAAGCTCATCATACTTCCTAAGCCATATACTAAAATAGACTGAAAAAAAGCAATTTCTAATAATGGTAAAAAATAACCTAGAAAAAACTGATAGAGTTTAAGAGGTGAAATACACAATCTTGAAAAAAAGGCTTCGCTTCTATCTTTGGCTATCATCATTCCCGAAAACAGGCTCAGGAACGAATGTGCAAATATAGCCATTGCAGGAATCAACTTATACGGATGAAACATTGAAACTTGTGTCTTTATTTCTATTTCTGTTTTTCCAAACAAAAAACAAAAGAAAAGCATTAACATTAAAATTGGAAATACAAAATTAAACACAAGTGATAAAGGATCTCGCAATATTTCTTTGCTATTTCTTTTTGCTAGTATCCATACTTTTGACATGTCCCTATTCCTCCTTTGTCGCTAAAGCAATGAAGGCAGCTTCTAACGTTGTCGCTTTTGTCTGCGTTTTGATTTCTTCAATTGTTCCTACTGCTTTGAGTGTTCCGTGATTGAGTATAGCAACTCGGTCACAAAGCGCTTCTATTTCTTCTAAATAATGCGTTGTCAACAATATAGTCATTTTTCCTTTTAATGAAATTATTAAACTCCAAAGTTCATGCCTAGCTAAAACATCTAAACCCAAAGTAGGCTCATCTAAAATCAATATCTGCGGATGAGTTACAATGGCCATTGCAATGGATAATCTTCTTTGATAACCACCAGAAAGTGTACTTGCTCTTTGATGCCTCACTGCTTTTAACTGCAATTGTTCAAGCACATCTTCGATGCTTTCTTTATATGACTGATCACCATATAGCTGAGCCATGAACATCATATTTTCTTCGACTGTCAATTTTTTAGCAATGGCTTGTTCTTGAAAAGCAATATTGATGATACCCTTGTTTTTCGCTTCTATTACGCTATTTCCAAAAATACAAATACGACCAGAGGTGAGTGGAATTAGTCCTATTAATAAATGAATAAGCGTGCTTTTGCCAGCCCCGTTTACGCCTAAAAGGCCGAATAGCTCATGCTCATGAATCAAAAAGTTTACTTGATGAAGAGCAAGTTGTTTTTGATAATACTTAGTTACATTTTCAAACTCAATGATTCTCATATCTTACCTCCTTTTTTAATCCATTAAAGACATTGGTTAGCATCTTGGAGATGATTTCATCATCAAATTGAATGGTTTGTGTAACCATCATTGTCGCAATACCGTGGACAAAAATCCATGTTTCTAATTGAAATAATCTTGCTTCTTCTTGACTGATGTGCGCAGAGGACGCTATCAATGACACTAACATTTCATTTCTTGACTGTTCATCAATTTTCACATGCTGATAATCTTGATGTAGCGTATCCATAAATAAAAAACGAAACAAACGTGGTTCATCTTTAGCAAACTGAATATACTTCTTTCCGGTTCCTTTAAAGGGAAGTTCTTCTTGTAACCCTTCATCTATATAACTATGATATATTTGTAGTGCTTGCTTACGAATGGCTTCTTTAAGCGCTTCCATATTGTTAAACAGACGAAAAATGGGTTGAGTAGAGATATTCATTTTTTGAGCAAGTGATCTTGCATGAAGTGCTTCATGCCCTTCTTCTTTCACAAACTGTAGTCCCGCTTGAATGAGTTGTTCTTTGGTTATTTTAACCTTAGGTGGCATAGTCATACTCCTTTTACAATTAAATAACAACTGTTATTTAATGAAATTATACTATAGAATAAAACATTTGTAAAAAGAAATGATAAAAAAGAAACCAAGTTATCCCTTGATTTCTTTTTTATCTATAGCTCACCTAACAAATATAAAAAGCATATTCACAAAGACCCTGACTATATTTCACTTGAAGGATATAAATTTGATGCCGTTCTAAAGGAAGTTCTTTTTGCGTAAACCACTTGGTTTGGAGCAGTTGTTGTTTGTTTCCACCAGATTCATCATAAGTGTATATTGTTAACTGTTCAAATGAATAGTTTAAATTGGCCGTCCATAGCACCAATGACCAGTTGTACTGACTATCCAATACAACCGGTTTTGAAAGTGCATAAGCTATATTATCTATACCTTCTTTTTTAGACTGATTCCATATATAGTTGGTTGGGCTTAGTGCTTCTCCTTGACTATAATTATTGTGATCATCTATATATTCATATGCAATATCAAAGTGGGGAGGATAAAGAATATCATTTGGTAATGTACCAAATAAATCATATCCGTAAAGATGATAAAAGGCATAATCAGCCTTTTGAAAAATAGCCTCTGGTATATGGTTTTCTCCACTAGAATACTGAATAGTCCCATCCACATAACTAATTTTCAATCTCCAACCTCCGCCATCATCTATCCCACCAGGTGATGGATATTTTTCTTTTAACTGAAGTAATCCAGTTTGATGAATTTCATTCATAAATGTAGACACTTTTTCTATTGCAAATGTAAACTCTAATGAAAAAGCTGGCTTTTCTTCTTCTGGCATATATCCCCGGGAACGAACCTCTCCTTTTTCCAAATCAACCACCTGTTCTTTGGTATATCCACCACAATAATCTATGGTAACATATTCTATATTAGCAATGGCTTTACCTTGATAATCAGCAGGAGTACAAGAATATAAAAACCCACATAATATAACTAAAAATAGCATAAGAATATATACGAATTTTGAATAACTCTTCCGTTTTAACATTTCTCATTCCTCCTCATATATTATATCAAATTAACAAGACAATCATACTTGTACCAAGTATAATTTACACATCTTGTGGTTGGGTAAGAGACTTTACATATGCTTCCGCATTTAAATTGACAATAGAGGTAGCTACTGTAAATAGACCTATTCCACAAACAAATGCCACTACTCTATTAAATAGGATGCCTAAAATTAAAATCATTGCTACTGCTATACATGCGATCAAGCTATTACTGATGCATAGTTGAATGATATTCTTCATTGTTACAATGGATTTAAATGATACTTTTTTCCATCCATGCACAAGATAGGCTTCAAAAAGAGCAACAGCGCCCGATAATAGTAAACTAAAGAGGGTAAAAAGTAATCCACTTGGTAACCATAATCCGACAAACCACAGGCAAAGCGCAATTAAAGTTACATTAAGCATTGTATCAATGAAAGTAATGATAAAATATTTCCATAATTTTCTTCTTGCAATTGATCTTCGAATCCACATTTTCGTGAGTAAAATACCACTAATGAGTCCAACCAAAATAAAGAATAAGCCTACTATCGTAAGTGCAATCAATTGACCAAGCGCTTCTTGAATAAGGACTATAATTTGTTCGATATAAACGCTATTTTCACCAATAACTTGAGTGATAGCATCATAGAAACATTGTTCTAACCAGTCAGTCGAAAACATCATTTGAATGGCTTCTTGATAGTTGCTCCAATCCAAATGAGCAATGGCATCTGTCATAGTTGTGTATAATACGGAAACATCCAATTGCGTATTTTGGCTCACTTGATTGACCCCATTCACCAAATGACGAACGACTTCTAATAGACCTGGAATAAACAGTGTAAACGAAAAAACAATACCCAAGAATAACGTACCTAGTGGTGTAAAAACATATTTCAAGTGGATGAAAAAATGTTTCATGCCTTGACGAATCATTCTAATCCTCATTCAAATGGTTGAGGTATTTCATTAAGGCCTCAAAATCACCATGAGGATATATACTGATATCCTTATTTTCAGAATTAATCAAACAATCCGTTAGCAAAAATACATGCATACCTAAGTCTTTTCCCACCATATCTTCTTTGACATCATTACCAATCATTAGGCACTCTTCTGGCTTACAGCCAATTTGATGCGCAATATCTAAATAGTACTCTGGATTAGGCTTACAAAATCCAATATTTTCATATGTTGTGATATATGTAAAAGCACTTTCATCTATTCCTGCCCAACGAATGCGATTGAGAGTGGCTATCTTAGGAAAAATAGGATTGGTTGCAAGAACAAGGAGATACCCATTTCGTTTTGCCCAATCTACGACAACTTGAGCTGCTGGTTGAATTCCACAAATGGATTGTAGGCGATTAAATTCATTTTGATAATAGGCTTCAAAAAGAGGCATATCCGTTGTCACTGTCTTTTTACAATATTGTTCAAAATTTTGCCAAAATACAACTTCATTACTTTGTTTTCCATTGTTTTTGACCATTGCATCAACTCCACCCATAATACCTTGAATCAGCATCTTAGGTTCATATCCATGAGGAGCGAGTGTTTCAGATAAAGTTTTGAAATAACCTTTGGTAAACTGCTCTTGATCCATTGGAAGTAATGTTCCATCTAAATCAAATAAAATAGCTTTAATCATCATCTTATTCTCCTTTTGTTTTTGATTTCTATTTGTTATTATACCCCAAATTGGTCCATAAAGCAAGAAGAACGAAAAATACTGTTGGCCTAAAAAAGTCAACAGTATTTTTGATTTTTATTCATTTGTACTCTTAATCATCAATTTACACATTAAATTCGAGAATTCAACACTATTGGTGAGCTTAAATCCTTCCATCAATAAGGCTTGATTATATAGTAGGTAAGCATAGTCTTTGATTTCTTCTGGATGAGTCGCATATACTTTTGTAAGTGCCCCAAATAAATCATGATGCGGATTGATTTCTAAAATTCGCTCTGCCTTGATTTTATCTTGGGTTGGCATAGCATCAATAACTTTTTCCATTTCGAAAGAGATACCATCACCAGAAACTAGACAAACGGGCGAATCAATCAATCGTTTGGATAAACGTACCTCTTTGACTTCTGTCTTTAGTGCCTCTTGGATGGCCTCTAGTAGATCTTTGCTTTGTGTCTTGACTTCTTCATTTTTTTCCTTTTCTTCTTCTGTTTCTAAGTCATCAAAAGTAGCTTGATTAATGGATTTGAATTCATGTTCATCGTATTTTCCTAATATCTTAAGCAAGAATTCATCCACATCATCAGTCAAAATGAGCACATCAAATCCTCTTTTCTTGATTGCATCCATTTGTGGCATTGCCAGTATTTCTTCTTTTGTTTTACCCGTTGCATAATAAATGTCTTTTTGACCTTCTATCATATGGGTAATATATGTTTTAAATGTAACCATTTTTTCTTGGTTGATTGTCCGATAAATAAGTAAATCTTGAAGTTGTTCTTTTTTAGCTCCATAATTTTCATAAGCACCAAATTTAAGTTGAATGCCATAGTTTTGGAAGAAAGTCACATATTGGTCATAGTCATCTTTTAAAAGAGTGGCGAGACGACTTAAAATTTTCTTTTCAATATTTTTTTGCATCAACTGTAGTACTTTATCCTGTTGTAACATCTCTCGGCTAATATTGAGCGATAAATCACTAGAATCTACTACACCTTTTACAAAGCGTAAATAATCAGGGATTAATTCCTTACATTTATCCATAATGAAGATACCCTTTGAATACAATTGTAGACCTCTTTCATAGTCAATAGAATGTAGATTTCTAGGTGGCAATTGAGGGATAAATAACAATGTATGATAATTGATATTTCCTTCAACATGGAACATCAAATGTAACATTGGTTTTTCATAGTCATAGAATTTTTGCATATAAAAGTCATTTAATGCTTCTTCTGTAACTTCATTCTTTGGTTTTTTCCATAAAGGAATCATTGAATTTAGTGTAGTTAGTGTTCTAACTTCTTCATATTCATCCTCAATCTCTTTTCCATTTTCATCTAATTTCGGTTCTTCTTTTGTCATATATAGCGTAATGGGGTAACGAATGTAATCAGAATACTTTTTCACTAAGTATTGCAATGCATATTCATCTAGATATTGGCCAAAATCTACTTCTGTTTTTCCATCTTCTGATTGGATATTTTCTTTTAGATATAATGTAATACTTGTACCCTCTGTTATTTTATCCGATTCAGCAATTTCATATGTATCCTCGCCTGTTGAAATAAACCGATAACCTTTATCGCTATAAGGCGATTTGGTATCTACTACTACTTTTTGCGCAACCATAAAGGCGGAATAAAAACCAACGCCAAATTGACCAATTGTTTCTGGATTTTCTGCTTCTTCTGATTTGCCTTCTTCTAATTTCTTCATAAAAGCAAGGGTCCCCGATTTTGCAATGGTTCCTAAATTATCATTGACTTCTTCATAAGTCATACCAATCCCGTTATCTGTAATAGTCAAGGTTCTAGCATCTTTATTGATTTCTAAATGAATTTCGTAGTCATTGCGTTTTGCTAGTTTTTCATCTGATAATGATAGATAATGATATTTATCAATGGCATCAGATGCATTAGATAACAATTCTCTTAAAAATATTTCTTGATTTGTATAAATGGAATGAATCATCAAGTCTAAAAGTCGCTTGGATTCTGTCTTAAATTCTTTAATTTCACTCATAGCATTTCTCCTTTTAGCACTCTATATATTTGAGTGCTAACATCATTATACCACTTTTTTCCTATTTGTCAATAGAAAAGAAGAAAATATTTTAAAATCCATATATACATTCTTTTCGAATGTCAGAATTGATCCCCTCAATGAAAAGCATCTAGTAACTACATTACTAGATGCTTGAGGTTTTATCCCTATGACAATGAATTTTCTTGACTATGCAAAGTTTCAATTAAAGCTTGTTTTCGCACTTGTATGGCCTGTTTTGCTTTTTCAATATCTTCTAGGTGCGTTTTTTCAAATGTTTCAAATACTTGTTTTTTATATGCATTTATCTTTTCCTCTGTATCCATAATCACTTGAAATGTCATTTCTTTGATGCTTGTTGGAAATTTTGCCTCTAATGCTTCCATTTGTTTTAAAATTTCTTCAAATGTATAACATACAGCCTGATAAGCTTGACTAGCTAGTTGCTCAGCACTCGTAAGAGTTACTTCTAAAGAGGCATATTCTGCTTCTAAATAAGACAACTGAGCGGTTTCTTTCATTCGTGTTAGTACATCAATATCTTCTGGAAGGTTAGCTACATAGGCTCTTTGTTTCAATAGTTCTGCTTTTTTAGTAGCTAAATGGTCAAGCGCATTTTGATAACTCGATGCATCGCTTACAAAATATTCATAATAAACTTCTTGAAGGCTTTGATAGGTCTCTGTTAATGTTTGATAAATTGTATCATAAGCAGTGATACTTGTTTGATAGATGGCTTCTAACTGATCTACTGCTTGCTTTGTGGCTTCTTTTTCGGCTAATCTAATTTCTTGTGCCTTTACTTGTTGATACATTTCCTCTAGTTTGATGCTTGCAAGATTGGCCACTTCTAAATGGTATAACTCAACAACATGAATCAACTGATCATATGTTAAATTTTGGATTTCTTCTTCAGTTAAAGTTGGATCTAATGTTTTGGCAAGAGTTTGTAATTCTTCTATAACATACCCTTTTAGTTCATTGATTTTAGCTTGCACATTGACCTTCTCACAAGCATTTGCTATATATGATTTCGTTTTTTCTTGCATTTGTTGAATCAGTTGATCATTTTCGGCACTGATGGTGACGGTGATTTCATTATCTGTGACATTGACCAACAAATATCCCATTTGCGTTTCTAGCCGAATAATCGTTTCAACTGCCTCATCTAAACTTTTCCCCACAATGGCTTCGCCTTCTATAATCATCTTGCCTTCATCATTCAATCCCCTAATGGATACAACTTGATTGTTTTCATCCACAACCATTTCAATACTTGGATTAACATCCACTTGAACAATGGCTTGATGGGCTTCCACTGGTTTTTTGCCTACTACAATCGCCATCACAATGGTTACCATAATCATTAGACATACACATGGTGCCAATACTTGCAACCACCTTTTATACTTCTTTTGTGTCTTTCTGCTTGGAATAACGCCTACACGTTCTGATACTTGATCATATAATTCTTTTCTAGGTTCACTATTTTCTTTCATTTCGTTTTTAAATTTACTCCTGATTTGTTTTTCGAATTGATTCATACTTCATACACTCTCCTTAAAATTTCTAGTCCATCATAATAAAGCCCCTGTACTTTCCCAATAGTCATCCCCAAACAACAAGCTATATCTTTGAATTTATAATCATAGATAAAACGAAGAACCATAATTCTAATGGTATCCTCTTCTAAATACGCACAAAATAAGTCCATCATTTCTCGGTGATGATGCGTAGCATCGGCCGTTATGCTTACAATTTCATCACTTAAAATCGTATCTTTTTCCTTATTTCGAGTCACATAATTAGATGCAATGTGTCTTGTGATTTGACATATCCATTCCTTGAATTTACCTTTTTCTTGATATTGATCAATAGAATGCAAAATACGTACAAATACATCACTTACAATGTCTTCAGCATCTTCTATATTTCTAGTGTACGAATACGCAATATGATAAATCAAATGTACATATTGGTCATACAATTTATGAAATGCCTCTTCATCCTTTTGTTTTAATTGGCTAATGAAATCAGTTTGGCTCATGATTTGAATGTATTCCTTTCTCTCTTCACTAAACAAAACCCAAAAAATTCATTTTTTATTCTATATTTTTCTTTATTTAAAAAAAGTGTACATTTACACCTCAATCATTTGTAAATATACACTTTTTTGGTTTTATCACTAAATTGTATAAAAAAAGAAGACTGTAATTTGGGGGGATCAGTCTTCTTATACCCAGTCTGTAATTTGGGGGGACCAAACTAGGCATTAATATTATAACATAATTTTTTTTAAAAAGCAAGCATTTTTCGCTATTTTTTGAAAAATTTTGTTGAAATATTGTGTTTTTCTCTATTTTTTGGCAACTTTTGACAAAGCATCTTTGGCTGCAGCTTGATCAGCTTCCTTTTTTGAACGGCCTTGTCCTACCCCTAAAACAATGCCCTCTAGCAAAACCGCTCTAGTAAATGTCGGCTCATTGGATGTTCCTTCCTTTTTAATCAATTCATAAACCAAGTTAGATCTGGTTTCAGACTGCACATATTCTTGTAATCTACTTTTATAATCCACAAACTCAATCTGGTCATTGGCTTTAATATGTGGAAAGACAATCTTTTCTAATATCTTTTTTACATCACCAATACCATTGGTAAGATACACTGCTCCTAAAAAAGATTCAAATGCATCATTAATTACTGCATCTTTCTTTCTACCACCAGACTGTTCTTCCCCACGCCCCAACAAAAGCAATTGATCAATGCCTAAGACTTGAGCGTATTTTGCATTGGCATTTTCGCATACATAAGTTGCTCGTAGTTTACTCATTTTGCCCTCTGGCAAATCTGGAAAGTTTTCATATATATAATGAGCAACGAGCAATCCCAATACGGCGTCCCCTAAAAATTCAATGCGTTCATTGCTTTTTAAATGATGTTCATTGGCATAAGACGAATGCGTCATCGCAAGCAAAAAATGGGTAGTATCATGCACACGGATATCAAATTGTCCTAAAATTTCATTTAATTTTTTCTTATTCAACATCCGTTTTTTCCTCTAATGGGTGAGTTTCTAAATATGTTTTCATTTTACAAACAATATCTTTTTGAACAGCCTTATAGGCAAGTCGTATCGCATTTTGATAGGCTTCTGGTGAACTTGCACCATGAGCTTTGATCACAATACCATCTACACCAAATAATGTGGCTCCACCAATTTTATCTGCACTGAACCGCTCCTGGAATCGTTTTAAATTTTTACGCATAAATAAATAACCGATTTTCCCACCTAATGAAGATTTAATTTCTTCTTTCAATGCCCTACCAAATGCTTTGGCTGTTCCCTCAAAGGATTTCATCGCAACATTACCTGTAAATCCATCAGTGATGATAATATCAGCATCACTCGTAAGCAATTCTTTTGGCTCCAAATTTCCTAAGAAATTGAGTTCTGATGCCGCCAATAACTGATACACTTCTTTTTCTAATTCTCTTCCTTTTCCAGGCTCTGTTCCAATATTTAGTAAATAACATTTGGGGTGAACAATGCCTTTGACCTCTTTGGCATAAATGTTGGCAAATTGCGCATATTGTAAGATATACTCCGGTTTAATATCTGTATTCGCACCTACATCTAGCATAATTGCACCTGTTTCTTGGAATGATGGTACATTGGGGCAAAGCGCTACTCGTTTCATTCCTTTGATTCTGCGAATAATCAAGTGGGCAGCAACAATTACGCCTTGTGTTGGACCACATGTCACTACACCATCTACAGTCTTATCCTTTACCGCTTGAAATGCCATCACCATTGATGTATCTTTATTTTTTCTAATTTCATGAATAGGATCCTTTTCTCCCATATCTATTAACCTGGGTGCATGAACAATTTCAATACGATCAATTGGACCACCCAATTCTTTTTGAATGATTTCTTCATCACCAAATAATACCAAAGTCACATCTGGATTTTCTTTAATAATAGCCTGACAAGCTGGAATGGTTGTTTGATAACCATAGTCTCCTCCTGCCGCATCAATTGCAAGTCTAATCATATCTTCTACCTCCGTTGTTTTTATTCTATTTAATCTAACTGAGTTTGTTTTCTTTGATAATTATTTGATGCCACTTCATATAATTTTTGATAATCCGCTTCAACAAATAAACTACCATTTTGAATCATTTCTTCAGAATCTATATTCGCAAGTTCTAATAAATCGCTATTTTCTCGTAAAGATGCATATTTAAAATGCATAGAGCCTGATTGTTTTTCACCAAAGAATTCCCCAGGACCACGATGCTTTAAATCATATTCCGCTAGTGCAAATCCATCGGTTGTTTGTTCAACCATTTTCAAACGTTCTATACTAGAGTCTGTAGGGTGATCAGTTGTAACAAAGAAACAATACGGAATGCTATCACTTCTCATCACTCTACCTCTTAATTGATGAAGAGCTGCTACACCAAATCGCTCTGCTCCTAAAATGAGGATAGTCGTTGCATTGGGTACATTTACCCCAACCTCAATAACACTTGTAGCAACCAAAATTTGAATTTCTTTGTCTAAAAATTGTTGCATAATATCTTCTTTTTCAGTGGGTTTTAATTTTCCATGAATAAGTCCTACTGTAGCAATGCCTTCAAAGTAGCGTTTCATATTTTCATAAATTTCAGTAGCGTTGGCAGTATCAATTACCTCTGATTCTTCGATTAAAGGTGTAACCACATAAATTTGATGTCCCGTAGCAAGTTCTTGTTTCATATGAACCATCACATCTTTTTTATGTGCTTTATCCACATATTTTGTCACTACAGCCTTTCTATTTTTTGGCATTGTTTTAATGATTGATATATCAGTATCTCCGTATGCTGATATGGCTAGAGTTCTAGGAATAGGCGTTGCACTCATCTTCAGGTAATTGACATCTAACCCTTTGTTTTTAATCAATACTCTCTGGCGTACCCCAAACCGGTGTTCTTCATCCGCAATAACTGTTCCTAAATTATAATACTCTACATCCGTTTGAAAAAGAGCATGTGTTCCTACAATGATTTGAATTTCATTAGTTGCTAGTTTTTGTAGAATTTCTTTTCGCTCTTTTTGGCTAGTACTTCCTGTTAAAAGACCAATTTGAATTTGTGAAAAATCACGAAGCAAGTCTTGAAGTGTCACAAAATGTTGCTTTGATAATATTTCAGTTGGACACATCAACGCCGCTTGAAATCCACCAGAAACAGTGGCCAAAAGGGCCATTACAGCAACAATTGTTTTTCCACTTCCTACTTCTCCTTGCAATAAACGATTCATGGCATAGGGAGCAGACAAATCTTTTAAAATGTCTCCAATCGCTTTATCTTGATCTGGTGTAAGGTCATAGGACAATTTTTTCCTCAACTGAGTAAGTACTTCTTCTTGATAACAAATAGCAGGGCAACCAGTTTCTTTTTGTCTCATATGATGTAAGTATTTCATTGATACTTGATATTGTAACAACTCTTCATATTGCATTCTCTTTTTGGCTTGAGCTATTTCATCTAGTTGATCAGAAAAATGCAAAATCCGAACAGTTTCTGGTAAGGATAGCAATTGGTATTTTTCTAAATAGGTTCTAGGCAAAGTTTCTCCAATTTGATGTTTATATTTGCGAAAAGCTGTCAGCAAAATTTCAAAATATTTTTCGTCTGCTATTTCTTTGATTCTATAGGTAGGTATCACATCACGACTCAGTTCATCCACCAAAACCAAATTACTCACAGTAAATTGATTCATTGATTGATAAAATTTCCCTTGCACACGAATGACACTGCCGTAATTCAATTTCCCTTTCAAATAGATGCGATTAAAAATAGTACAGCGAATTTTGGTTCCTTCTACTTCTAATTGAAAGACAACTGTCGACAATTTGGATTTTAAATAATTAATAGCAATTTTAGAAACAATCGTTCCTTCTAAAATAATCGTTTCATCTAATTTAGCGTCCCTTAAAGATTGGACTTTGAAATCATCATACTTAATCGGAAAATCAAATAATAAATCTTCCATTGTGTGAATTCCTTTTTTCTTAAAAATAGTTTTATAACGCGCTAATATATATTCTTCTTCACTTACTTGATAATCTTTTAGCATAATGCCCTCCTATTTTTAAGAAAAAGTGGAGTTAGCTCCACTTTCATTTTTTCATTACTCAATCGATAAGATGTAGCTATAAACATCTTGCTTTCCAGAAATTGATTCTACTTCCACTTTTGGATATGTTTCACTAATGTATGCTTGTAGCATTTCAAGTTGTGCTTCATCCACATCTTTACCATAGATAATGGTAATAATTTCCTTTTCATCCATATCTACATTTGCTAAAAGGCCCTTAAATGCATCTTCTTTTTCTTTTTCAGATACAACAATTTTGCCATTACAAATGCCAATGTAGTCTCCTTCATTGATATGCACACCTTCAATTTCAGCATTTCGAATGGAATAGGTAACAAGACCAGTAGTTACATTCGCCATAACACTTTTGATTTCTTCTAAAATGGTATCGATGTCACCACTACTTAAATCTAACATAGTCAGTGCAGAATATCCTTGTGCAAGAGTTTTACTAGGCACTACATATACTTTGGCTTTTTCGTAATACTTAGCGGCTTGTTCAGCAGTCAATACAATATTTGAATTATTTGGAAAAACAATAATATTGTCTGCGTTCAAACTATCAAACCCTTTGACAAAGTCCTCTGCGGCAGGATTCATACTTTGACCGCCCTCAACCACATAATCTACGCCCATTTCTTTGAATACTTCAATCAATCCTTCACCAGAAGCAACCGACACAATAGCAAATTTTTTATGCACATCTTTTTTTCTTGCCTCTACACATTCAGGACAATTGCATTGTTCTTGATTGGCTTGTTCACCAACAGTCGTTTCGGTATGTTGAACAGACATATTCTCAATTTTTAAGGTGATATATTCACCATATTGTTGACAATGGCTCAATACTACACCTGGTGTTTTTGTATGTACATGTACTTTTACAATATCTTCATCTTTTAAAGCAACAATACTATCTCCAAGCGTTTCTAAGAATTCAACAATTGTTTTTACTTCAAAGTGAGCAACGTCTACTTTCTTATGTTGTAACTGAAGAATAAATTCTGTACAATAACCATATTCTAATTCACTATGTGCATTAAATGAACCACGACTCACTACGGATTGATGAGTGGCTACTTGATCGCTTACCTCTATCATTTCTCCTAAAAGAGCTTTTTGCATACCTTCTAAAATGTAGATTAAACCAGCACCACCAGAATCTACTACACCTGCTTCTTGTAAAACTGGAAGTAAACTTGGCGTACGGCCTAATGAAGCATGAGCCTCATCAATGAGAATTCGGAAAAATTCTTCAATTGTAGTTGTTTTCTTGGTCAATTTGTATGCCTTTTTTGATGACTCTCTTGCAACGGTTAAAATTGTTCCTTCTACTGGTTTCATAACCGCATGATACGCTTGATCCACACCGGATAAAAAAGCTTTCCCCAATTCTTTGGTGGTTACTTCTACTAGACCTTTCTCAGTTGTTCCTTTAAATCCTTTGTAAATACCTCTAAAGAATTGTGATAAGATAACCCCGGAGTTACCGCGAGCTCCCATCAACATCCCCCTAGATAGAACTTTAGATATTTCATATATTGATTTGGTTTCTAAATTTCTAATCTCATTTGCGCCCGCTTCAATTGTCATACGCATATTCGTCCCTGTATCACCATCTGGGACAGGGAATACGTTTAATGCATCTACTGCTTTATAATTCACAGAAAGATTAGCGGCACCATTGATGACAAGTTGCTTAAATAACTCGCCATCTATTTTTAAATGTTGCATAATACTCCTCCTCTATAAATGGGTATATTTTAAAATGCGTAATTATTTTACCATATTTTTCGTCTTTTGGCAAGCGATATAAGAACGACCGCTTAAAAAGAAAACACATTTTTGAATTATGTTGTAGTTTTTTGTCCAAAAATTGTCGTTTTCTACTTCATTTTATGATAGAAAAAGAAATTTTATGCTTAACAAAATATATTTTTCATAGTAATTCATTTGCAAAAAGAATGATTTTTTGATATAATAACAAAGAACTAAGTATCAATTTAAGGAGGAACCCGTTATGGCAAAATGTTATGTTACAGGTTTAGGACCTAAAGCTGGAAATAATCGTTCTCACTCATTACAATCAACTCGTCGTACTTGGAAGCCCAATCTTCAAAAAGTACGCATTAAAGATGAAAAAGGTCATGTAGTTAGAGTGTACGTTTCTACACGTGCTTTACGTACTGGTCTTAAGAATGGTTCAATTGAACGCGCATAATAAAAAGGCACTCTATAGTGCCTTTTATTTTGCTTTTTTATCCTCTTTTTCTTTTTTTGAAAATAGGCTTACCAAAAAAGCGACTATTTTAGAAATAAACTTTGGTAACTTAATTACATAAAATCGCATAGCATCCCTCCTATTTGATTCATTGTATGCAAGCACCCATAGATTTATACATAAAAATAAATATTCCACCTGATTGAATGATTACCCTGGCTTGTGATGCATTGGATAGTGACTCATTGCTTACCGCATATGTATCTTGTTTATTCAAAGTAACCTCTTCTAAAGGATATGCGGCATGCTCTATCGTAACTACAGAAGCTTCATCAGCAAAAATTGAAAAATACTGATACGCTTTAGGTATGGTATAACACATTCCTTTTTGAAGATATTGAATATGATTGTGTTCATTTAACAAATGAATTCGGTAATCTTTATATTTAGCTAATAAGCGATAAGCGACATATTCATGATCTAATCTTCCCCCTAAGGCATCATACACCTCTATATCTAAATAGCGTGCACCTTGTAATGAGGCCATATGCATCAAAGCAAGTTCCAAATCGGTCTCATTTTTTTGTTTTGGATAGATTTGTGTTTGATAAGCTAAAGACTGGATTTCTTTGTATCTATCGGTGCTATCAAAATCACCAAGTGCCATATCAGGACGAATTTGACGTTGGTATAAGGTCATATTCCCTCCATCTAGACCAATAAAATAATCAGATGGATTAAAATGATACTGATTTGTAAAACTTTTGTCAGGGCTATTGGCTACAATAATGATTTTCACAATTGCTTTAGTTCCTTCCATTTTTGTTCTATATTTCCATCTTTGAAAAAATAGGTTCCTACAACCGCGATTTCTACTCCTGCATTTTTTGCCAGAGAAAGTGTTTTTTGATTTATGCCACCATCTATTTCAATCCAATAGGAATAGTGGTGGTTTTCTTTTTGTTGTTTTAACCAACTCACCTTATCTAGCATTTCTGCTTGAAAAGATTGCCCACCAAACCCTGGTTCAACACTCATCACTAGCACCAAATCCAATTGATGCAAATAGGGTTGTAATCGTTCTACAGGTGTTTGAGGTTTAATCGCCATACCCACTTTTTTCCCCTTTTGATGAATGATATCAATCAATGATTGGGCTTCATGTGTTGCTTCAAGATGAAATGTAATGATATCCGCACCTGCTTCTATATATTTTGTGATATTTATTTCCGGTTGTTGGATCATCAAATGGGTATCAAATACCAAATGGGAATCCTTTCTAAGCCTTTGAATGAACGTTTCATCAAAGGTAAGGTTGGGTACAAATACATTATCCATTACATCTAGATGCAAAAAGCGAATACCGATGCGCTCTAGTTCTTGGATGACTTTACATATATCTTGTTGATAAACGGATAATATTGACGGAGCGATTTCCATATTGATCACCACTTTCTTTTTTGTTTGATTTCATTCGAAATCTGAAGATAATTCTCATAACGAGAAAGAAGGATTTCTTTCTTCTCTACTGCAGATTTAATAGCACAATGAGGTTCATTGAGGTGTAGACATCCATTATATTTACAAAATGACGATTTTTGAAAAAACTCAATAAAACTATGTGATAAATCAACTTGGTCCATATCCATTAAATCGACAATACCAAAACCTGGACTATCTGCTACCCAACCCTCACCAAAAGAAAGTAAAGTAGTTGATCTAGTCGTATGTTTTCCTCTATTTAGCGCTTTCGATATGGCATTGGTTTGAAGTGCATAATTGGCATCTACAACATTTAAAATGCTACTTTTTCCAACTCCACTTTGTCCAGTAAATACACTCACTTTATCTTTTAAATAGCCTTTAATAATGTCGAATGTAGTCGGTTCTAACGTAGATGTAATCAAAGTATGATAGCCTATGTCTTGATAATAATTAATGATTTTTTCCGCATCTTTTTTTTCTATTTCATTGAGTAAATCAACTTTATGAAAAATCAAAATAGGTAAAATCGAGTTGTATTCTAAAATAGCAATAAAACGATCTAATAAATTTAAATTTAAATTGGGTTCTTTTAAAGAAGTGACTACAAATGCTTGGTCAATATTACATATAGCAGGCCGAACCAAATCATTCTTTCTTGCCTCTACATCCGTAATAATCGAAAAAGGGATTTCTTTTTCATACCAGACCATATCTCCTACTTTAATGGTTATGTTATTGTTCCTAAAAATACCTCTTGGTTTAGCGAGTAAGGTATGACCCATTTCTTTGTCATATAATGTATATTCACCAGAAATAATCCGAATAACTCTTGCTTTATTCATGTAAATCCCCAAGTTTTTCTTTCATTTTTTGCGCACGGAGTTGTCCACAAGCCGCGGCAATATCACCACCATGTTCCATTCTAAGTGTTGCTTGAATACCCGACTGTTTTAATACCTCAAAAAAGGCCTCTGCATCTACTTTAGATGTTCTTTGATAAGGCTTGGTTGAAACTTCGTTGTAAGGAATTAAATTGACATAACAATTGATTCCTTGAACAAGCGTTGCTAGTTCTTTTGCGCAAGATAGTGAATCATTCACACCTTTTAATAAGATATACTCAAAAGTCACTCTTCGGTTGGTTTTCGCAATATATCCCTTTACTGCTTCTATGATTTCTGCAATCCCATATCGTTTGTTGATTTTCATCATTTGACTACGAATTTCATCATTTGGTGCATGGAGGCTAATGGCTAAATTGACTTGCAAATCAAATGTTGCAAATTCCTCAATTTTTGGAACAATACCACAAGTAGAAACGGTAATATGTCTTGCTCCTATCTCTAATCCTTTAGCATAATTGACCACTTGTAAAAAGCGAAGTACGGTATCATAATTATCAAAAGGTTCACCAATCCCCATCACCACAATATTCGATACACGCTGATATTTTTCATCTAAATCCTTTTGAACCATCCATACTTGTTGTACCATTTCCCCTAAAGATAGATTTCTCACTTTTCCAAGTTCACCACTAGCACAAAATGCACACCCCATATTGCATCCTACTTGACTAGTTACACAAACACTGTTTCCATAGTTGTGTTTCATCAATACGGTTTCAATGTACTTTTCATCATCTAATTCAAATAGATACTTGATTGTACCATCTTTAGAGATTTGTTTGGTCACTATTTTTAAAGGCGTAGTGATAAACTCTGCCTCTAACATTTCTATTGTTTTTTGCGAAAGATTGGTCATATCTGAAAACTGATCGACCCTTTTTCGATATAACCATTCAAATATCTGCGTTGCCCGAAAGGGCTTTTCACCCTTTTCTACCAAAACGCTTTGTAATTCTTCTAATGTATAATCATAGATATTGTGTTTCATCCATGCGCTCCTTTAATTTACAAATATAGAATCCATCCTGATCTATCGTAGGTAAAAAGTTGTGTTCTTCCACAATCTGAAATTCTTTGTGATGGGCTATAAATGTACGAATCATTTTTTCATTTTCATCTTGATTAATGGTACAAGTGCTATATACCAAGATTCCCCCTTTTTTCAAGTTGGCACAACTATTTTCTAGTATGGCCGCTTGTTCCTTTTTTATCGCATCGATTTTAGCAAGACTCATATGGTATTTCAAGTCTGGCTTATGATGCATTACACCTAGTCCAGAACAAGGTGCATCTATCAGTATATAATCAAAAGGTTCAGCAAATTGAGCCGTTTTTCCATCTTTCAAACAAGTTGTCACACAAGTTACACCTAGACGGCTAGCAGCTTCTTCTATCAATTTCAATTTATGTTCATAAATATCACAAGCTACAATCGTACCTTGATTGCCTATCATGGCCGCAAGATGCATTGCTTTTGATCCTGGTGCACTACATACATCTAAAATGCGTGCCCCAAAATTCGGCTGTACTACAAATCCTACTTGAATACTTGAAGCATCTTGAGGGGTAATTTTACCTTGTTGAAATAATGGATGATGCAATAAACTACTTTCTGTTTTCAATATTACACTTTTTTCTATTTGGTAAGATATGTTTTCTTGTTGTAATATTTGTTCCACTTCTACACAAGATGTCAAGAGGGTATTGATACGATACATATTCAAATGGTGACTTCGACAAGATAAAATCGATTCTATCTCTTTTGGATATTGATGTTTGAGTAAAGCAAGTAGTTCTACTGGTATACTGTAGCGTATAGCCAATGCTTCCATATTTTGACCTTCTATCTTTCTTCTTGGCGTAGCCTGATATTTTCGAAGAATGGCATTCACAAATAAAGAACCTTTGTAATCTTTTTTCTTCACTGTATCGACTAAGGCATTGACCAAAAAATAATCCTTTACTTCTAAATAATCGAGTCCATAAGCGCCCACACGTAAAGCATTTTTCAAATAAGGCTTCACTCTTTTTCCTTGAATAAATGGCTGTAATTGGTAATCTATTTTCATTTTATGCTCAACTACACCATAAACAAGTTTGGTATATAATTTTTTTTCATGTTCTGTAAAGGTTGTAGAAGCTAAGGTATGAGAAACCACCAAATTGGTGAACCCGTCTTGATGTAAAATTTGAATTAAACTTTCAATTATCGCTTGAAACATGGTGATGCTCCAATCAATACAAGTAGATACCATTGTTTTAATGTATTAAAGTAATCGATGAATTCTGACTTATCTGGCAAATATTTCATTCCTTTTTGTATGCCTTGAAAAAAGATTGTATATGTTGATAAATCCCAATGGGTTATTTCCTTATCTTGTTTAAAAAAAGTAGGAATAAATTTTTGTTCATTAGGCTGAAGTTGGGTCAAAAGCGCTTCTTTTAAACGATAATAATACACTTTACATGGATAATAGGCTGCTTCTATTTGTTGAGCCACTTCCACTTGAAGGGAAGGATTAAATGAATAATTCTGCCATATTTCACCATATGCAACAATTTCTTCATATTTTAGCGTATCTAAACATAAAAAAACAGATGGTTGAAACATCGTATAAAAATCTTCCATCATCTCCATTTGCATTTCTAATAAAGTGGTGGTATCATTTTCAATATAATGGCAAAGGATACTATCGTTATCACCTGCTTCAAAGCGCTTGATGTTGTTTTGGAGAGTTTCATATGTTTTACTGGTAAACTGCCATTTTTGTATCCACTCTTCATCTTGGATAAAATCCATTAACAAACGAATCGTGAAAAAAGTACGATTGATTTTTCCTATTTGAGCAATCACTTCAACTGGTTTCATATGAATATTTTCCTCCTACTTCTATAGGTTATTTTTGTATTTTAATTTATTATATACTATTTTTATTTTTTTTTCAAATAACTCATACATATTTATTAGCCTCATGCTATTTTTGCATTTTCTATATACTTTTAGAAAAAAATGTGGTATAATACATTCATATTTAGATAAATTTTACAATGAGGAGGTAAATATATGAAACCTGAGTTACATATATTTGGTTTAGAAATTCCCACTTTTGGACTGATGGTTGCACTTGGTGTATTGTGCTGTGTATTGATTTTAATTCATCTATTCCGAAAAGTAGGTGCATCAGAAGAGACTATTGATAAGTTGATTATTGTTTGTGCCTTATCAGGCTTAATGCTTGCATTAGGTGCTATGTTCTTTGATGCTTTATGGCACAATATTGACGAGGCTAGAATCACTGGAAAATTTGAATGGCAGTGGTGGGGCATTACTTTTTCTGGCGGTATATTCACAGCTATTATCGCTTATTTCATTATTTACTATTTTATTATGAAATACGAACGTCATCATATGTTCTTCTACTTTGACTGTATTGTAATTGGAATTTGTATTGCTCATGCCTTTGGAAGAATCGGTTGTTTCTTTGGAGGATGTTGCTATGGAAAGGTTGTTCCAGAAGGTACTTTCTTTTCATTGATGTATCCAACGGATAATGGAACAGAAAATATTTTACCCACACAACTATATGAAGCTATCTTCTTATTTGGATTATTCTTTATACTCTTATTCTTGGTCAAGAAAAATCGTTCTGCTTGGTATTTGATTGGTTATAATGTATTCCGTTTCTTCTTAGAATACTTAAGGGGGGATAGTCGTGGTGCTAGTCCTTTTGGATTCTTGAGTCCTTCTCAATTTATGAGTATCATTTTACTCTTATTTGGACTAGTTCTATTGTTCTTTAGAAAACAAATTGAAAATTTCTTGATGAAAAGAAATGTTCCTTTACCTGAAGTTTCACAAGAAAATGAACCTACTGAAGTCATAGAAACAATAGCTGTAGATACTGAGGAACATGATGCATAAACTATTGTCTTGTATCGATAGAATGATTTGTATACTAGCAAGTTTACTTCTCATAACTTTAATGGGTTGTTTAGCTGTACTGCCTATTGCCAAATCAAAATCCTATTATATGAAAGAGCACGAGAAAAACCACGTTGAAACCATTTTAGAAACTGAATCATTTAATGGAAAAGCACATATCCACTATGATGAAAATCATGAATCATATTTGCATTATTTACCCGTTTACGATATTACCAAACAAGATATAGAAACGGCTACCTCTCATATTATTGATTATTTGTATCATCAAGATGTGACAAGTATGCAATTTCAATTGGATACTTCAGAAGGTAAAATTGATTTCTTTTCCAAGCAAGCCATTGATCATATGGCCGATGTAAAAGTCTTATTTATAGGCGGGATTCGGCTTTGCTATATATCTATCTTATTATTCGTTTTATGTATTGTATATATTGGATTTTTCTATCACCGGATTCAACCTATCTTGGCCAAAACCTATTTGATCACAGTGGCTAGTTTTGTTGTTTTCACTTTCATTGTTGCAACATATGCTATTTTAGACTTCGATAGTGCTTTTGTATTTTTCCATCAAATTATCTTCCCTGATAGTGAAAAAGTAAATCTTGCGCTTTCGTTTAGTTATTGTGATACCCTAACTAATTTACTTACTGGAGAGTTTTTTATGCACATCGGTCTTTTGATAGGTATTATTTTTCTTGCATTACTTTTGATTAGCCTTGCTATTACTCTAGTAATTCAAAAATATGGTCATCTTTGGTTTAAAAAAATTGCTAACAAAAGTTAGCAATTTTTATTTTTTATCTACCGCTCTACATTATAAAATGCATGTAGTCCTGCATAAATCGCAGTATCTTGCAATTCATCTTCAATCCGTAACAATTGATTGTATTTGGCAATACGATCTGTCCTAGATAATGATCCCGTTTTGATTTGACCAGCATTTAAACCCACCGCAATATCTGCAATTGTTGTATCTTCAGTTTCTCCACTTCGGTGAGAAATAATAGCCGCATATCCTGCTTTTTTAGCCATCTCAATTGCGGCAAAAGTCTCAGTCAATGTACCAATTTGATTGACTTTGATTAAAATAGCATTAGCGGTATGCTCTTTAATTCCTCTTGAAAGACGTTTTGTATTGGTTACAAATAAATCGTCTCCAACTAGTTGAATCTTTTTACCTAAACGTTTCGTTAATTCTTTCCAACCTTTCCAATCATTTTGGTCGAGACCATCTTCAATGGAAAGAATTGGATATGTCTTTACCAAGTGCTCTAAATAATCTATCATTTGCTCAGAAGTCAATTGTTTATTCTCGCTTTTCAAATGATATAACTTTGTTTTCTTGTCATAAAACTCACTAGCGGCTACGTCTAACGCAAAGTAGATATCTTTACCTAGTGTATATCCTGCTTTTCCAATGGCTTGTGCAACCATTGCTAATGCTTCCTCATTCGATGATAGTGTTGGTGCATATCCTCCTTCATCTCCTACTGAAGTTACCAATCCCTTTTCCTTTAACACTGTTTTTAAATGATGAAATACTTCAGCTCCCATTTGTAAAGCTTGTTTAAATGTATGTGCCCCAGCTGGTACAATCATAATTTCTTGAATATCGATACACCAAGCTGCATGAGCTCCACCATTTAAAATATTCATCATTGGTGTAGGTAATGTATGCGCAAAGAATCCGCCAAAATAATGATATAGTGGCATATCATAATACTCACTAGCAGCTTTTGCTACAGCGAGTGATACTGCTAAAATAGCATTGGCACCTAACTTTTCTTTATTTGGAGTACCATCCAATTGAATCATTACTTCGTCAATTGTCATTTGACTTGTTACATCATAGCCAATAATTTCTGGTGCAATCACATTATTGACATTTTCAACTGCCTTTAATACCCCTTTTCCTAAAAAGCGTTTTTCATTATGGTCTCTTAGTTCAACTGCTTCATACTCACCAGTGGATGCCCCACTTGGTACAATTGCACGTCCACAAAATCCAGATTCAGTTGTGACTTCTACTTCAACAGTAGGATTCCCTCTTGAATCTAATACCTCACGGGCATAAACATCTACAATATATGGCATAATTTGCCTCCTTTTATTCTTATCATCATTTATTATACGCTATATTCCCTATAGATTATACTTTATTTTTCCTCATTTTGAAAAAAATATATGCTTTATTTCTTTTCCTCTACTTGGTCTTGAAAGTAACCTGCTACACCAATCATAGCTGCATTATCGGTACAGTTTTTAAAAGAAGGAACAGTAAATAGAATCCCCAATGCATCCATCTCCTCTTTCATCTTGACACGTAATCCTTGATTTGCTGCTACACCACCAGCAAGCAATACTTGTTTGGCTTGATACGCTTTTGCTGCCTTTACTGTTTTAGATACCAATACATCGATTACTGCATCTTGAAAACTTGCTGCAAGGTCATTGTAATCTAAGATTTCCCCTCTTGATTGATATTTATGATGCAGATTAATAACAGCCGATTTCAAACCTGAAAAACTAAAATCGTAACTATCTTTTGATAATTTAACATGCGGAAGAGGATAAGATGGTTTTCCTAAATGGGCCATTTTATCTAAAATAGGACCACCAGGATACCCCACTTCAACTACTCTAGCGACTTTATCATATGCTTCCCCTACCGCGTCATCTAGTGTCTCTCCTAAGATTTCAAAAGAAAAATGTTCTTTCATCAAAACAAGTTCTGTGTGTCCACCAGAAACAACTAATGCAATCAGTGGAAAAGTAAAATCATGTTCTAAATAATTGGCATAAATATGACCATGAATGTGATTGACCATAATGACTGGTAAATCATATGCAAGACCAATGGTTTTGGCCGCATTCACCCCTACCATCAAAGATCCAATTAAACCAGGCTCAGCGGTAACTGCAATCTTATCGATATCAGTATAGTCTAATCCAGCTTCTTTCATCGCCGCATCTATCACATAAGTAATCTTTTCAATATGTCTACGACTAGCCACTTCTGGCACAACACCACCATACAATTTGTGTATCTCAATTTGCGTATATACAACGTTGCACCATACTTTTTGACCATCTTCTACAATGGCCACACTAGTTTCATCGCAACTAGATTCAATTGCTAATATTTTCATATATACTCCTTCAATAAAAGTAACGCATCTTCCTGATTTTGATAATAAGCGAGTCGTTTACCCACACAAACAAATCCATTTTTTTGATAAAAACGAATCGCCTTTTCATTTGAAGAACGGACTTCTAGCGTAATTTTTTTCACATCTTTTAAATCTGTTACAACACAATCCCATAACAACTGGCCAAAACCTTGTCTTTGATAAGCTTCGTCAATCACAAAATTTAAGATTTCTGCTTCATGTAAAAAATAATATCTACCCATATAACCTATAACAATATGGTTGTATTCTATAACATAAAAGCACACTCCATCCCCTTCACGATTCATTCTTTTTTGCTCTTCTTTTAAAAGGTCTTCCCCAAGGGTTTCTTTGAGATATGCCTTTTCAAGTTCTACAATGCGCTGAATATCTCTTGGTTCTAATAAACGAACATTAACCATTGATTTCATTTCTCAAGTAATTTGGCACATACGTAAAAACATCTTCTACTTGATAGAGCTTTTTTTCAACGATTGCCTTTACCATTTCTTTTCTATGTTCAAACGCATCTGCACTACCATCAATCATCGTATAGTCACTAAATGATTGCAATTGCTCATCAGGGCCAAATGTATCAGGTGTAGTAAAGGTGATTTCACCTTGTTGAATGCTAGCACCTTTATAATAACTATGATTTTTTTTCGCTACTATTCTCGCTAAAAAAAAGCCAGTTTCCTCAATTTTTGAAGCAAGCAATAAATCTAACGTAGAAAAACTATATAAAGGCTTATGCTTCACTAAAGCAAGGACTTTAGCCACTGTTCCAGATATCCTTACTCCTGTATAAGACCCCGGTCCTCTGCCTACTAAAATTTCATCTATGGCCTCGACTGTGATATTATTCTTTTCTAAAAATAAATGAAGGGCATCCACCAATGTCTCAGAATGGTTATTTTTCGCATTCTTCACCATCGTATCCACTACACCATCTTCATATAGACCTAAAAATAAGTCATAAGTTGAACTATCTATTAATAATTTCATAATGTGCTCCTAAATATTTCATCAGTGATTCGTCCATATTTTTGCATTCTACCATTCTTTCACAATCAGATAATCGGTATATATTGATATACCAGGTTTCTTCTGGTAATAAATCTTCAATAATATTGGCCCATTCAATCACGGTTAGACCTTGTTGATAAAAATACTCTTCTAATTCAAAGTCAGTAGTACTATCACTTAAACGATATACATCTAGATGATATAATTGGTGAATACCATGAATAGGTTGATGAGCCTCATACGCTTTCATGATGGTAAAAGTTGGACTATTGATGATTCGACCCACTTGAAGGGCTTGTCCAATGCCTTTGGTAAAGGTTGTTTTCCCCGCACCCAAATCACCATTTAAAGCAATGACTTGAGTAGGAAAAGCAAACTGAGTAATATCAAAAGCAAATTGTTGCATTTCTTCGATATGATGAATTTTAAATTGAATTGTTGTCATATGTTTCTACTTTCTTCTATATAACAAAGGATACCTGTATAGATTGAAAAAGCAATCTGTTGTAAGTAAGTATCACTCGTTAAATGTGCTAAATCATTTGTGTTGGTTAGAAAACCAAGTTCTACTAAACATCCTGTTTTATGGGTATGTTCTAATAGATATTTACCTGAAATTGCTTTGGCTTGTCTAGGATTACTCGGATGTAATATCCGAAGTTGTTCCATCATAATGGTTGCAAATTGTTTATTTTCATTTACTGTTGTACTATAAAATGTCTGTGCTCCTTCAACACTGCTAGCTGGATATGCATTGGCATGAACACTGACATATAATATACAATTCGATTCATTGATCCATTTGACTCTTTTATGAATATCTTCTTTCTTAGAAGTTGAAAGTGCTTCATCTTTCGTTCTGGTCATTTTGACTTGAATACCTGTTTTTTCTAAATAGGATTGAATATAAAGACAAGTTGTCAGTGTAATATCTTTTTCTAATATGGTTTTATCCAAAGAGGTTGCTCCCCCATCAAAGCCACCATGGCCAGGGTCAAGATAAACAAGCCAAGTATTGTTTGTTATCGCATATACTTTTTGAACAACAAAACAAGCCATTACGATCAATAAAATTGTTAAACTGATTTGTATGATTTTTCTTTTTTTCACAATAGTCACCAGTACTATTGTATTTATAATATGGATGGATTATGCAATTTTATCTAACTTAAAAAAAGTTGATTGAGTTTCTCGTTTAATTCTTCTTGTTGTGCTTTTGTCATTTCTGGTAATACACCATTTTCATTTTTAATATGACTATCCACAGTATTGAGATGAAATGCTACTACACGTCCTTGAATAACCTTAATCAGTGTAGGTGCATTCACCCGATTTTTTTCAGAATCCAAAATCGTTTGAAGATGACTTGCTACCAATTTAGAAAAATGGGCATAATCTTTGTCATTTTCATCATCCCTCATCTGTTTGATATCCATATAATAAATGGTTTGAATATGGTGATTTTTTGCTTCTGTATTGAGAACACCCATTAGGGCTTGACACCAAGGACAAGCAGGGAATCCCATAATCAGATAGAAATCTTCTTCTTGCTCAAAACGCTCTATGACTTCTTCTACTTGTATGGTTTCAAAAACATGATGTTTATCCGTAAGTCCCGGGTATTCTTCTTGCATATGGCGCTTGGACGGATTGCAACTCCCTAATACAAATAGTAAAGTTCCTATTAAGGCCAAGAATACAATTGTTTCAAATCCCTTATTCATCCTTCAACTCCTTGTAATTGCCAATCCATTTAGGTAGCATCTCACCAAGCGGTTGAAATCCCACCTCATACTCTGGAACACGACATCTGACTCCTCTAGTTTTATGAATTTGTTTATAACTTAATTTCACACGGTGGCTCTCTTCATCCACTTCAATCACCTTTAAACGAAGCTCCTGACCAATTTTCACAAAATCATTGATATTTTTGACATAATTATCCGAAAACTCTGAAATGTGCACAAGTCCATCATAGTCTCCGATGACTACAAAGGCTCCATAGCCTAAAATGTTGGTGATTTTACCATTCACAATATCGCCTGGTTTCATCTTCCACCTCTTAGTCTTCTACAACTTCTACACCAATGACACCTGGTACTTCTTCTAATAGAAGCGCTTCTACACCATTCGTAATGGTATCATCACTAGAGGAACACCCAATACATGCCCCTAATAAACGAACATAAACAATGCCGTTTTCAAATTTCACATAATCTAAATCTCCACCATCAGCATTGAGATATGGTCTTAATTTTTTAATTGTTTGTTTGATTAATTTTTCTGTTTGTTCTTGATTCATAATACTTCACCTATTTTCTATCTTATTATACACCATTTTGTTTATTTTAGGTTAAAATTTGTTACATATTTTCATTTTTTATTGTGGTAGAGCTTCGATGGTACCATTCCCACTATAATAGTAGTAAGGAATTTCACCTTGAACCACTTGTGAAACAAGAAGAATGTGTGTAACATAATCGACTTTTTCTTTTTTTAGGGGAATCATAGTATCTACAAAAATTTCAATTTTTAAGTAAATTTCTAATAACATATTGTTGATGCCTAGTGATTTACTCTTGGTACAAATATCACTTTTATAAGCGCTAATAGGTAGTACCCGAATGGGTATACTAGGTCCAATAGTGGTGAATAACGATTTAGATAATAACAATCCTAGTGGCAACTCAATGTGTGTAATGGATTCCTCCACCACACCTTGGTCTAGCAATTTGCCAATAGTTTGGTTGGTTTCAATTAAGATTTGATTGGTAATGTCACTATTAATATAAATGCTTTTAATGGTGTTACTTTCATCTTTGATATAGGTAACCAATTGTTGATTATTCATATACTTTTGCGTAGGTTCTAATATGGCATTTGTCACTACATCTGTTAATTTCTTTTGAATGGCTTGTTCTAAATAAGCTGAAGAACGTACACTAAAATAATTATCCGCCATAGCAAGTAGTGCTATGGGCAAAACGACAAGAAGAATCAATAGAACTAGTTTTTTCATCACAAACACCTCTTCTATTATATATATGTAATAGATGTATTCATCATGAAAAAAAGTCTGTTCATTTTTCTTTTTGTTACATATATCATTAAAGTATACTCAAACAAAAAAGAATGTAGATAGCTACATTCTCTTTTACACAAAATAGATTTAATTGCTTTTTCGAATCAAGACTACTGCCTCACTAGCGACACCTAATCCACTGCCAATTAACCCTTGTTTTTCCAAAGTAGTTGCCTTCACATTTACATAAGCGGCATGCGTGAGCGCTTTGATATGATTGGCCATTAAAATTTTATGTTCTTTTAAATTGGGTTTTTCTAAATAAACGATAACATCTAAGTTTTCTACAACATAGCCTTCCATACGCACTTCTTTCATTACTTCTTCAATAAAATAACTAGAATCCATATTTAAAAAAGTATCATCTGTATCTGGAAATAAAGTGCCTAAATCACCAAGTCCTAGAGCCCCCATAATGGACTCAGCTACAACGTGGTAGACAACATCCGCATCACTATGTCCTTTTAGTCCCCAAGGCGTGTCAAATTGTACACCACCTAGTATCAGTTTTCTTGTTTTATCAATCGGATGAAAATCAAAAGAATGCCCCACTTTATACTGATTGCGATGTGTCAAATAATAAGTCACTAAATCCATATCTTCTATTGTGGTCACTTTTAGATTAGGTCTTGATTCTTCTACAAAAGCAACAGGTAGTTGTTGTTCAAATAGACGAATTTCATCTGTAATTTCTACGGGTGAAATATCCGCATAAATGATATCAGAAAATAAATCACTTCGAAAAAATTGTGGTGTTGAAACTGCCTTTAGCGCTTCTCTTGCAATTGTTTTTACACCAATTGTGGTATCTTTTACTGTATCATATACTTTATGATATAACGTACCACATGCATATCGTTCCATTTGTTCCATCAAGTGATTGATATCTTCAACTTGAATCATCGGTCTTGCGGCATCATGAATCAAAACAAAATCAGCATCGACTTCTTGTAATGCCTTTTGTACACTTTCAAAACGAGTAGCCCCACCTTCTACAAATGTAACTTGCTCATCGTCATAGTTTTGATATACAATTGACTCAATTTCTTCTCTTATATCAGATGAAACGGGTATATATATATGTTGAATAGCAGGATGATTTATCAATACATCTAGACTATACATAAAAAGAGGTTTTTGATGTACTTGATACAGTAATTTATTTTCGCTATGGCAAAAACGTTCACTTTTTCCTGCCATCAACAAAATGGCACTAATGGTTGGATTCATGTTGTTCTCCTAACACGACATTCAAAATAGACATCGTTTTTTCTAACTTTGATTGAATATTTCTAGAAGCAAGGGCTTGAATCTGATCTATGTTTTCTTCTTTATGAAGCGTCATTTTTCGTTTTTCTTGTGTATTTACTCCACCAATACGAATAATAGACAGTAAACCATAATCTTTTCGCATATAGATGGAATCTTCTTCTACTGTATAATACGTATCCGCAATCAATAAGCGGTATTTTAATTTCGTAATAGAAAGGCTATTGACTGTTTCAGCTTGTTCTAAATAAGCATTTACATCTTCTGGATGGATATGTGAAAAAATTTCTTCAAACACATATTCCTTTTTGTCCGTTTTGGTGTAAGTACGCATACAATCTGTTGCAACATATACTGCATTTTGATAATCATAATACAAGACAACTCCCTCAGACATACTCATCAACATATCCAATTGCAAATATGCATCTTCCAAATTGGTACATGCTGATTTAACTAGTCCTTTTAGTTTTTCTACTACATTCATATTATCACGATAAAAATAAACATTTCTTGCGACAAGTGTATTTTTTCGATAAACTGGTTGAATGATGCCTTCATATCGAATACATTCTGTTTCTAACTGTTTATCTTGGACCATATTTTCTACTTCCATACTGAAACGATACACATTGTGTTTACTATTGCACTCTTTGAATTCGGATAAGAATCCCGCAACATTATTGAGACTAAATTCTTGTTTATTGAGGGTTCGGATATTCAAATTATCAAAAATAAACTTCCAACCTCGATGATGTAGGATCTCTTTTTTGGATAATTTTGTCAGTTTTAAAATAGAACCACTGCAATCAATGACACGATCTTTTGCATTCATCTGCACATAAAAATCATATTCGTTATTTTTAATATATTCTGTTGTTTTTTCATAAATGACCTTGTGGGTATATAATAAAAGCGAAAAATCAAACAAACTATATAACAATACCAAACTATCTAACACCAAAACTAAGATAATCCAAACTCGAGTAAATGTAGGAATGAACATTCCCCCTAGTAATAGAAAAAAAGAAAGTACACCATCTATTACTTGCTTATTTTCTAACAAACAGACTTTCATGGTATCCAACACCAAAACAAATACCAAGATAATGACCAAAAATAAAATTTGCGTTGGCTCAAAATGAGCAAATATAGCTAAGCTCATATCTGTTACTCCTTTACAATTAAGTGTTGTTCTAATAGTGTTCTTAATCCTTCTAATGATAATTTGCCTGTGATAGTACCACCGATTGTATTGGCTACTTGCCCAGTTTCTTCTGAAACAACAATAGTAAATGCATCACTTTGTTCACTAATACCTATTGCGGCACGATGCCTTGAACCATAATGCTGAGGTATATCTTTCTTTTGACTTGGTTGGAAAAATGCACTTGCACATTTAATTCTGTCTCCTCTAATGATTACAGCACCATCATGTAATGCGGTATTGGGGTGAAAAATGGACTCTAATAATTCAAATGTGATTTCCGCATCTAATTCGACTGCACCTTCAATCAAATTATTCAATGTATGCTCTTTTTCAATTGTAATAATGGCACCAATTCTTCTACTACTCAAATAATCCACTGACTTAATCAGCGTATCAATAATCAGCGTCTTTGTATCTTCATTGGTTAAAAACTGCTTGGTTTCTTTTTTTTCTGTCTTTAAAGTCGCATGGGTTTTATACTCAGGTATGTAAAATACGAACGTATAAATGGTAGTTAAAATAAACATTGCTGCACTAATATAATATCCTAGTTTCAATCCCATTACTAAACAAATGACAAATAAAACTAAAATTGCTAAATAGATGACAATCATCGCTTTTGATTGAACATGTCGGCATAAAAAGTGAATCAATAATGCCAATCCAAAAACAAGTATGACCATTTCAATGGCGAAACTAATATAGCCATAACCAAGCGATTCTATATATTTTTGTATAGTTTCAATCATGTTATCGTTCTTCTCCTTTTTTCTTATAAATTGCTTTTTCCAAAAATGAAACAATATTTTGATTTTTTTCATCTTTGGCATAATCCATTACGGATAAATTTTTTTCATCTACTAAAAGCACATCGGCTCCTAGTGCTATCAATGTTTTAATCATTTTCTCATCCCCCAAAATAACGGCTCTGTGTAGCGGTGTTTGTTCAAACTCTCCAGGTATATCAATGTCTGCGCCAGAGTAAACCAAATATTTAACTGCTTTTCGGTTATTTTTTTCCACAGCTAAATGCATAGGACTCACAAAATGGTCATCACACAAATTGGGATTGCTTCCCCTTTCTATTAAAAAGGGAAGCAATTTGGAATGGTTTTTTTCAATGATATAGTGAAGCAATGTTTTGCCTTGATCATACTTCATATTTAAATCTAGTTCTTTTTGTAGCATTTTTTTGACTTGCTTTTTATAATATCGCGTTGTTTTTTGTGTGTTTTTGATTTCCTGAATAAAAACAATCGCTTCCGTTTTACTTATGCTCATCCTTTTTTCTCCAATGCCAATTGTTGAATAATGTGGTTAACAACCTCATCATACTGTGTATATAAATCATGAATATACACGACTTCCACCTGCCAACCTCTTTTTTTATACTCTTGATGATAATAAATATAATCATCTACAAATGTTGTAGTATAATCTTCGCTTTTACCCATAATCATAATTGCAAAAGGTTTCTTTCTTTTGATAATAATATCAAATGAACCAAACCCACTCTCTGCCTTTACTTTTTTATCTCTTAAACTTTGAATCAATAATTGAGTAATTCCTTCTGGCTTTTTTTCTTGCATAACATTTTTTCCAATGGTCTGTTGAATTGACTTTAGAATCATCTCATTTTCACTTTCTAACCGATGTTTCAAATAAAATACTTGTACACTGTTGTATACCGCAATAAAATTTTTAAACACCAACTCTTTTTCGGAAGCTTCTAAATCTCTAAAATCATCATAATAGATATATACATCATTGACATAGCGATTACCTTCAGTTAAAGCATTCAAAATACGAATGTGATAACATAAAATGTTACCTATTTCTTCTGGAGAATAGGCATTGACCAATCCTTTTACAATGCTCGTATACGCTTTTCTTCTAGTGGATTCATTGGCAACCAATACATTGATAATGTGAGATGGATTCATATAAAACCGATTTAAAATATGCTCAATAAATGCTTCAAAATGATCGACTTGAATAATATCGCATTGATTATCATAGGCATAAATATATTGATTATTATAACTCCAAATATTGTTGAATTTGGAATTCATTTGGATATAACGCCTTTTATAATCTACAGTACAAGCTTTTCCTAATCGTTGCATCAAAGCATTTGAAACAGAAGTTTGGAATAATTTATCACCAAAAATAATGACTTGCTTACACTCTTGAATCCGGTAATATTTATTGGAAGTAGATAAATGAGCATCATCTACAATGACCAAATCAAATACTGATATATCCAAATGACTATTGAGAATATCTAAATCAGATAAAAAGACAGGTACATTTTTGGATAAAGCATTTACAATATGGTTATAGTCATTAAAGGCATACCCATGATTCAAGTTTACTTTTTTCCGAATATCTTCTACTTTTTTCTTTAATTCAAACCCATTTTTTTGACAATACGCATATTCAAAATCTTGATAATCATTTAAATATTGCAATAAAGATTGGGATGACAAAAGTTCTGGATATTGAGATTCAATAGTACGATAATAGTCAAGAAATACACTATACATAAAGCGTTTAGATATGCCTAGTCCATATTTACAACTTCGAATACCTTCATATAAATCATTTAAGTGATAATTCAAAAATCGTTCTGTTAATACATTAATAGTCAAGATTGCATCAATTTGATCTACCTTATTGAGATATGTCTTAAATATTTTGATATTGGCATCAAAACTATTGGATTGAAAATCATTTTGACTACCTTTAAAGCAAACAGAAAAGGCCCTAAAAGCACTAACCCACTGAGCGTACATCACATCAATTGCTTTGATATCTTCTAAAAGATGATTGAAATGTTGATCTTCAAAAAGTGCATTAATATCACAATTAGGAGATATTTTTTTCAAAAAATCATCATAATGTTCAATAGTTTGACCAATATCACTGATAATGGTATCTAAACCCCGATAATATTTGCCTAAATTTTGCTTATATCTTGGTGCATTGGTTTCTAAATCTTTTTGTAATTGTTGTTGCATTCTATCATTTTCAATTAGAGTAACAATATCATCATACGTTACTGTATCTTTTTGAACAAAAATGCCTTTGATTTCTTGCTTCAATTCAATTACTTCTTTTAAATACAATTGCCACAATTTAATTTTTTCAACTTTATCTAATATGCTTCCATCTACAATGTGTATATTGTAATTGCGAAGGCTCGTACAAATACTAGAAGTTTGATAGCCTTCTGATTTGATTTGTGTCAATAATTGATGAATCACTTGAATATAGTGGTCTTGATATCTACCTTTTTTATATTCATGCAATAATTTTTTCCAAGCAGAAATAAATTGATGATCCAAAGTAGTTACAAACTGATTGAATTTCACAAACTGCTCTACTAGTTCAATATCTAGTTCTTTTTTACCAAATACCTCTTGAATTGCATCTTGTAAAATTTCCATAGTGTGATAATATTTTTTTACATGTTCGACAATGAATTTTACATCTTGCTTTTCTTTTTTCGCAATTTTACGATTGATGTAATGCATAACAAAGCGATCTTGATTTTTTTTGTGCAATTCAACATCTAAAAAGCCCTTCGTTAATTGTTCAAAATGTGTAATAAAGCGAGGAAGGAAAATCACTTCTTCTAAATACAATAAATACGCATCCGTAATCGTCTTTTCATATTTACTAAAAATCATAGGTTGTTCTAAATAACAATCGATTACAAGTGGATTCAATAGATGTTGATTTAAAAATTGATCCAATTGTGTAAAAAAGCTATAACATGTATCTGTGATTTCTTTTAGACCAAATATGTTTTTCAATTTACTTACTAGTTCAGTTGTTTGATTGACGTTTTGTTCCATATCTTTGGTTAACAACACCAATTTTTCATCAAACTGAATCAATCGATTAATAAAAATTGCATCTGTTGTTTCCCAGTTTTCTTCTACATTTAAATGGTCAGCAAGAATCACCTTTAAAATTTTTTCCATTCGTCCAGGAATATAATTGTCAATAGTAGTCGCCTCATAATATTTAGATAAATTATATTTGATATCTACTAAGCCCTGAATTTCACGAAGGGATTTAAGTGTTTCCCGTCTAGTTTTTTCATCTATCCATTCCGGAAGTGGTCGAACAGAGGCAAAGTGATACACATGAGAAATGGTTTTATATAACTCATGAATGGTACTAGCAGGTTTGATTCCATATTTAGCCATCGTTTTCTTTTCTTTTTGATATAATTCAATATTGATTTCTTGTAATTCCTCTAAGCGCTGAATAATGCTTTCTTTAGTAATATTATTTCGATAAATTTGTAGACGATGCCATACATTTGTTGCGTAAGTATCTATCATCTTTAAAGCATCTTCTATTTCAAGTAAATCATGATAAATCCGTTGCACTTCATGTTTTTCTAGTGTGATTTCTAATTGAATCGGTTCTATAGAAGGGTTTTCTTTTTTCAAGATAGCCAATTCTTCAAAAATATGGTGAATGGTATAGCCATGTATTTTGGTCTGAAAATGATTGAGATGGTTGAACAATTGCGCAAGAATATCCAAAGAAAGATCTGACTTTCCTTTGTTTTCAATATCCACCTCTGGTCTTTCAATTCTTCGCAAGTTTCTGGTTAAGTTATAGGATAATCCGTCAAATCCCAAATAAGAAATACTTTTTTCTAAGTCGAATAAATTATCTAAATCCTGATTGATATATAAAACTTTTTTCCCTTTGAGCACTTGGTCAGAAAGAATATTTAAAATGGTATGTGTTTTCCCACTACCAATTCTACCATCAATGGCAAATTTTTCTCCCTTATCCACCTTCAATAAAACGTATTTTTGATCTAAGTTGGTAGGTAGTATGCCTTTAATGTTTGTAAAATAGTGATTGACAATCTTTTCTTCAGTTGTCTCAAAGATAGACCGCTCAGTTGTCATAAAATCCTGACCAATTAAAATATCGCCATATTCTACGTTTCCAATTGTCAAATAGTTAGTAGGATTGACTGTTGTATGCAGTACTTCTCCCAAATCCAAACAAAGTTTGTCAATATCTTGTACAGAATAAATCTTCCGTGATACATATTCATCGTAGAATCGTTTTTGATAATCGGTTTCGTTACCACCAATAATTTTATATTTTGATTTTCGTAAATAATCAATTGGATTGGTCTTGTCTTTTTCTATATCTCGAAAATACAATACAGCCAATTCTTTTATAATTTTCGTATTAATCATCGGCGTACTACTGGCCACGATCTCAAAGCTTTGATAATCAAAGTCAAAAGGGATGAGAACAAGAGGAGCATATTTTTCACAAGATGATTGATCATAATATTTGATTACACCAGCAGTTAACAAAAATTTATAAGACGAATTTTTCAGCCGCAAATTAATCAAATAGTTCAGTTGGTAATAGTAATCAAACAAAATATCTCCCGTAATCATACCGCTACCCTCACTAAGGATTTCAAAGTTCATCAACTCTTGTAGATTTACTTTCTCCCCCTTGATGATTTTATTCATCATCTTCATATCTATGGCACCTAGTTCGATATAATAATCATCTTCTAAAATATTAATCAAATGCATATTACTTGAACGAATATAGTATGTATTGTCATTTTTGATTTTCATATTTTCTACCTCACTGGCAATTGTGTATAATCTGCCACTTTATTATCTATTATATCACTTTTATTTATTTTATCAAAGGAAAATGGAAAAAAAGTAACTATTCGTCTAGTTACTTATCTTGTTTTATTTGTTGTTTCTAATTGGTTAGTTTGTGGATTATAATAATACTTCCCTTTTTCTAGCAATAAACTCTCGCAAAAGACCTCTTCTTTTTTACGTTCTGGAATATCTTGTAGGTTTACAATTTGAATAGATTGTTTTTGAAACAATTGATCATATTGATTTTGATGATATCTAGTGGGTAAAGTTTTTAGACAGGGAAAGCGTAATTGGGGTTGATTTTGGACTGAATGAATAAATCCTGTTTGATGATGATGATTTTGTTTTCCACCAATAGCAAAAATAGCATTGGTTAAATAAATTGTTCTTCCTTTATTATCCAAGAATGTTTCTTTTTGAAACAATTGATATAAAAATTGTTGAATAGAAATATGGGCTTGCTCAAAATGCCTAAAATAAACAAATGCCATAGGATACCGAATCAAATGTTCTGATAACAGCCCACCTTGTTCATATCCCACATACCCCTTTACTGAACCAATTAAGTTATTGATCATAATGGGATCTTGATATGTTTCTAAGTCTACTTCTAGATACATTTCTTTTTTAAAATGAAATAATTTCATTAAATCTACCATTAAATCTTGGGATACGAAATCATGTTCTACTTCTACTACCGCAATATTGTTTTGTTTTAATTTCCATTTTCCTTTTTCAATAAACCCCACATAATTTTTTTTCAATTCTGGATAATTTAACTTTGCTTTTTTTAATTCGGTTAATGTCAAATGATGAATAGAAGTCATATCTTCAATGGTATCATCAATTAAAGATTGGATACTTTTATCACTTGATTTTTTCCTAGCTCCAACCTCATCCATCACATCAATTGCTTTATCTGGAAAATTGCGATTAACCAAATAACTTTTACTTTTTTGAATGATGGTTTGAATATCTTTATTTGTATATTTTACATGATGATAATTTTCATAACTTATCTTAATTTCTTTTAAAATATGATACGTTTCTTCTTCTGTAGGTTCATCAATAAACACATTTTGAAATCGTCTAGAAAGGGCTTTGTCTTTATCAATATAATGATAATACTCATCTAATGTTGTAGCTCCTATCAATTTCATATCTGAACGCGACAAATAGGGTTTTAAAATGTTGGCTATATCAAGCGATCCATCATTAGAACCCGCTCCTACAATATTGTGAATTTCATCAATAAATAAAATTGCCTTTTTCTTTTTGATATACTCCATTGCTTTGGTTAATTTTTCTTCCAATTCACCACGATATTTGGTTCCAGAAACAATGCCACCTAAATCCAATTGATAAATATCCGTTTGTAAAATTTCTGATAAGCCTTCTACAATAGCTGTTTTTCCTACACCTGCATTTCCTATCAGTAACGGATTATTTTTTTGTTTTTTGGATAAAATAAATTGTATCTTTTCTACATAATTGCTTCTTGACACAAAGGGATGAATTTTGGTAGTGGAAGAAAGATGAATCAAAAATGGATAAGGTGTAGCCTCTTTTGTGAATCCTTTTTGTTCAAAAAATCCAAAAATCTCCTCTATGCTTTCTGCCAGTTCATCTAAAACTAAGCCTAGCTTTTCTAACACGATACAGGCAACTGAATCATACTCTTTGAGCATCACATAGAAAATATGTTCATCATATACATAATCACTATTTAAATCCGTTGCCAAATTTTCTGAAAACAAAATGATTTCTTGAAATTTTTTTGTATATGTTATATCTTGATGGTCCGTTTTTCTCAAAATGACTAATTTCTCAACTGCATGTAATAAATCCTCATATTGAATATTTTTTTCCTCTAATAAAAAGTGACAAATGCTGTCTTTTGTTTGATACATGGCGAGTAGAAGGTGTTCACTGCCAACCCATTTTTTGCCTAAAAGTTTCGCTATCTTTAATGCCTCATCAATCATTTGAATTGCATTTGTACTAAAAGCCTCAAACATGAATTCCTCCTTAACTTTTGCTTGCATTTTATTATATGCAAGGCAACATCAAGATAGACTTTTTTTAGTTTTGCTACCTAATTTACTTTTAAACAAGATTATGGTACAATGATAATTAGAAAAGAGGTGATGATATGAATGAACCCATTGAAACAACAAAAGCCATATTGGTCGGTATTCCACTTGGAACTGATGAAGACTTTGACTATCAAATGCATGAACTTGCGGGATTATGCGAGGCAAGAAATATTGAAATAGTCGATACGATTACTCAAAATTTAGATCATCCTATCAGTAAAACCTATGTAGGTAGTGGTAAATTATTAGAAATTAAACAACAAATTGATATATTACATGCAAATTTAGTTGTCTTTCTAGATGAGTTATCTCCAATTCAACTCAAAAACATTGAGTCTATTCTAGATTGTGAAGTAATTGACCGTACAATGCTTATTTTAGAGATTTTTGAATTGCGTGCAAGAACAAAAGAAGCTATATTACAAGTAGAAATCGCCAATTTAAAATATATGCTTCCTAGACTAATTGGTTCCTATACTCACTTATCTAGAACTGGTGGTGGTGGCACAGGGGGTTCTGGAGCAAGGCGAGGTAGTGGAGAAACCAAACTAGAAGAAGACAAAAGGCACATTGAAAGAAGGATTCAAAAAGCGACTGAGGAATTAAAAAGTATTGTCCAAAGTAGACAAACAGCAAGAAAATTGAGAAAATCAAGTGATACCAAAACAGTTGCTTTTGTCGGCTATACGAACGCAGGAAAATCAACTACGATTAATAGCTTATTAGAATTGTTTCACCGTGATGATGAAAAAAAAGTTTTTGCCAAAAATATGTTGTTTGCTACCCTTGAAACCGCAACAAGACTCATCAAACTCCCTACCAATCAAGAGTTTCTAATTACCGATACGGTTGGTTTTGTCAGTCACCTTCCTCATCATTTGATTGAATCGTTTAAATCCACTTTAGAAGAAATTAAAGAAGCCCATTTGATTGTCCATGTAGTAGATGCCGCAAGTCCTTATGCTTCTATGCAAATCGAAACAACCAACCAGGTGTTAACGGAGATCGGAGTAAAAGATATTCCTATTGTATACGCCTTTTGTAAAGCTGACCTTGTTAAAAACACCCTCTTTTTACCTCAAGTGGATACAGATTTTATTTTAATTTCCAACACAAAGCATACTGGTTTTGATCAACTGATTTGCTATATTCAAAATACTTTATTTTCAGATCAAGTTACTTGCAAACTACTGATTCCCTATGCAAATGGAGAAATCTTTTCTATTCTAAAAGAAAAGGCCCATGTACATGATTCTTCTTATGAAAATGAAGGTATTCTTTTAACTTGCACGATGAGTAAACACTTATATCAACTTTATATGCAATATGAATTATCTCAATAAAAAACAAGGAAAGCATACGCTTTCCTTGTTTTTTATTCCCACTTTCGATATTGTTCAAACCACTCCGTATCCTTGAAAATCACATTGTGGTGAGAGCAGTTTACTTTTGTTCCTTCTTCATTGGATGTAATCACAATATTACCATTATAGGAGGTATATCCATTTTCAGTCGCAAGTGTCGTGACATAAATTTGATCCGTATAGTGACAAATCCGTGAAGTAAATGCTTGTGATGGAAATTGATTCAAGTTATTTTTGGTATATTCATCAGAACCAGCACAACAACATACACAAACGATTTTAGGCTTAATTACTGCTAGTAACGCATCTGTTGTAGAAGTCGGAGAACCATGATGTCCTGCCTTAAACACTTCTACTTCTGGTAAATCATTATACTCAATCAAATATTTTTCTCCTTCTTTTTCTAAATCACCAGTAAACAAAAAATGTTTGCTTCCTTGATGAATCATGACGCATACTGAATAGTTATTTTCATCGCTAGATTCATTTTCATAATAATAGTTATACAAAATTTCTAGTTCAATACCCTCACTGAGTGTATAAGATCGTTTCGCACCATTTTCATTTCGATAACACTCTAATGCGGTATAGTGATTCGCTCCTTCTGCAATTTCTATCTCACGTTTTTCATAATACTCAGAAATAAGCGCCGTTTTTGCATTGGTTTTTGGAAAATCAATAATGGTTTCACATTCAAATGCTTCAAAGATACCTTTTACTTTTGTTGTCCCTACAAATCCTGCAATATGGTCTTGATGAGCATGTGTAGCAATGACGTATTCTAATTTATTGTCCACAACATAATTTTCCAAATAAGTTGTAATCGTTTCTGCGCTAGATTTACGAGATCCAGCATCAATTAAAACATCTGTTTCTCCTGCCTTGATATAAACAGCATCACCCGTATACTGATTACCAACTTCCAAGAAATGAATAGATAAATCACCACTGACAATCTCTTCTACTGGCTTTTGATGACTACATTGATCGATATAAGGTTTATAATACGGATAACCAAAATAAAGGGCTGCTCCTATTAAAAGCAATAATAAAATTCCAATAGGTAATTGAATAATTTTACGAATGGTATTATGTTTTTTTCTTCTTGCCATCTTATCTTCTCCTTTTATTTATTTTATTGTATATTATGCTTCGTGCAATATTACTTGACATATTTTTTCTAATTCTTGATAAGATTTGACACTGACAATACTACTTTTATATGCCTTTGTGCCTGGAATTAATTTTAAGTACCACCCCGCATGACTACGCATCTCAATCATTGCAATATGCTCCCCCTTTTCAAGAATGAGTCTTCTAGCGTGGTCTAATAGTGTGGCAATGACAACTTGCCGAGTGGGTTTTTCAACAATGACTTGATGTTCCATATAGGAAGCCATTTGGTCAAAGATAAATGGATTCCCAAGGGCAGCACGGCCAATCATCACCCCATCTACACCCGTTTCTAACATGCTCTGAAGTGTGGAAATATCCTTTACATCACCATTTCCAATGACAGGAATGGATGTTGCTTCCCTGACTTGCCGAATATAATCTAAATTGACTTCTCCTGTATACAAACTAGATCTTGTTCTACCATGAATGGCAATGGCATCTACTCCAGCTTTTGTTGCAAGTTTTGCCACTTCCCCACAACAAATGGAATGCGCATCCCAACCTGCTCTGATTTTAATTGTTACTGGAATATCCATATTTTCCTTTAGACTTTTAATGATGTCGTATATTTTTTGAGGCGTTTTCAGTAATGCACTACCTGCTCCACTTTTCACAACTTTATTGACTGGACACCCCATATTGACATCCAATATATCAATGGGTGAGCGAGTAATCATTTGTTTTGCGGAATCAGTAATCGACTGATAGTCGGAACCAAAAATTTGCATAGAAACAGGATGTTCACAAGGTGCTATTTGAATCATTTGCAAGGTTTTTGTATTTTCATAAGCTAACCCTTTGTCGCTAATCATTTCCGTACAGACCAATCCCGCTTGATGCTCTAAACAAATTTGTCTATATGTAGAATTGGTAACACCTGCCATAGGTGCCAAAATGATGTTATTCTTTAGTTTGACATTGCCAATTTGTAGACTCATGATTGTATTACCTCGTATTGCCACTATTTATCTATCATTTTCATATAAAATACTCTTTCATTATAACACAAATCAAGAAAATTGCAAATCTTGAAGCATTCAAAATGGTGATGATTGCTAATGGTTTGCATTTTTTTCATTTTATGATATAATACATTCAAGAGGTGGCGTTATGAAAGAAAAAAAGATGCAAAAAGACACTAAACAACAAGAAAATCAAGTTCAAGTAAAACCAACTGAATCTACTGATAAAATTGATGGTTTAAGATGGTTATTTGCTGTGGTAGGTTTTCTTTGCCCTGTAATCGGTTATGTATTGTACTTGGTTTGGAAACAAAAACATGCTAGAACTTCTGATATGAGTGGTTGGGCAGCTCTTTTGGGTGTATTCGCTTATATTATTTTCTTCTTTGTTTGGGTATTTTTTATTAAATAAATAAAATAAGACACAATTTTGCTTGTGTCTTTTTCTTTTTTATGGTATAATGCTGATATATATTTGTTTCGAGGTGATAAAATGAAAAAATGTAAACATTGTAATGCCCAAGTTGATGATGAAACCAAGTTTTGTCCTTACTGTGGAGAAAAATTAGAAGAAATTGTAGTAGAAAATAATCCCTATGCTCAATACAATTATCAAGAAAACTCATCTTCATCGGATTATAGTCAAAATTATAATTCCAATCAAATGCAATCTGACGATGCATTTAGTTTTGGATTTGCAGTTCTTTCTTTTTTCTTTCCCATTGTAGGTTTGGTTTTATTCTGTGTTTGGAACAAAGAATCACCCAAAAAAGCAAAGGGTTGTGGAATAGCTGCTTTGATTAGTGTTATTTTTAATATCCTATTTGGCATTTGTTGTGCAGTCATTGTTGCGGCAATGGGTGTTAACGGCCCATATTAATTTACAATGAAAAAGAATACTTTTCAATGGAAAATACCAGTTATTATTATATCTGGTATTTTATTCTCTTGTTTGACTATAGTCTTATTCTTTTTCATCTGGAATCATACGTTTCCAAACTTAGCATTTACAACAGATTTGTGGGGTAAGGTTCCCTTATGCAATAGAAATGTCAATCGCGCTATTCAAATTGGAGATTTTGTCTTCCCTCTTTGCATTCGTTGTACTAGTATGGGATGCTCCTTTTTGATCGGAATGTTGTTATTATTTATTCCAAAAATAGCTAACAAGCTGAAAAAACGCCCTTTCTATATATGGATGATACTGAGTATCATTCTAATGATTCCGCTAGTAATAGATGGAATAAAAGTATACTTTTTTCAAATCGATAGTCCTAATACAATGCGATATATTACAGGAATCTTATTTGGATGTGGAACTAGTCTACTCACTAGAACTTTTCTTATACAAATAGAAAAACACTAAATGTGTATGCACATCTAGTGTTTTTTTTCATTATGAAAATAAAATATAAAATGAATAATCAGAATTCATAAAGGCAGGAACAAACACACTGTCATCATAAGAAGCATTCGATAAGAAATACTCTTCTCCATTATACGTTCCCGTAAAGCCTTCATATGCATCATACGCGGTAATTACATATTCTATTCCATTTAATGTAATTTGATTTTCTGTGATTACGAGTACATAAGTTTGACCATTAGATTCTTTTTGATATGTACCTACCCATGCCGCAGGAATTTGAATTTCTGTTGGTGTTTCTTCTTTAACTACATCACAAGTCACATTTAGCGTAAAATCACTATTCATCACCATCACTTGGGCAGGTAAATCTCCCCATGGTGCCATATATGTAACATAATATGTTTCACCATTATATGTACCAGTCCATCCTTCATATTCATCATATTCACTTGGAACAAAAGCTGTACCATTGATAGTAATTGCATCTTTTGTAATTACTACAATATATTCTACATCATTCTTTGTTCCTTTATACGTACCTATACTTTCTTCTGGTATAGTTACTGTTGGAGTAGGTTCTTCAACTACATCACAAGTTATTACTAAACTATAGTCACTATTCATCACCATTACTTGCGCAGGTGAATCTCCCCATGGTGCCATATATGTAACATAATATGTTTCACCATTATATGTACCAGTCCATCCTTCATATTCATCATATTCACTTGGAACAAAAGCTGTACCATTGATAGTAATTGCATCTTTTGTAATTATTACAATATATTCTACATCATTCTTTGTTCCTTTATATGTACCTATACTTTCTTCTGGTATAACTATCTCTGAAGGATTCGGATTTGGGTTATCAGCCTTTTTGGTAACAATATAATTTTCACGCATTGTACCGATTTGAAGTTTATCATCAGAATAGTAGAAAGAAACATAATATTCACTTACTTCTCCAAGTTTTCCTTCATAACCAGTTGCATCTTTATTTGTAATGACATAACGAACATCATTGATGACAATACCTGCATATGTAATGACAACAGTTATATTATTGGCCTCATTTACCCAAGTTCCTACATAGCCATCTTCTATTTCAAAGTAAGCTTCTGGTGTCAATGTAGTTGCAAAAGAAGTGGAAAAATCATTTCTTGCAAAATATAATTCCGTACTAATTTCATCATCTACTAAAACCAAATAATATGTTTCACCATTATATTTACCTACTAATCCTGTTTGTTCTGTATATCCTGTAATAGTAAATTCAATATCATCTACAAAAACAACTTTAGAATGAACTTCTATCTTATGCCCTTCACCCTTCCAAATTCCTTTATATGCATCTGGAATCACTACATCTTTTGTTTCTTCATCTAATGTATAAATCCGTACGACATAACCTTCTGCGTTAAATTGTGCTAATTCATTGGCATTTGACCACATCATCAAACTATATGTCACACCATCTAATGTACCTACAAAACCTTCTTGGCTAGAATAACTTGTTACAACAAACTCTACACCATCTACAAAAATGCCTTCTTTTGTAACTACAATTTGATGTTGATCATCACTATTCCATGTCCCCATATATGGATCTAGTACACTGGTTTGAACCATATTTTCAAAGTTTACTGGAACAATAGTTGAATTGATATTGCTGTAAGTAAGGGTAACTGTGCCTTTATAACCATATACTACATATTCATATACAATTTGATACAATTCACCATCTTTTATAGTCATTTGTAAATAAGTCACATATGCGCCTAATCGTTGGGCATCATAATCTTCACCAATCCATGATGCAATTTCGGATGCAATTTCTGGGGTGCGTGCTACAAAAGTACCATCTCCTACATATTCCATTACTGCAGGGTCGAATGTATTGAATTTGGCTTGAACATCACCAATTGTTTTGAAATTAGAAAGTGCATCACCCACAGTAACGACTTTACCATCATATGCAAAACGATATACAAAACCGTTTAATTCTAAGTATCCATATGTGATACCATCAGTTGCATAATCAGAATAAATCGATTTGTCATCTACATATACATTATAAACAACATCTTCTTCACCAGCCCATTCATCCAAATGAACAAGCGTATAGTTATTGGTAATTTTAGATAATGCTTCTTCTAATTGACTGTGTTCAGGTGATTTTTCAAAAGGTTTTACCTCTACTCCACTCTTAGCTGTACCATGTTCAGTAATATCAAATGTATATGTAGATACATATGTATCTATAATATTACCTTCGCTATCCTCCACTTCAATAGGTTCAGTCACAAATTCTAGTTTTACAATCTTATCATCACTGACATATACATAGAACTTTTCAATAGACTCTTCCCATCCTGTGATACAAGATGCAACTGGTTTTCTAAGATATTTAAGTTCATATTTACCAGGTTCAATCATTTCAAAATCACTTACAGTTAAATCTTTAAATGGATTGTCATATTCATCAAATGGTTCACCAAGATCAACTATATATACTTTATTTGTCATGCTAATATATGGTTGTCCACAATTTCCTTCATAATTGATAAAACCAAGATTATACAATACCTCACCCGTTGCAAGATCTCTCTCAACTTGAGAAACAGATTCTGAATCAAAAATAGTCACTAATGTATGTTGAACAAGTGTCTCATCTTTTTCATATACAAGTGTATATTGACCTGTACATTTTAAAGCAGTTTGAACCGATTGCAATGCAGCAAGCGGAATAGTTTTATCCACTTCTTTAGTGATGACTTCAATTTGTGTATATTTGGTCAAAACAAATTGACATGTTCCATTCGTAAAGTCTTGAACTTCATTGTTGATGCTTACACTTACAATTTCAAAATTATCTTTGGCTGATGCAATAAATGTAACTTGTGTGCCTTCAAGATATTTTCCGTCTTCTTGCTTTGCATCTTCTGGATAACTCAATTCATATGTAACTTGGGCATCATTTGCCTTTACTGATATAGCATAAAAATGAGTAGATTCACCTTGTTTTTCAAATTGAACATTTACTTTTGTATCTTGGTAAATCGCAAATACATATTTACCATTTTCTAGTTCAACTCCTTTTCCATTGACGTCTACATTGGCGATAACATAGCCTTCATTGGGTTGAACATTCAATGTAATGCTTGTCCCTTCTTTATATCCTTTTTCATTCGTTTCTTTTGTGTAAGTAACTGACCCTTGCTCAGAATCAAATACTATATCTAAGCTATAGTATGTAACAACACATGATGTTGCAAAGGTTAAACCCAACAAAAGAGTTATCATACATAAAAACTTTTTCATATGTTTCCTCCTATTTTTTTATATTATATCATATATTATTTGAAATAGCAATCCATATCAGTTGAAATCGTTTACAATTATAAAAAAGAAAAAAGTTGAAAGCTTCTATCTTTCAACTTTTTCTTGTTTTAAACCCTCTTTTGTTTCTTTGGCGATTACACCACTTAGAGCAAGTAAAGCAATTAAATTAGGTAATGCCATTAAAGCATTGCAAATCTCAGCTATATTCCATATAGTATTGACTTCTAAAAAAGCACCCATAAATAACACGACTATATATAGCCATTGATATCCTTTTTCAATCCATTTATTTCCATTAGTCAAATAATCCAAACAACGCACTCCATATAAATTCCATCCGACAATGGTTGTAAAAGCAAAACAAGCAATACATAAAAGCAATAAAATAGATCCAACTAAACTAGGGAAAGGAAGACCTGTAGTAAAAGCATAGTTGGTAATAGAAATTCCTTGATGACCGCTAGACCATGCCCCCGTAACTACAATACAAAGCCCCGTTAATGTACAAATAATAACTGTACCTAAAAATGTAGATGTCATGGCTATTAATCCTTGATGAACAGGATTATTCGACCTACCAGTTGCTAAGGCAATAGGGGCACTACCAAGACCAGCCTCATTACTAAATATTCCTTTAGCCACTCCTTCTTGAATGGCATTTCGTACTGTAATAGCTACTACCCCGCCTGCTGCGGCGCGCCCTGTAAAAGCCATTTTAACAATGGTAAGTAGACTTTCTGGTATAGCCGTGATATGTGTACAAAGGATAACCAAACAAATCACAATATAAGTTATCGCCATCATAGGTACAATCTTTTCACAAGCACTACCGATTCGTTTTACTCCACCAATCAGTATCAACGCAGCACTGAAGGTTACAATAATGCCTGTAATCAAGATGACAATCGATACTGGTTTTCCAAATAAAGTAAACATATATATTCCATCTTTATCAAATACATTCTTAGCAGCATCGACTATACCATTCATTTGTGTCATTGTGCCAATACCCAAGATAGCCGCAAAGGTGCCAAATATAGCAAATGCTTTTGCAAGCCATTTGAATTTTTGTCCCATTCCATATTCAATATAAGCATATGGACCGCCAATTAATCGATTATTTTCAATATGTCTATATCTAGTTGCTAAAAAACCTTCCGCATACTTTGTAGCCATACCTAAAAAAGCCGTAATAACCATCCAAAACAATGCACCTGGACCACCGATGACAATAGCGGTAGCTACACCAGTAATATTTCCTGTACCTAGTGTTGCGGAAATAGAAATACATAGGGCTTGAAATGTAGATACTTCGCCACTTCCTTCTTCTTTTTGAAATAAGCAACGAAATGCCCTAGCTAGTTTCGTGATTTGAATGCCCTTTAATCTAATGGTAAGCCAAAGACCAACTACCATAATCAAAACAATTAAGGGAATTCCCCAAACCAAATCATGTATACGTTGTATAAATGTGATAGACATTACCATTTCCTCTAACTTTCTCTATATGTTTCGATAAAACAAGATGGACCCATAATATAGTTTTTACCCACTATTATGATGCCTCCATCGGATTGAATTTGGATTTCTTTTGGTTGAATTAAACCAAGACGAAGTAAAACTGCATATGTAGCCATCATCCCCGTACCACAACTAGCCGTAAAACCAACACCTCTTTCATAGGTTTTGATATATATCTTTTCCGTATCTTCTTCTTGTTTTACTATATCTATATTGACATTATTTTCAAAAGGAGGATATTGATATAAATCAGGAGCATCACGAACTGCACTATCCCAATCCGAAACCATCACTACACCATGCCAAACACCTGTATGAACCAAATAAACAGGATAGGCATGCTGATTGATTTTAATCCATTTGGGAAAATCAACTGGTTGATTGAAATCCATTGAATAATGAATTTGCATATCAACACGAACTAAAAAGGGATCTATTGAAATAATCTGAGTATGAATCAAGCCACTTCTCGTGATAACATCATTTTTTAATTCTGTAATCAACTGATGCATATAACAATAATGAATAAAACAACGAATGCCGTTTCCACACATTGTTGCTATGCTACCATCTTGGTTATAAATAATCATTTCTAGTGGATCTGTTTTTACAAGGATGAAACCATCATATTGATCCTCGCAATATTGCTTTGCGATGTGACTATTATCCCATCTATTTTGATAAGGGGCAATAATAAAGGTGTTATTACTTCCATGATATATTTCCATTTGATTCCCCCTCTCATGTACATTTTATGCGAAAATTTACATTAAAGAACACGAAGAACAATGCATTTCAAATATAGCGATTCATCACTGCCTAGTCGTGTAGGATGATCTGGAGACTGAATTTTGAAATCTACCATTTGTACCATTTTCTTAGCATCAATAGCTGCTTCTTTTAGCATTTGTAAAAATAATGCTGGAGACATATGTTGCGAACAAGAAAATGTCATTAAAATACCATTTTTCTCGAGTAGTTTTAATGCGCTCATATTGATTTCTTTATATCCTCGGTATGCTCTTTCAACTGTATCTTTTGATTTGGTAAAAGCAGGTGGATCAAGAACAATCACATCAAATTTACCTTTGTGTTCTTCTTGTCTTAGATAATCAAACACATCTGTACAAATGACATTTAATTCTACCTGATTGAGCTTTGCATTTTCTACAATATCTTGACATGCCTTCTGGCTAATATCAAGTGCAGTTACACTGGATGCACCATAATGAGCCGCATGTAATGCAAAACCTCCTGTGTGAGAAAAACAATCCAATACTCGTTTTCCATTCACATATTGTCTTAATGCTTTTCGGTTGGTTTTTTGGTCTAGAAAGTATCCTGTTTTTTGTCCATTTTCCAAATCTACATGTAAAAGTACACCATTTTCTTCTATAATAACATGGGGATTAAAATCGATAGGATATAGTTTTTGCTTTACGGGTTCTAGCCCTTCTTTTAAACGAATGGGTATATCACTTCGTTCCATAATTCCTTTAGGATGAAATATGGTAATTAATGCCTGTACAATCATATCTTTTCGCTTTTCCATACCTAGTGATAATACTTGAATCGATAAATAATCCCCATATTTGTCTACAATCAGCCCAGGTAATAAATCTGCCTCACCAAATACCACACGACAATTATTTAAAAAACCTAAATTTTGACGATATGCATAAGCATTAGATATGCGCTCAACAAAAAATGTTTCATCTATTATAATAGGTTCAAACGAAACCATTCTCACCATAATCTTACTTGCGGTATTTAAAAAACCTCTCCCTATATATTTTCTATCATAGCTATACACATCACATAGTTCACCTGATGCAATTGTACCTTCAAATTTGTGAATTTCATTTGAAAAAATCCATGGATGTCCTTCTAAAATGCGTTGTTCTTCTGCTTTTTTTAAAATTACACTTTGTATTTCCATATCTTCACCTTCATTATATTTTTTTTCATTATAGTATAATGATGTTTTTTTTTCAAATAAATAACAAATTTATTGTTTCTTGAAGAATTATGTCTTTTTGTTTAGACATATTTGTCTTCATAGTATAGACTATTTTGACCATTTTTAAAAATACAATGACATTTTAGGTTATAATGAGTAAAAAAGGGTCAAAGGTGGCAGGTTATGCATTGGTGTAAAAGAATAAAAGACTTGCGTATAGATCACGATTTAACATTAAAACAACTTGCGCAAAAATTAGAAATTAGTGAAAGAACACTAGCTCGGTATGAAAATGGGGTATCTAAACCGACAGTGGATGTATTAATCCAACTTGCCCTATATTTTAATGTCAGTGTAGATTATATATGTGGAATGACAGAAGAGCGATATGAAGAGCAACTTCATACCAAAGAAGATATTGCTTCTATTATTGAAAAGTTATATCAATTAAGTAAAAAATTATAAAAGATTACAAGGAAGGGATTTTTTTCCTTGTAATCTTTTTTTATTTTAATGTTTTACTCATGGATGCAAAAGATTGAATGATTTTGAAACCTGCTCCCATATAAATATAGCGAGCATGATTAGTTAGACCCGTATAAAAAGTCATAAATTTTGCCCCATTCATCTTATTGTAATATGCCAAAGAACTGAACAATGCTTTTCCTAGTCCTTTTCCTCTTACTTCTTCTAAAATCGCAATGCCATCAAAATGTCCTCTTCCACTTTCTTCATTCCACATTGCACCAGTCCAGCCAACAATGCGATTGTTTTTTGTAACAACTAAGAAAGGATAAGGTTTTTCTAATTCAAGATTTGCGCGAATCACTTTTTCAAAATCATAAATATTTAAGTCACGATAAAATTCATTTATACCATAGTGCTTTGAAGGATCATATAATGTAATTTCAATGCCCTCTTTTTGGTTTTCTTCTAAAATGCGTTTGATATCTGTACTCAATTCGTAATTTTCTAAATCCAAATGAAAGGCATCTTGAAAACCATATGCCTCATAACCTCTATGTAAGTAAAAGAAATACTCTTTTGAGTTTAGTCTGATACCTGGAGCACATGGGTGATCATGTTGATTCGTTTCTGGTATATACCAACTATAACAAGAAGGAAGAAAATATGCTGCAGCCACTTTATTACGACCATGTTCTTTAAAGTATGTTTCTAATTGCTTTAAAAGGGTTGAACCAATTCCTTGTCGCCGGTACTCCTTTTTCACAATAATTGCATTGATAATTCCTGCTACATCTGGATTATGGATATAAGCTTTTCGTAAATACCCAATCGAAAAAGCAATGAGTGTTCCCGCATCATAGACAACTGTAACTGTCTCATAATCAAAATCAGGGTTTGCTAACAATTTTTCTTCAAATGTTTCATAACTCATTGGTTTTAAAAAATATTCTTCAGTGACTACTTCATTCCATAACTGATTCATAGCTACTAAATCTGCTTTTGTTGCTTGTTGATATTTCATTTTATTTTCCTCGACTTTCTTTTAAAAATTCTTCTATTTCTGCTAACTTTGCAAAAAAGCGTTGTTCATCCTTAATTTCTGGCAACATAAAAATATGCATTTCCGATACGCTAGACATCTCATTTGATACGATTAAAATGGATTTTGCTTCTTCTGGTGTGACAAACATTTGTATAGGAAGTGTGATTAAAGCCAAAATCTTGCCATGCTGTTTTACATATTGATGAAATACATCACTTTTTTCTTGTGAAAAAAATGAATTATTGATAAGATAAAAACCAATTCGTGAAGAAGTGGTGAGAAAAAAGTGCTCAATTAACAAATATGGAAAATACCGAATACCTTGATTATATAGCTCAGAATGATAATTTTGATTCTCATAGGTATAATTGGCAATATCTGATACGATAGCATCTACCCCATCAACAGGAAACTCAAGTGCATCTTGATAATACATATCCAGTTCTTCCATCATCATATTTGCTTTATGCGCTGCCACTTGTGCCAGTAAAGAATGATTATCCATCCCAATCATTTGAATATCCACTTGTGTATGATTTTGAATAGAAAACATCAAATTTCCTGTACCAAAATTATTGTCTAATACAACAATATGCTTTTGTTCTCTAAAATAAGCATCGATACACTTTGCAAAAATTATACCAATAGCATCTGGTGTAATCAAATCAAGGGGAAAATTAATATTTTTAAATGCCTTGATATCTAATAAAAGTAGCGCTCTACGCATTTCTTCACTATTGACAGAATGCACTTCTATCATTTGTTGGAATATATTGAGCTTTTCATCAATTTGCTTTTTGACCTCTTCTGATACATATAATGCTTTATTTTCTAAAAAATAATCAATTATCGCAAATAGACTTTCATAAAAATGAGTGGTTGGACGTTCTTTGTTATAATTGGTTACATCGGTATTTTCGGTTTCTTCATCTATGCTACCATAATAATGAAGCATAGTAGCCTCATCTAAGATATCTACAATTTGATTGATGATATGTTCATTTTCTCTTTTATTTTCCACTATGTTTTTCCTCCTCAATCATTTTGAGTGCGCATTTGATACCATCAATAGCGCTTGTCATAATTCCACCTGCGTAACCTGCCCCCTCACCAATAGGATATACGCCTTCCATACTAGATACAAAACATTCATTTCTCGTCACTTGAATGGGACTAGAAGAGCGTGTTTCAACACCAGTCAATATCGCATCATGATCATCAAATCCTACAATCTTTTTGCCAAAATCTTCCATAGCCTCTATCAACGCATCGTTTAACCACTTGGGAAAAATCGTTCGCAAATTGGCAAAATAATATCCTGGTAAAATAGAAGGTGAGACTAATCCTAGTGCTTTGGTTTGTCGGTTCAATTTAAAATCTTCCCACCTCTGAACTGGAGCCAAATATCCTTTTTGATATGCCAATTGCTCAAAATGACGTTGATAATTTAGTCCATCTAAAGCAGAGGAGCAGTAATAGTCTTCTGGTTTTACTTCCACCAAGATAGCTGCGTTTGCATTGGTTGCATCTCGTAAACGGTTGCTCATACCATTAACAACCAAATGCCCTTCTTCACTACTAGCATTGACCACATGACCGCCTGGACACATACAAAAGCTATAAACTGCTCTTTGACAAGAAGGATGCGCAACGAGTTTATATGTCGCTGGGGGAAGATATCTTTTGGCTTGATGATACAAAGCATCATTGATATTTTCTTGTAAATGTTCTATCCGTACTCCTATTGCAAATGATTTAGGTTTTAAAGTAATCCCTATTGTTTCTAACATTTGATAAGTATCCTGTGCACTATGACCAATAGCTAAAATGACACCATCATATATGCCTGATTCTATTTTTCCCTCAAAGGTTGCTTTTACACCTTGTGAGTGGGTTTGAAGCATTGTTAATTTTGTTTCAAAATAAATGTTTACACCTAACTCTATCAAATAGTACCTGATATTGATCAATACTTTTCTCAAAATATCTGTTCCAATATGGGGTTTGGCTTCATATAAAATATCTTTTGGAGCGCCAAACCGAACAAAGGTCTCTAATACATATCTAGAAAGAGGTACAGTATTTCCTGTATTGAGTTTTCCATCAGAAAAAGTGCCTGCTCCACCTTCTCCAAACTGAATATTAGAAGTAGGATTCAATTTTCCTGTGTGAAAAAAAGTGTTAACATCGTTCACTCTTTCTTCTACCGTTTTTCCTCTTTCAATCAGCGTTACTTTCGCACCAGCCTGCGCCAAAATCAGTGTATGAAATAAACCAGCTGGCCCCATTCCGACGACTAGATAGTGTTTGTCAGAATTAAATTGAGGTATTTCTAATTGAAAAGGTTGATACAATTCCACTTTTGAGTATCGTTTAATTAATAATTGTTCATACCTAGATTGTTTTAGAGTAAAGGCAACTTGTAAAACATATTGGGGAATATCTCTTGCGTCTATGCTTTTTTTAAGTAATATACAAGACTGAATAGGCATTTTAAACTTCTTCTCTAATGAGTGCCAACAAAATTGAATCAACTCATCATCGGTAACATTTGAAGTAATGGGGTAATATAAAGGATTATATTTTAGCATCTTTTTTCCTCTTTCTGTTGCCAAACGATATGTCTTGCCACTAGTTTGGCACTTGCAAATGCAAAATGAAGATTATATCCCCCACATATGCCATCAATATCTAATAATTCACCTATGACATAAGCATGAGGGTATTTGATTAATTCTAGATTCGTGTTTACTTCTCGAAGGTCTACTCCCCCTAGTGTAATCTGTGACCTTTCAAATCCATAGTCTCCAACGATATGAAGGGGATAATGCATGATACAATTTATTATCGTATCTATATCTTGTGTCATAGATATAATTTTTTGTGCTAACATTTTAGGTAAAATCCCCATTATAATTTCTAATAATGTTTTTTGTTGTTGCAATCCATTTTGAATAAATGTTTGAAGATCCATTTGACTCAAATGAGGTAAGAAACGAATATATATATCAAAAGGAGATGTCAATCTTTGAATAATGCGTGAAGCATTCATGATGACAATACCACTAACACCATCTTCTTTGAACTGAATTTCTCCTCTTTCCTGAAATATACACTGACCATTTTTTTGGTAAATTTCTACTTCTGCTTTTTGACGAAGCCCATTTAAGCCCTTTACATCTGCATTCACTGTCTTAAGTCCTACAAGTCCAGGATATAAAGTAGTCACCTGTACGCCTAATTTTTGCATCAACGAATAACCTTCTCCCCTGGATCCAAGATATGCGGCAGATTTTCCACCTGTTGCAAAAATGACAAAATCTACATCTATATCTTGGTTACTCGTCTTGATTTTATATCCATTTTGACTTGGCACGACTAATTGCACAAGTGTATTGGTTTGAATAACAATTTGAAGTTTTTTAAGATTTATCATCAATATATCTAACACAGTATTTGCACTCTCTGTGACTGGATATATTCGACCTGCTTGATCAGTATAGGTCAATAGTCCTAATCTCGACATGTCTTCTTGAATGTCTTCTTCTTGATAGACTGAAAGAATGGACTGAACAAAAGGGCTATTATAATACTTTACATTGATATCTCGATTCGATAAATTACATTTTCCATTTCCGGTTGCCAGTATTTTCTTTCCTACTCGGTCCATTTTTTCAATAATGATGACTTCTATTTGATTAGAAAGCATTTGTTTAAGATAAATCGCACACATCAGTCCTGATGCACCGCCACCTATAATACCCATTTTTTTCATAATTTCACATATCCTTTATTAGTATTATATCAAAAAACAAAAAGAATTGCCATATCAATAACTCTAAAAATGAAAAATGCTTGTCTATCCCTTTGATTTTCTCAAAGATAAACAAGCATAAATGGCAAATTATTTAGAAAACATTACTTTTTCACTATTGAACATCTTGGTTAAGAAGAAGACAAAAGCGCTTGCATACACAACATTGGATATAATAGTTATTAAAACAGGAATAACAGCCATTTGGAAACTAAATATATTGCCCATCACTTTGATACTATTATAAATTGGAATCAAATAAATCAAATAATTACTACTTACCTCTGTAGATTTAGATAACATAGCAAAAAGGCCAATAACCATCACTACAATCATCAGTGGAGTAACTAACGTAGTTGCTTCTTTTACACTCTTTGCATAGGCAGATATCACACTAATTAAACCAATTAAAATGAGAACAGTTGAAATAATAATGAGAAGAAGCCATATATAATCTGTAAATTGATAACTTGCTGTAATCTCCAGTTCTCCCATTCCTTTCATCATATTTGGTAAAGATAAAATGGTTCCAATGAAACTACTGATAGCACAAAGCACCGCAATGACACTCAAACTCATCAGTTTACCCATAGCTAGTTCACTACGCTTCATTGGGGTAACCAATAGGGTTGCAATCGTTCCCCTTTCTTTTTCACCAGCAATAGATTCAGGTGCTACTGCCATACATCCACTGAATAAAAACATCAAAATCAAAAATGGCAATAACATTCCTAAAATGGTTGCAGTCAAATCTTCATTGGTTGCTAAATCAAACTGAATATCTGGTTGTATGTTAATATCAAATTTATTGGTTAAAGTTCCTTCATAGTTGGTAAATATCGTATTCAGCAAACTATATGCTGCAAAAGATTCACTTTTTACAGAGTTATAATACATTCTAATATAAGGAGCGGGTATCCCTAAACCCACATCATATTCAGCTACCTTATCGTCAAAATCTAAACTAAATTCTATGCACAAATCAATATTTTGGTTTTGAATTTCCTTTTTTATTCCCTCTAAATCAGAAACACTTATCGCTTTGTATTCAGCTTGAAACTTACTTGCTGTAAGCAAGGGCTGAATCTTTTCTTCAAAAGAAGCTGGTGCATTGATGGTATAAATAGTAGCAACATAATCCTCATCTACTTGTGTTTCAATAAAAACAGCACTTCCCATAAAAGTATATATTGTAAATATCAATAAACCTGGCAAAATCAAGGTTGTTAGGACAAGCCGTTTATCCCCAAAAAAACGTGCGAATTCTTTTTTAATGATGGTTAAAATATTCTTCATTCTGCATCACCTACTTCATTTTGATAAATGTCAAAGAAAACATCTTCTAATGACCTTCCCTTAGTTACGTTTACAAGTTCATCACAAACAATCATTTTTCCGTTAATAATAATTCCTACACGGTCACATATTTTTTCGACCAAACTAAAAATATGAGTAGATACCAAAATGGTTTTTCCCGCTTGTTTTAATTCTTGTAAAAAATCGGTCACTACCTTAGCTGTTAAAACATCTAATCCATTGGTTGGTTCATCAAATACAATGATACTCGGATCATGTACAATCGAAATTACTAAAGATACTTTTTGTTTCATCCCTGTTGATAAATTAGCTACTTTGACTTCTGCAAATTGATCAATTCCGAATTTTTTAAATAAGGATTTTTTCCGACTATTTGCTGTTTCTTCATCTACACCATGTAAACGACTAAAGAAATCAAATAGATAATTAGGCGTAAAAAAATCCTCTAATTTTAACTCGCTCGTTAAAAAGCCAATCCGATTTCTCACTTCTTCTGGATGCGCTTTGGCACTATACCCTTCTACTAACACATCTCCACTATCACTTTTAATGAGGGTTGAAATCATTCTCAAAGTTGTGGTTTTTCCTGCACCATTTGGTCCAAGCAATCCAAAAATCTCTCCTTTTTTTAAATCAAATGATAAGTCATTTACTGCAATCTTTTCAGCTTGATTTGTTTTTTCAATCTTTTGCTGCTTTTTCGAAAGACGAAATGTCTTCTTTAAATGCTTTGCTTCTAAAACAATGTCCACAATATACCTCCTTTATTGTATATATCGGTCTATCTTACTTTTGTTTAGACTTCAAATTTTTTTTTATTATATCATATTTTTATATCTTCGGTCTATGTTTACACATTATTTTATCTATAATTTCAAATGCATTTTAACCAATCCTTATGCCTATCTATTTCATTGATTTTTATTCTTAGTAAGTAGAAACTATTTTGAATTTAGACATTAAAAAAATACAAGACACTAGTCTTGCATTTTATTCTTTTTTTCCCTTTTGAAACAATTGGAAAAATTGATGTGCCATATCTGGTATTAAATCAATTAAGTTTTCTAAAATATGTGATTTTTCTTCTAAATGTAATACTTTTACATCTGTTTGAGTAATCACCAAAAAAGCAATTGGAGTAAGATTAACTGTGCCACCTGCTGCCCCTCCAAATGGATCATCATCTTTGGTTTCTTTTTTTTGATTGATACCTCCACTAATAAATCCACATTTTACTTTAGAAATAGGGAATACGGATATCCCATTGAACGTCATCATTTTTCCAATGACAACATTCACATCTACTAGTGACTTCATTTTCTCGGTTGATAAATTGAGCAAATCACTAAAATTATTGGTCATACTTGTTTCTCCTTTTTTGATAATATTTGCTTTAGTCCTTTTATATTTTTAAGGCTTGCTAGAACAATTTGAAATAAGGTTGCGGACAATTCAATCTCCAATTGTATTCCTATGTTTGTTTCATCAAACATTACTTGATAGTAATCGTTATCAATATATTGAAAAGTAGACTCAATATATCGTTTTACTGCGGATACCACCATCCAATTGGTAAATCCTAGTGCTGGAAACAAATTTGGATGAGAATGACTCAATCCTGATATGATGGTTACCTTATTGACTCTTGCGCATTCCAACAATAAATATACATAAAAATTGTCCCGCTTTAGATTTCTTAAACTTTCGTTTAAATTGGGAATAAAACACAAATCCACAAAAGATATTACATGTTCTTTTGATTTATTATTGGCATTTTGATAAACTCTTATACTGAAAAGCCGTTTTTTTAATAAATATAAATCAATATAAAATGGTTCTTTATTTCTTTTTTGAATTCGCCCTTTCACGGGTATAAGTAGTATACAATTGATGAAAAATAAAATAATACACAATATGATTATAGCTTTTAACATATTTTTATTTTGAACTTAATTTTGTTTTTTTATACATCTCATAGGACATTTTGCCTATTTTTTGGTATAATGATTGATAGGTGATATTATGTTTATACTCAATCGTTGGGCTATCCAAATGATTTCCTTTTATCAAAAGCATAAAACAGTTTCCGGTAGATGTAGACACTATCCAACTTGTTCTCATTATGGTATAGCTTGCTATCAAAAATTTAACTTTATAAAGGCAACTTGTTTAACAGGATTTCGTATTTTGAGATGCAACCCTTTAAGTGTGAAAGTCTATGACCCTGTTCCTTTAACCAAGAAAGAAAAACAGGAGAAGAAAGAAAGATTAAAAACACTACTTCCGTTAAAGCAACTTCTTCTATCGATACACCAACAATACCCAATGAGCCAAATAGAAGATGATTTAATCTTATTATTTGAAAATACGTTTTGTAAACCTACACCACTACCACCTAACCAGACTTTAGAATCAATTGGTTTTGATACCTTTCGTATATATATCCCTTCTAGCCAACAAGACCCCACTTATACCTTTTCTGATTCATCTTTTTTGATAGATACATCCCATTTGATAATTTTTTTTGATAAAATAGATATATTGTTGCAAATGGTCAAACAAAAAGAAATAGATTATAGCTTACCTTTTTCTAAAATAAAAGAAAAGATATATCCTTATCTCAAAGGAAATATCCCCTTTACCCATAGCAAAATCTATCAGCAGCATTATTCAAGCCAGTACATCGTAGTCAAACAAGATTCAAAAGAATCTAATACGCTAAAATAAATAACTATTCCCAAATAACGTGTGGCATAAGGCTACACTTTTTTCTTGCCTTCACTATCTATTTGATATATTTATCCCTTTGTTTGCTTATTTTTAAATAGTTGTTACTACTATTACAATTGGATATACCTGATGAAAGAATAATAACATATACGATAACAAAATACTCTTGAGCATATATGCTCAAGAGTATTTTCATTACAAATTGATTTATTCATTCTTTTTTAACCGTTCTATTCTATCCTTTATATTTTGTTCAAATTCTTCATCTGAATATTGAGGATCACGAGTTTGTTTCCAAATATCACAAGGCAGTTTCTCACAAGTTAAACAATCTTTATATCCATTTAAATTGACACAACAATGATAAATAGGGCATGCGGCATCATTTGGGCAATGAAAAACCTTGCCACAATGAGCATTACAACCTTTACACATAGATGCCGTATAACAATAGCATTCTTCACAATTAGAACCACATATACTCACGTTTTTATTCATTCGCAATACGTCTTCTATACAATAGTATAAATTCTTTGATTTCTACTATTTGGTTATCATCATAGATATACTTGGTTGATTTTCCTTGGATGATCTTTTCTACTCTTCTTCCTAATATATCATAGCTATAATTGATATGTTCTCCTATTTTTGTTAATTGTGTTCCTTCAAATGCCAATTTATACACTTGATTATTTTTAGTAATACTTGTTGGATTCAAAGCATAATACCTATCATAGGTTATATGGATAGTATCTTCTCCTATGATGATATCATCTAATCTAGTCTTATAGGTACTATTATATTGATAGTCTATTTGTATTCTTTTTCCTGTATTGATGCCTTGAGTTAAATCCACTCCATAATTACTTTGAATGTATCTCATTGCTTCCCCCCTTTTTTCCTTATTTTAACATATTCTTTTGTTTCTTTCAAGGGTTTATTTGATTCTTTGTGAAAAAAGCATCCTAGTTTTTAAACTAAGATGCTTTTATTTTGCAAAGAATTGTTGAATTTCTTCTACCGAAAGTTCTACATAATGCCCAATTGGTAGATTTTTAGGTAACTTGAATGCTCCAATTTGTACTCTCGTCAGTGCAGTTACTTTTCCACCTAAATAAGAAATGATACGTTTGACCTCATGAAACTTTCCTTCTGTTAAAGTCATATATACATTTTGACAATCGATTGGTTCTATTTTAGGTGAAAGAAATGTTGTACCATCTGCTAAAATAATCGGTTCACCTTGATAAGGCTTTAATGTGCCTGTATAAGTTACTTGATATTTTTTCTCAACATGAAAGTTCGGACTAGTGAGTTTATGCGCAAAATCACCATCATTGGTTACAATAATCATCCCTTCTGTATCGATATCTAATCTGCCAACTGGAAACAAGGTTTGAACAAGCATTGGCGGTAAGTCTTGAAATAAAGATAAAATAGTGGGTTGATAGTTATCTTGGGTGGCACTGACATACCCTTTGGGTTTATTGAGCAAGAAATAGTGGTTGGCTTGATAATGTAATATCTTATCTTGAAATGTGATTTGATCTTTTGTTTCATCCACCATATATCCTGCATCTTTCATCACGATACCATTTACTTTGATTTTTTGTTCCTTCATCCATGCTTTTACTTCTTTTCTACTACCAATATAACAGCTGGTTACATATTTATCGAGACGCATGTTTTTTGAAAGTTACCCCCACTAAGACTATTGTTATCGTGATATATATCCACATCACCACTGTACTATTGCAATTGCTACATCCTTTAGCTGGAGGAGTTGGTTCTACACTTGGTGTTTCTTGATGAATAGATTGAACTATTTTCTTAAAATCGGTAAAGAAATGTTCCATATCATCTACAAAATGATATGCATCTATTTGAGCAAATAGTTTCTCTTTTTCAAGTCCAATTTGATCTAATTCTTCTTGTGGATAGGCAAGATTTTTGATATAGTTTGTCATCTTATCCTTGATTTCTTGTCGTTTTGGCAAAATCCACTGTTCTACTTCTTGTTGGAAAATAGCATATGCTTGTTGGACTTCTTGAATGATTTGAGCCTTTTGAATGGCTTCGTCTGTTTTTTGAATCGCTTGATTGATCGCATCTTGGTAAATATAATCGATAGTTACTCCCCATTTATCTAATGCCTTTAAGATGTTTTCTTTTTCAAGTGTTAATTTTTGATTATATTGTGTATTGAAGGCATCCACAATACCTTCTACTTCTAATATGGTTTGTGCCCTAGCAATTTGTTGTTTTGTCTTCACAATGAGTCCTGTAATTTCTGGATCTGTTGGCATTTCTTTTTGGCTAATTTCTGTTATAGCCTCATCGATTGCTTCAGTAATTTCTGTAATATAAGTTTGAACATTGTTCTTACATTCTTCTTGTAATTTCATTACATCTTGCTTTGTGCCACAAAGTATAATGTTTGCCATCGTTTTATCCGTCATTTGCCCGATATATTCATTTTGAGCATCAGTATACCATTGTTGTTGCAACTTTGATAGTTCTTCTTTGGCATTGGCTTTAGCTTGTTCTAAATCCTCATGTGTAGTTTCAATTTGTTGAATAAAATCAGTAGGATATGCCCGAATAGCCTCAATATCCGCCATTTCATCAATGGCTGCAATCGCTGCTTGTTGGGCTTGTACAATGATTGTCATTTCTGCTTCATTGTAAGTTAGTTCATCTATGAACTTTTGAATGCTTGTTTTAGCCTGATTTTTGGCATTTTCTAGATTTTCAAAGTATTCATTACAAGTTGCAACGACTCTGGTCCAAATATATTCAATATCAGATACAGAAACTGCTTGACGAATTTGTTCTTTGAATGCCTCACCTTGCTTGATGAGTTCTTGCTTGATAGCGTCTGAAACATCATAACTATTGATGAGTGTACCTATTTTTTGGATATAGGTCGTTTGGGCTTGTTCTAGTTGTTGCTTGAGCTCATTGAGTGCACGAATGGCTTCAAACAATTGATCTTGATTGGTCACCAATTGCTGATTAGATGGACTCAGCAATTCATATTGATGTTGAATAGATACTATCAAATTTTCTTGGTTAAGCGTAATAGGTGTCGTAATTTGATTGATTTGCTCTATGATGTCTTTTACTTCTTGGGGAATAATAGGAGCACCCGTTTCTTGATCAATATATGCTTTGGTACCTACTTCTAATTTCGTTACTGGAACAAATGGAGATCCATTGATAAGTCCATCTAAATAACGGGTAATTACAATTGCCTCGCCTGGTGCAAGTATAATGGAACAATTCGTATCAAAACCAGTTTGTACTTCTTTTATTTTTTCATTAGCAATAATAAAATAGCCATCAGAAGCCCCACTTTTTGATTCATAGGCATCTGTTAATTTCATTGTAACTGCTTTTTGTGTTTTATTGACATAAACACCTGCGGCCGATATATGAATACAACGCTCAATTTGTGTAGGATCAGTAATTTCTTGATAATTGGTGCCATTCTCATTTCCTGTAATATAAAGTACATATCGGTCTACGACTACACGATGACCTGACCAACCAATATAACCACTCGATCCAGGACTATAATTCCCTTTATCTTCTGCTCCTATTGCACTTGGGTCATTACGATAAAACAATCCTTCTTGATCCATTCTCGTTAAACCCACATTGACTTCAAATGATTTGCTAACTGTTTTTCCACTATGTTCTAAGGTAGCAATTAAGCCAATTTTGGTTGTTGCTAAATAATTCTTATATCTAACTCCTGTTTCTAAATCATATATTTGTTGATCGGAGGCATTTTGGTAAGAGAGTTGGATATAATCTGGTGTAGGTAATATCCGATTAGTTTGAATTTCTTTATCTAAAAATTGAATATAATCATTTAAAGTAGTCTCTAAATCAGCAAAAGCAGCAAGTTGCGCCTCTGCGTCCACTAATTTTTGATAATTGGTTACACTCGCTTGTTCTAATGGACTTAATAAATTGTAAACCGTTCGAATATGTTCAATTTGACTTTTGTGTTCAAGCGTAATCGTCTGTGGTATTTGATTGATGAGTGCTATCACTTCTTCTACTTCTAAGGCAATGCTAACCAAAGCCCCCTTACTTGTTTCGTTCGCCAAATTGACACTGGCTACATAATAATCATATCCTGGGTCTTGTGCTAACTCAATTGTAGTTTGTTGCGTATAACAATAGACTTGAGAGATATCTTCTTGATTCAACCGACTCCCCTTTGGTACTTGATAGACCATATATCCTCTAGTTTGTTCAACAGGATTCCATGAAAGGGTATGATTTGTTTTATCATATACTATTCCAGTTGGATCTACTTCGTCTAATAAAGGCGCATAATAAGGAACGACTGCCCCTGGTATTTTTACTTTCCAATAATCATTAGAAATGGTATCTACCGCATGAGCAATTGTAGCATTAGATGTGTTGAGCAATGTACTATATTTATAAAAACTTGCTCCTTTGAATTCTTTGTATTGTCCTGAAATGAGTAGTTGTAATTGCACTTCATTTACATTTCGTTTCCAGTATTCATTGGTCTCTAATGTCATATATATACCAATACCTGTATATAGATTGACCTTTTTATACCGAACTGCCCAACTCCACCATTTGACAAGTTCCGCATAACTTGCGGCATCTTGTTCAATAGGATGATAACACTGTGGCATAATATAGTCAATCCACTCATGATTGATCCAGTTTAGTGTATCTGAATATAAATAATCGCCATAATGTGCAAAACCTGCTGTATTAGAATACGTTGGACTAATCAAAGTTCCATTAGCATCATAAGTAGGGGATGCAGTATATCCACCATTTTGGTATACATTGGATGGTGAAATTCCAATTTGTACACATTTATTGTGATTGACATTATAGGAACGAACTTCTTTTGATAAACTTTCAATAAATAAGTCTACCTGTTTTCTTCTAAAATTGGCTATGGAAAGATTTTCTGTATTGTATTTGGCACGCGTATTTTCATCATTTGCACCACTAATATAAAAATAATCATCAAAATGAATCGCATCTACATCATAATTTTCAACAAGTTCCATACATGTATCCACAAGAAAATCGCGAACTTCTGGAATACCTGGGTCAAAAATAATATTATTTCCTACCGTAATCAAATTATCTGGATTATTGGCAGGATTTACCGCAGGAAGTGATTCTGCTGAAAAAGATGGGTTTTGTCCATTGGTTGAAATACGATATGGATTTAACCAAGCATGAAATTCAATTCCCCTGTTGTGACACTCTTCTATCAACCATTCTAATGGGTCGAAAGTGTCAAAATTAACCCCTCTCCACCAACTTGCTAGTGGATTGAGTTCTGATTTATACATTGCATTATTGTGCGTACGTACATGATAAATGATGGCATTCATTCCCATTTTTTGCATATTATCTAATACTGTATGCATCATTGACTTATATTGTGATTCGCTAGAATAAGCTGCAATGTCTCCCGCAAATACAGTAACCCAAGCTGCCCTTAATTGACTAGTTGGATAGTTATATTCTTCTAATCGGTACACTTTTTCATTACTATTCCGGTAAGTTAAGTCTGTACCATTTGATGCTTTTACAACAACTAAGTTACTTGCTTCTATGTGTTTCATTTGAAATAAAAGACCTAAGCAAATAGAAATGGTTGTCATCAATAGAATCATTGTTTTTTTCATATATTTCATACTTGTATACCTCTTTTCTTTCTATTTGAATCATTATATCATAAAAACGATTTATACCAAAGAGTTTTGCAAGCGTTTTTATAGCAAGTTATGGAAGTTTGTATATATTTACATATTTTTAAAAATGATACATATAATGAGATTGAGGTATATATTATGAAATGGTTAAAACGAATTTTATTATTTTTATTTGTCTTGTTTTTATTTATTGTTCCTACGCTTATCTTCAAACCAGATTTGGAATTTTACCATAGTTTAAAAGGCCCTAAATTGCCTAGTCTAGTCTTCCCAATTGTTTGGAGTATCATTGATGTTTGTATGAGTATCTTTTTTGTCTATCACTTTGAAAAAAGAAAAAGTTATGATAAAAAAGATTATGCTCGAGTACTTCTTTTCTATACCCTCACTTACTTATCCTACTTTATGTTTCCTTACTTCTTTTTTGTAAAACATAGTTTATTTTTAGGATATGTATTTACACTTCTTAATTTCCTTTTTGCTACTTTAACACTTTTAGAATCTTTATTGTTGAACAAAAAGGCTAGTTTATTGGTACTACCTTATGTGTTATGGGGAATTATAGCAACGGTGCTATCTATTATTGTTTATTTGAATAATTGATTTTGGATATAAAAAAGAAGTAGTCAACAATCATTTGGATTGGTTTACTACTTCTTTTTGCTTCCTATTTCTCATTTTCAATAAAACAACCATGCACATTATAGTATCCAAGTTCGCGATTACTACCATCATATAACCTTGCATAATCATCTACTTTATATTCACTTCTTATGCCTTGTTCATCATATAAATATCCTAGATTGCCACGTATATATCTTTTGTTTCCAATGGTATAATAGGTTGTTGTACCTGTTTGTGAAGGATGACTAGCCCAATGGCTAAGCGCGCTAGTGAGATGCATAAAACTCAAATCATTTTGATCAGCATATCCATCAGAGTAATACACTTCACGTTCTTCTAGACGTTTTTTCTCTTCTACATAATATGTTTCATATTTATCCCACAATGCATTGTATGCATCTTGATATTTTTCTTTGCAATTTGGAGGAAGACAACCATAAAGTTGGTCATATGTCGATATCGTCTGATTGGCTAACCGAAGATCACTCATTTGCATTATATTATCAAAAATAGCCATTGCATAAAATCTAGTTGCTGTTAGTTTAGATTCATCATCAGTTAAATATTGCATAGCCAGTTGATAGGATTCCATAAATGCTTTTCGTTCTGAGTCATTTCCCCATATATAATATCCAAATACACAAATCAAATGGGCATGACCATATAAACTTTCCCAAGTCATTCGAGAATAAAAAGGATTATACATCTCATACTCTTTTAGAATTTCATCTGAATTGGTTTGTCTTAACTTTAGAATTTCTTTTAAATAAGTGACTGATTTTTTCATGCTATCATAGGCCATATCTTGATTCATATACCCTTCTACATATATATCCAAATAACATTTTGCTCGATACAATTGAAATAATCCATCTTTGATTTGGGGATGGGCCACGCAAAAATGACATAAATTATCCCACTCTTCTAATTCCTCTAAAAGCATGGCATACATACCATATGCATACGTATTTCCTAAATCACAAGCTTTTTGAAGTAATTGTTGATATTCTTGAATATTTGGCTCTGATGCTTTCACAACTTTGGGTTGAAATAGCAGTAATGCTTTGCAAAAAATTCCTCTTGCATTTTCAGTATCTGCCACAAAACAAACTTTACGATAACATTCTTCATATGCTTGATTTTGATAATCCTCTAATGCTTCTTGTAGCAATTTGTGTTGAGGGTTTATTTTTTTGCGAAATAATCCCATATCTATTTTATCTTTTGTACAACTGTTGGATTCAACATATCTTGATGATTATCTTGTTTACTAATTAAAACAATAATAACCTTAAATATATAATAAAATTGGGCTGTAGTTAATACTTTTTTAATCAATTTACGTTCCTCTTTTGTTGTATTACCCTTTTTCCATTTAGAACCAAAGGCATTAACTTTTTTGAATTCTCCTCCACGCATAGCAAGATATCCTGCAACAAGTGCCAAATTCATTGGCGTTTTTGACATTTTTCCTTTAGTACATTTCAATACTTCTTGTGTATCCATTAATAGTTGATCTTGTTCTAATGCACTGAATGTAGTGTAATCAGTTTTTGATAAATCGATAAATTTATAACTGTTTTTGTCAAATTTTTTCATTATTTTTCTCCTCTTTGATTATTTTTTTCATTATATCATAAAGGGTGCTGATAAAGTGCTAATATTTAGATGGATTTATCAAAAAAAGACTGAATATGAGAAAATACTCTTTCAGTCTTTTATAAATATAAATTATTCTTCTACAATAGTATAATTTGCTATTACATATGTATACTGAGTCTTATACCAATTGTAAGCTAGCAATGTTACACAAATGTTTTTTCCATTTAAAGCTTCTAATGCTTGATAATTTTCTGCATAATAGTTGGCATTGGTATAATTGTACAATTCAATTTCATCACTACCTACAGATAGATAAGCTCTTTGATTTGCGCCCTCTATATGTACTGTAGCAACAACATCTTGATACACCACTGCGCCTAATTTTGCATCTTCTCCTGCTAGGCTAGCAGCAACCAAATTAGCAAATAGGATATCTTTTATAAAGGAATTGTTAGGTACTGCATTTCCCTTAGAAACAACAGTAATCGTTGTGCCTGTAGCAAATTGTGGTAAGCCATAATACAAATCCATATTTCCTTTTAAAATGACTTTATCCCCAACCTCAACTGTACCTTGGGTTTTGCAATATAGTGTTCCTGTTTCATCGGTTACAAAGAATCCCCAAGAAGCAGCTCCTTTGGATTTCACAACAGCACTTACAATTCCTTCAACCACTACAGTTGATCCATTTCTTTGTGCTTGTTCTCTAAATGCTGCAACAGTAATACTTTCAGCTTTAACAATTTTGAAAGAAACCTCAATGGTCGTTTGATATGTGCCATATGCAAAATCAAGTGCCAATGTAACATCTTCTGTTTGAGTAGGAGAAGCAATCGTAAGCGTAAATACTTGACCTACCTGTGATGCACTAACTTGTTTAGAACTACAGTTATCAAGAGATAGGGTAGCTCCTTCTGGCACATTGTATGTAATGGTTGCTTCATTGGCATATTCAGAAACAAATAAATGCTCAATGGTAGATTTTTCAAAATAACCTAATAAATGATCTGGTGTTGCAACTTCACCTAATACTTGTAACACGCCTGCTTTCCAAACAAACTTCTTGCTTGATACTGCACCAATTCGAAGCGTAACATAAGCTTCAACACATTTACCAGCGTATTGTTCTAACCATGCATATTCACCTGGACCATTTTTACCTGAATTTTGTGAATACACAATCATACTTAGTGATGGATCATTGAGATCATGGATATAGTAATTGACATAAGAACCTGTTGTTCTTTCTACATACATTGTTGTTTTAAAAACCATATTACTGATATTATTGTCAGATGGATTTTGAACAAGACTAGCAAAATCTTTTTCCTCAATGTATTCAACTGGTAATTCATGTTCTTGCCAGTCATGATACAAAACTTCTGCTTGATTTAAGCGAATAGATCCTGTATGGTTATGATCTTCTCTTGGTTGATATAAATCACCAAAACCAGTTACATATACATATTCACCTATTTTTAATTTGGTAATATCTGTTGTTGTATCTACTGCAGTGGATACAAATACAGCAATGGAACTGGTCTCATCCATGATTTCAAAGCCAGCTGGAGTTGTCGTTCCTTTTAAATATAAGAAGCCTACAACATATCCTTGAATAGTGACTTGTTGTCCCACTGGTACTTTTCTTGCTTCTTCAATGGATATGGTTTCAATATCAGGTTTGGATATAGCTCCTTCAAAAGAAATGATTCTTGTTGCCACCAAATCATTATATTGAAGGGTAATTTCTACTTCCATTTTAGTTAATTCTACACCAAAATCAAGTGATATTTCATATATATCTTCTTTTTGAGCTAAGGTTACCCCATTGGATACAGATGTATAACTTACCTTTGCTCCTTCTAATTGCTGATCTGTTGTTGCAAGGGTAAATGTACATGGATTATCATAAGTCTTACTAAACTGAGTGGCTAGACGATCTAACGCATATTCCATATAAGTTTTATCATCTACATTCACCTCATCTAAAATTTGAATAGGTACAATACGCCAGAAATTACCGCTTGCGGAAAGTTTACAATTGTGCACAGCGATTAAACATTCTCTTACACTACCATCGTATTCTTCTAGCCAAGCAAGATCCTTACCATTTGCAGTTGTATATGCATAATAACTATTGACACCATTTAAGTCATTGAAGTAATAGTTGACAAAACCATTTCCTACAGATTTATGAATGTTTGCAACTACTTTATATACATTCGATGTAATATTTTCTGATACAGGTATCATACATAAATCAGCAATTGATGTCTCTTGAATAAATGACATTGGCACAGAATGAATTTGGTTATCATTCGTGAGTGTGGTAGGGATAATTTGTTTAGCACCTGTATAACCTGCTTTTTCAGCTGAAGTTGTACTATTGGCATCAACATACTTTGTAAATTCACCTTGAATATGTACAAGGTTACCTACTTTTACTGTTTCTGCATAACTTGAACTGTGTACATAAATGGAATCAGTCTCATCAAATATATAGAAACCCACTGGTACATTCTTTTCAGTCCCATAAACAACATAAGCTACAATTCCCTCTACTACAACAGCTTCTCCGGCATTGTATTGCTTTACCTCTTGAATGGTCGTCTTACTCTTTGCGACAACAGTAACTGAATAGACTTTCTTTTCACTGTAATCATCTTTTGTAAATGTAACAGTAATTTCTATGGTTACATTTTCAGTTTGTCGATTGACTATACCTTCGTTAGAAATAATATTTTCATCCGAAGACATATAACTGAGTGTTACCTCACCAAGTTTTGTTTTAAATTCGAGATTCGCTTCTACTTTGGACAAATCAACGTCTTTAAAACATTCAACCATTGCATCTTTGACTGCAGTTTGTGCATTATTTTGAACCACACAAGCAGTCATTCCTAAAGATGCCCAGACTAAAGCTAGAAAAACAAATACTTTTTTCATCTTTTTCAAATTTTCCTTTTCTTCAAATTTTTGGGGGGAGATGTAATCTCAAACATATTATATCTTGCTTCTGTTTTTTTTACAAGAAAAGACAATTAGAAAGCGTTGTCAAAAAAGAAGATGAAAAAAAGATAAAGGCTACTCTTGTTTAGAAAGCCTTTATCTTGTGATTGTACTTGATCCTCAAACGTCTTTTAATGGTTTATCAATATCTCTTTTCATAAATTGAATCCTATCGTTTGAGAGATTATTCTATTTCTTTAGGAAATTTTTATTAAGCTATTTTTTTGAATGTTTTCAAAATAGCCTTGCCTTTTTCTTTTTGAATAGATATTTCATAAAACTGTTGAAACACTTGTTTCATATATATCACATCCTGTGTTCCAGCAGTTTCATAACAAGAATGCATAGCGAGTTGGGCAAGTCCTATGTCTACACTAGGTATACTAAAATGTGACTGCGAAATAGCCCCCAAAGTACTTCCACCTCTTATATCACTACGATTGGTATAATCTTGGTAAGGTACTTGAACCATTTGACATATTTTTTTAAAGATAGCCTCACTATACCCATCTGTAGTATAGCTTAATCCAGCTTGGTGCTTAATCACAATTCCTTTATTCATATATACTGCATTGCTCATATCACTTTTTTCAGGATGATTAGGATGTACCGCATGTGCATTATCTGCCGAAACCATAAAAGATTGAGACATCAAGGAATAAAAATCTAATGATAGGGCTTGAGCAATTCTTGTCAATACATCTATTAGGAAACTAGAATCAGCACCATTAGAAGATCTACTTCCTACTTCTTCATTGTTAAAAATAGCCGCTACAGCAATACTAGACGGTGTAGCATTCACTAAGGCATCTATAGATAAATAGGCACATTCTAAATCATCTAGCCTGCCAGATAATATATATTCTTGATTTGCCCCTCCTAGACATGCTTCTTCCTTATTATATAAGAATAAATCATGAGATAGAATTTTTTTCCCTTTTGCACACAAAGATAACTTGTCTTCAAATGCAGTGGATGATTCTGAAAAAATTGGCAATAAATCTACTTGTGCATTTGGTGAAAATTCATTACTTCTGTTCATATGAATGGCTACACTTGGAATGACCAATGTTTGGTCCAGTGCAACCAATTGTTCATGAACCATATCTCCTTCTTCAACAAATATTCTCCCCGCAACGCCAAGAGGTCTATCGAACCATGTATAATGTAACATACCGCCATAGGGCTCTGTATTAAGACGCGTATAATCGTTACGCATATCTTGAAGTGTCATATTGGGTTTTAATTTGTAACAAGGAGAATCGCTATGGCTAGCTATAATAGAACATGTAGGTGTATTGACCTCTTTGGGAATTTGAAAAGCAATGATACTCGATCCATTTTTAATAACATAGTATTTTCCACCTAATTCTATTTCCCATTTGTTTTCTTCATATAACTGAATAAATCCTGCTTGTTCTAGCTTCATTTGAAGTTGGTAAATGGCATGAAAACAAGTATAAGATTGATTTAAAAATGACATCAGTGCTTTCATTAGAATACAAAATTCCCTTCTTTAAAAATTTGAATTTGTTTTCCGTCATGAGTAGTACCCATAATCTCCATATCTGCTGAACCAAACATGAAGTCCACATGTGTCAATGACACATTATATCCTAGTTGAACCAGTTCTTCTTCTGACATCGTTGTACCTCCTACTACATTCATTGAATAGGCATTGCCAAGCGCCAAATGGCATGAAGCATTTTCATCAAACAAGGTATCATTGAATAAAATATTTAAATTGGATATAGGAGAATCATGCGATATCAATGCAACTTCCCCTAACCTAGAAGATCCCTCATCTAGTTCAATTAAACTTTTTAAAGCCTCTTTTCCAACTTTTGCATCATACTCTACAACTTTCCCATCTTTGAAAATAAAATAAAAATCTTGAATCAATTGCCCTTGATAATTGAGTGGTTTTGTGCTGACTACTTTACCATTTACTTTATCTTTATGTGGCATAGTAAATACCTCTTCGGTAGGAATATTGGGTACAAAATAAACGCCATTGCCACCCATTTCTCCTCCACCTGCCCAAAGATGATTTTCAACCAATTCAATCATTAAATCCGTACCTAAACTATTTTTGAAATGCAAACTTTGGAAGCGATAATCATTCATTTTTTGACTATGTTCTTCTAGAGTATGGGTATGTTTTTTCCAATCTTCTACTGGATTGTTCTCCACACTAATTCTTGATGTATACATAATGGCATCAAATAACTTATCCCATGCTTCAGTTGGTTCTGCATCTGGAAAAACAGTTTTGCACCATGCCTCATTGGGATAGGCCACAATTGTCCATTGTGATTTACTTGCACTATAGTGATTATGGAAAAAAGCAGTTTTCGGACCAATAGCACGTTCAGCCAACATCAATCTAGACATATCCACTCCTTGCATACCGTGAGGATTTCTAGAGTCAATGGCAATACGACAAGCATTTTGATCAACAAAATAATGCATCCTATCTATTTGCCATGTTGGAATATCTTGTAAGGTTTCGTCTGTAGCATAAGTATAATAGTTTCGGTTTAATTCATCATCACTCCAGTCGATATATACCTTTTTTGCACCAGCCTGATAAGCTTCTTTTTGAATCAACTTTGCAAGTGGGGCTGCCTCTAAGGTAGATGCCACAACGACAATTTGTCCTTTTTGAACATTGGCACCCACTTTTACGGCTAGACTCGCTAATTTTTCTAATAAGATTTGTTTTTTATTCACTTTTATATTTCTCCTTTTGATATGCTATTATTTTTTCATGAATGGCTTGTAAATATGTATAGCGTTGATACAATTGTTCAAGTTTGATTTGAGCTTGTTCAATGGTTTCATTTAAAGCCAATAATTTTTGATAGTCACTTCCACAAAGAAAAGTCTCTTTTTTGTATTGTTCTAGTCTTTCTTCTTCTTCCATAATCTTTTCTTCAATGGTGTCAAACTCTTTTTTTTCTTGTGATGTAAATCGAGGTATATTTTCTTTTGTTAGAGATACTTTGGATTTTGTTTCTTTATGCTTTGCTATAGCCTCCGTTACATAATCACTAATCAAACCTGTATACTCTACCAACTTTGTATTTTGATAAATAAAACTATGTTGTATCACTTTATCCAAAAAATAACGATCATGTGAAATGACAATTACTGCTCCCTTGAACTTTTCTAAATAATCTTCTAACAGCTCAATGGTATATAAATCTAAATCATTGGTTGGCTCATCCAAAAATAGGATATTGGGATTTTGAATCAATACTGTGAGCAATTGTAGTCTTCTTTTTTCTCCACCGGATAAACAGGATACACTCATATACTGCATTGTTTTGCTGAAAAGAAAATTTTCTAATAATTGACTAGCTGTAAGTGTTCCTTCTAATGTATCTATTTCTTCTCCAAATTGTTTTAAGTAATCAATAATTTTTATATGACTGCTAGCAATTTGATCTTCTTGTCTAAAGTACCCCACTTTTACTGTATCCCCGATAATAATACTTCCCGTATCTGGCGAAATTTCGCCTAATATGGTCTTAAATAAAGTGGTTTTACCAATACCATTCATTCCTACAATACCTAAACGATCAAAACGTTTGACAAGATATGAGAACTGTTGGAATAGTACTTTCCCTTCCATCGACTTCGAAAGATTTACAATTTCGATTGTTTTTTTACCTAGCCTTGTATCTTTACTGGATAAACGAATTGTTTGATTTAATTCTTGTATTTGCCTTTGACTTTGTTTGGTCTGTTCTTCTAATGCGTAAAAACGCTCTAACCGTTCCTTAGACTTTGTCGAACGCGCTTGAGGGTTAAGTGAAGCCCATACAGCCTCTTGTTTTAAAATGGCCTTTAATTTCCGATTTGCAGCCATTTGATGTTCTAATCGTTCTGCTTTCAATAATAAATAGGCAGAATAATTGGCATCATATATATATACATTTCCTGCTTCTAAATCCATAGTTTTGTGGGTAATTCGTTCTAGAAAATACCGATCATGTGTTACTAACAATAGGGCCTTATTCCATTTGATTAAAAATTTTTCCAACCAATTGATCATCCAAATATCTAAATGATTGGTAGGCTCATCTAATATCAACAAATCACATGGTTGAACAAGCGTAATCGCAAGCGCCAATCTTCTTTTTTCTCCACCGGATAATTGGCAAACCAATTGATTGTCTTTTTCTAACCCTAATTTAGAGAGCATTGATTTCATTTCATACTCATTTTCAACATGTGATCTTTTTTTGGCGATGGCTAATACAGTATCCGTTTCTTCAAACACTGGCATCTGGGAAAGATAGGCTATACGAAGTCCGTTCTTTTTATAAATTGTGCCTGTTAACACATCTTTTTCACCGATAATTGTTTTAAGCAAGGTAGATTTACCAACACCATTGGTGCCAACAAGACCAATTTTATCCGTATCATTAATGGTAAAAGAAACATGATTCAATAGACATTTATCTGTATAACTGACCGAAACATCATGAAATGTAATGAGCATATGAGTCACCCTTCCTTTTTCTATTTATCTTATTATACCATATTTTTCCTATTTCCATTCTTTTGTTGCAAAGAAAAACACGTAAGATGCCTATGCACTCCTACGTGTTCTTTTTTACTAATTCTTTTTTTGAGCTTGGGCAGCACGTTTATTGAAACGATCAATTCTACCAGCAGCTTGAACGAATTTTTGTTCACCTGTATAAAATGGATGACATTTTGAACAAGTATCCACACGGATTTCGCCTTTTGTAGATCCAGTTTCAAATGTTGAACCACAAGATACACAAGTTACAGTTACCTTTTGATACTTTGGATGAATTCCTTCACGCATATTGTTTACACTCCTTCCGCCATGATTTGGTTGTCTATCAATCATAGTAAGTCATTAACCTTTCATATTATATCAAATTTTTAAACAAAAGTCAAATGTTTTAAATAGAAGGATGAAAAAATAAGGTAGACCCAAAAGGGTTTACCTCATTTTATTTTTAAAGTGCATTGGCTCTTGCAATGATACTTGCAAATTGTTGTACTTTTGCATCAGTCCAATAAGATTCATTATATACATATGTTCCATTCATATATAAATCATATTCATCTTGGAACGCCGCATCTAATAATCCAGATGCTTCAAGTTGTTGTTGTACTGTAGTATTTTCTTCAATAATATTGAAAACAATACACATAACAGCCGTTCTTACAGCAACGCATTCATTAATTGTTGCAAAGAATTCTTTCAACTGTGCTTCATCTTGACAAGCATACACATCATTATAATCAAATGTTGAACCAGATGAAGTTTCAAATGCCATCATTTGATCTAATAAATCCATGATTTGATATGCCTCATCGTTCCAATCTCTATTGTCTGTTGTATCAATACTTACCTTTGCATTATTAGGAAGATTAAAGAAACCTCTATCATAGAAACGTGTTAACCAAAGTTGTGGTTTAGATATTACAGCATATAAACCATCTTCTTTGTGTTCTCTTGTTCCAAACATCAAAAGCATAATGGCTTTGGCGTCTTGGAGAGTAATTTCTTTACTTGTACCATACTCTACTTCTTGTAATTTGCTATAGGCTTCAAATAACTTCTCAAATTCACTAGCCCACTTATCAGGAGTAAATCCTGGGTCAGTGAAATCAACAATATCACGATAATCTTCATTACCAAGCATTGGTTCTACCTTATCCATATAGAATTGTGGTAAGAATTGTTGTCCAACAAGAGACTTGCTCATTGTGTCAACTACTTTTACAAATTGTGATTGAATCGCTTTGTCTTCTAATGCACTTGAAGATACGTTATTGATATCCATTAACTTACTTAAAGATACAAGTTCTTTTAAAGCATCCATGAATACAACTTGTTCAACTGCCCAATCTTGAACCGCATCAAAATCAAATGTATATGCTTTTAATGCATCAACGCGTTTTACAACTGCATTGAGTAATCTTGTTTCTAAGCCTTTTGTATACTCTAGTGCAAAGAACTCTTCTGCAAGTGTTAGGATTGGATCTAAATTATTATAATCTAATCCACCTTCAAAATAGCCTAGGTCAACTACTGCTTTTAAGATATCGGAAATGTGAGCATAGTCACTCATTAATTTTTCATCTGTGTAAGATGTTTGATATAAACGATTAATATATTGATTGAATCGATTGCCAAATAATTTTTGAGCTAATTTCTCAGCAAATTGTCTTGCTACTAGAGGAAGAATAATTGATTGCTCCATATGTGGAGTAGCGTTAGCTACTGCATCTAAGAATGCATTATTCTTCATTGTAGATTTGTCATGAATATCAATCGTTGGTAATACACTTTCTACTTCACGAAGAGCACTAGCCAATCCTTGATATTCCATCTCCCAGTTTACACCAGAGAAATCAACATCACGAATATCTACACCTACTACATAGCAAGCGTATTGCATCAATTGGTCTAAGTATGGTGCAAAACTTGTACTATGAACTGCTATATCAGCAAAATCAATAATACCTTGAGCATTCTTATAATCAATTGTCTTCTTGAATAGTCCAAGAGCATTGGCTTTTTCTACAATGTTAAATACATCTGGTAAGAATGTATTGACAAATGTCTTACTATCCATATGTTCTAAAATTGTGATTTCAACGATATCCTTTGTGAAGATACGTACAATACCATCTGCAATTGGTGTTGCAATTTGTTCAAGTACTTTTGATTCAAATGCTTGATTTACTAAAGCAGTCACTTCATTTTGGAATGCTTGATCACCAAATAATTCATATTTGTCTGTCTTCAATTGATCACCATAACGTTCAACCAAATCAAGAGCTTTCATCATTGCGCGATAAATTGCTTTTAATTCTGCTTTTAGACTACCTTCTGGATATACCAAATCCACTTTACCAAGTACATACATATTCTTCTTTAATTTATTGATTGGTGTCATTGTTTTATCTGATAAATCAAATACATTTGTGAACACACCAAACAAACGATCTGTATTTTCTGGATGTGTGAAATCAATTCCATCATTACTGAAAGCACCCATATCAAGTAAGGCATCTAATACAACACCAAATTCTTGACAAAGTGGTTCAATTGAATTTTCATCAATACCTAATCGATGAGCAAGATTTGCATTTTCAAGTTTAGGTAATACATATTTTTCATATCCCCAGCTAGAAATTGCTTTGAACACATTTGTGTCTAATGCACCATGATATAATGCAACAACTGCGCTCATTAATTCTGTGTTACCTAGATGTTGAAGTTTAACTTTAAGTAATCCTGTTTTTGCAACAATCATTAAGATCTCTTTTGCATATGCAGAAAGGATCTTACCATCATTCGCTAAATCAACACCTGTTAAATCAAGATCACTCATATCTATTTCACCAACAAAGGTGTTAGCAAAATGAACAAGTTCTTGTTTCTTTTGATCTACAAAGTTTAGAGCAAAGACTTCTTCAATGATAGTTTGTGCAGGGATTATGCACTCATCTTTGGTCACATTGTCTTTAATACTTCCAGGAACAGCATCCATTTGAGCTATTGCTCTTGTAATACGTGCAACACGTGCCATATCTTCGTCTAAATCAGCAATTGTGTATTCATCCAAATTACCTAGTTCACCAAGTGATACAGGTAAGCGATGATATACATATCTATTGTATAGAGGTTTAAATAATTGATTAAAGGCATCAGATAAATCTAATGTTTCCATTACTACTGCTAAACTATCTGTGTCAGCAAGTCTAGCCATAGCTTTCATTTCAGATTGAATATTGGCTCTATTGAGAGATTTAATATACGCGTATACTTCTTTTACTGTATTCCAACCACATGATTCAAATACTTCAATACCTTCTGTAATTAGTGTACGTAAGTAAGCAAACTCATTTTCCCAATTTATGCCACTTAAATCAATCTCATTGGTGATTACACCCAATGTTTCTAGTGCTTCTAAAAGAACTTCACTTCTATTAGCTAAGCAATGTAATGCTTCAAGATTATCTACTATGCTATTTAAAGCTTCTGTTCTTGTAATCTCTGCTGTTTGAGCATCTAATGTTGATATTATTTTACCCGTAAATGGAATATCTTTATTCTTCACAGCGTCAATAATACCAAAATCAACAAGAGTTCTAACTAGTGTTGCAGAAAGAAGAGCATCTTCTTTTACTTGAGCAAAAGTAAGTCCATCAAATGATACTGCAGCAACTACACCACGATATTTTTCAGGAACTTTTGTTTCTACAAACTCTTTTAATTCAGGAAGTAGCAATTGATAAGTTGTTGTTTGAACAAGTTTATCATAAGCATCCACAAAATTATATCGATATAGGTTTGTACCACTTAACATATCTTTAGTGATATTGAATCCACTATTCATAAAGACACGAATATCTTTATATGTAGAGAATGGATTGTATTTGCTTGTTAAATAAGGAACTAAATCTTTGTACATTTGTGCAAATAAACACATATCACTAGCAAAGTCAAATTCACTTGAGTGTAATGCTTGAATACTGAATGGTAAAATAGAACGTCTATCTACAAAGTTAATGATTTGATCCATATGATACTTGAAGTAATTCATATCTGCTAAACTTGACAAAATAGTCTCAACTGCATCTACATTTGCATAATCAATATTTTGATTATTTAAAATAGATACAACATCTAACTGATGAAGTGCTTTGACTAATGCTGTAGCAAGAGTTAAATCTTCCATAAATTCTTCATTTGTATACATACTTAAATCACTTGCATGACCTAAAGTTAATGAGTATTGTTCAATAAATGGTGTAACGATATTATTCATCATCGCTAATCCATTTTCTTGTACAAGTGTCATACGAGATAATGCACTCATTATATTTTCCATCATTACCCAATTTGCTTCTTGACTTAAGAAGGCTTTCATACCTGCTTTATTCATCAATTGCTGAATATAGGCTTTTGCGTCTTCTATATTGTTGATATTTTCTCTAGCAAACAAATCATATAACTCATTCATTACTAGTTTCATATCATCTTTATCTAACTCAAATACAGTTGTTTCAAACTTGAATGCATCTTCTGCAATTTCAAATCCAGCAATCTTCTTACCATTGATAAAGTCTTTAGCAATTAATGTAAGTACAGCTTCCATATGTCCATTTAACATATCTAGTGCAACCACATCATCAAATATACGCATTACCATATCACGCATTTGTTCTGTAAAGTATGCTTTATTTTCAATAGTTGTAGTTAAATCCATTTCTTTCATAGCAAAGACAATATCTTCTAAATATGGAATATCATGCTCTACAACATCTAAAGTCAAGTGTTCTAAGTCAAGTGCTTCATAATATTGAGGTGCGAACTTTTTCATAAGAGGAAGGGATACTAATAAAATAGCAGGCCCAGTCTTTTCATAAATCGTCGTATCCATATAAGTTAAGATGAAGTCTAATGTATTTTCATAGAAACTTGCTTGTCCGAGTAATTGCATGTTGAAGTTTTTATTCTTCACATCAGCATTGCTATTGATTGTCCAATATTTATTTTGTGTAATGTTATAGAAATAACTATACATTTCAATTATCTTAGGTGCATCTGCTTTTAAGTTTACACCATCAGCAGTAATATCACTTAAGTCTTGTGAAACTAATCCATCTACAGCTTTGATTACAGCATCAAGTCTACCATCATTATTGAAGTAATATAAACCAAATAAATGATTTACTACTGTTTCAACTACATCAGCACGATCAAATGGATATGGTGCATCTTCTTTTACAATCTTGTATAAATCTAATGTACGAATCGATTCAATTGTTGTGGCAAATGCACTTAAATCGGCTGTAAATTCTTGTGGATGATTGTAAATTTGGTGAATACCAATTAAATCAAATAATTTATTATCCTCTTTTACATATTTTTCCGAAACAGGGAAAGCAATTGCTTCTACTAATTCGGATTCGCTACATAACTTAGCTAAATCAATCATTGCATCTAAATATGTATCTGTTTGTTCGTTTACTTTCCACAATTCTTGGACAAATTCTTTAGTGAATAATGCTTTGATTTGAGAAAGTGTATTGGCTTGTTTAGCGTTGAAAACGCGATATGCAATACGAACAACTTCATTTACTTCAGACCAAGTTTGCTTATAGTCAATTGTACTCAAAGCCATTGAAGTTGTGTTAATACCTAATTTATCAAATAATGCAGTTAATAGATTTTGTTCATTATGACTCATGCAATTTAATGCTTGCATCTTATCGATTGCAGCATTGATAACATCTGCTGTAGATACATCAATTGCACCACCAAATAGCATAAACTCAAGCATTCCATAATCCAATAATTCACGACTCATAGATGCAAGAGTATGTACGTCTGCTACTAACTCTTCTTTTGTTGCATCAATGAATAAATATTCCATTGCAAATCCTTTTTGACCAGTAAACTTAGCCATATGCATTGCGAATGTTGGTAATAATACTTGAAGTGTTTTTACCTCAACTGCTTGATCAATACCATTGACAAAGGCGTTTGCTACATTACGATTCAATGTAGCTTCATCTTTATAGTTCTTATTCTTGAAGATACCTAAAATATCTTTTACTGTTAAGACATTAGATGCAACATAAGCGGCTTTAAATTCTTCTAATGCTTGAACAAGTTGTGGAACCTCATCTTTGAATACAATACCTTCAAATAAACTTGCTTCTACTCTATCACTTGATTTTAATGCTTCTAATGTTTTGTTTGTTGCAAGTGTTGCTATATCTGCCCACTTCTTATTCAAAATATGAAGTTCACTCACTGCTTTGACAATTTCTTCATAATCATTGAAATGAAGTGACATTTCTTCAAATTGAATTGCTTTAAGACATACATCAACCAATTCTGCACGAATGATTGGAACAATAGCATTGGATAATTGTTTTAAATCACTTGATAATTCTTCTTTTGTGAATGCATCTTTTAAGAAGGTTACATCTATTCCTTTTACTTGATCTAATCCATAATTGAAGAATACAGGAAGCATCACTTCTACTACTTTAGAATCAGCAATTTCTGATACAAATGTAGCTAAGTCATACCCCATTGACACATCATAGCATTCTGCTTTTGCATATGTCTTGTCATTGAAGAAAGCAACTACATCCGCAATCGTACTTAATCCCTTTTCATCCATCATAGCTTTGAAGGCCACAACAGCTTTTTGGAATGTCTCAATTTCAGTTTCAAATACAACTTGATTAAAGTCCTCTAGTGTTACTTTAGCATCTAATTTTGCAAGACTATATACTTTATTTACACCTAATACTAATAAATCTTTATAGAATAGATTAGCTACATTCAACTGACCTACTTGATCTAAAATAGCATTAATGATAGATGCATCTAAATCTTTACCTTCTTGTTTGAAATAATAATCACTAATACCTAATTCATATACAAGTGGTAAAATCGTTGCCATTGTCTTTAAGTCTTCTACTTGAAGTGCGCCATTATAACGATCATTTTGTAAGAAAGCTAAATCTAAATTCTTGCTTGCAGCATATACTACTGCATAGTCAATTGCACTAGGAAGAACGATTTCTGCCAATTGAAGATGAGCTACCGCATCTAAAATATTTGCTGCTGCATTTACAGAAGCTTCAGTATAGAAACCATTTGCATTATAATCTTTACGTTTCATCATTTCTGTTAAGTCTTTTAATGAAGTATATTCAAGACTATCCATTAATAAACCTATACTTCTTACGACTTCAGCCAATTGTTTAAACTCAAGTGCATAATCTACTGTTTCTAAATCTTGAGATGTAATATCAATTACAATGTCTTTGATAGCTAAATCTAGTGTTTCAACTACTGTAGATAATAATTCTACAATATGTTTTTGAATCATATGGAAATCATATAATCCATCCACCATTTCAGCTATTTTTTCAACATTTAAGTTTTGAATATCTTTTGTAGTGATGTATTCTAATGCGCCTACTGTTACCGCATCTTTTAAATATGCAACTAATAATTTCGCGTCTTCTACCAATTCTACTTGATTCAAATCTTCTAATACAAATGAATATTGAATATGTTTTTCATCTAAATAAGTAATGATATGTGTTGTAGCAGTAGGTAATAAGACTTGTACAGTTTGTACATCTAGTAATACATCTAATGCTTCTAATAATGGATTTACTACTGCCTCATTTGCATATTTAGCATCTTTATAGTAACCCTCTCTAACAATATCAATTACATTCTTTACAGTAGAAAGATTTGCAGCAATACAAGTTTGATCCAAGTTTTCTAATGCTTGAACAAGTTGTAAAGCTTCATCTTTGAATACAATACCTTCAAATAAACTTGCTTCTACTCTATCACTTGATTTTAATGCTTCTAATGTTTTGTTTGTTGCAAGTGTTGCTATATCCGCCCACTTCTTATTCAAAATATGAAGTTCACTTACTACTGTGATGATTTCTTCATAATCGTTGAAATGTAACATCGTATCTTCAATCTTTGTACCAAACATAACATCAATCATTTCAGCTCTATCCATTGGTGCTACTGCTAACAATATTTGTCTTGCATCTTGTACCAATTCCTCTTTTGTAAATGCGTCTTTTAAGAAGGCTACATCTACTCCTTTTACTTGATCTAATCCATAATTGAACACATCTGGTAATAAGAAAGCAACTGTTTCTAAATCTAATGTTTCACGTGCTAAATCCACTAATGCATCTAGAGTTGCCCCTTTATAGAATGCTCTATATTGATAATCTTTGTTATTGATAATCTTCATTACATCTTTCAAAGATGTATATTCTAAGCTATTCATTAATGGACGAATAGCTAAAATAGCTTCTGCAAGTGACGTAAATTCATTTTGATATTGAATAGTTTCAAAATCTGCTAATGTCACATTGAATGAAATAACTACTTTCTTTGTTGCTATTTTGAACAATTCATTCATCAAGTTTGGTGCATGTTTTTGAATCATATGGAAGTCATATAATCCATCCACCATTTCAGCTATTTTTTCAACATTTAAGTTTTGAATATCTTTTGTAGTGATGTATTCTAATGCGCCTACTGTTACCGCATCTTTTAAATATGCAACTAATAATTTCGCGTCTTCTACCAATTCTACTTGATTCAAATCTTCTAATATGAATGCAAAATCTTTTGTTGCTTCATTTTTAGTCAATTGATCGTGCCCCACATTAGCAACCGTTGGTAATACAACTTGTAAAGTTTGTGTATCAAGTAAGGCATCTAACGCATCTAGTAATGGATTTACTACAGCTTCAGTTGCATATTTAACATCTTTATATGCCTTGTATTGCATGATATCAATTACATCTTGTACTTTTACGATTGACGCATTTTCAAATGATTGTTGTAATGATTGAATCGCTTGAACAAGACTAGCTACTTCATCTTTAAAGGCAATACCTTCAAATAGATTTGTTTCTACCCGATCCTCTACCTTTATTGCCTCTAATACTTGGTTTGTTGCAAACGTTGCAATGTCTGCCCATTTGTAATTTAAAAGATTTAAATTACCTAAAACAGGAACCATTTCTGAGTAAATATCCATATGAAGTGGTAATTCTTTTACATCTAATCCAAATACTAATTTGATAAGCTCAGCTTGAATAGCAGGAACAATTAACTTCGCTACAGTACGAATATCTTCTACCCATTCTTCTTTTGTTAGTGCACCTTTTAAGAAAGATAAATCCACTTTTTTGACTTGAGTTGCTACCAAATCAATCATATCTACAAGTACCAATTGAAGAATTTGAGAATCTACTACTTCTACTAAAATATCAGAAAGAATTTCACCAGTTTCCACATCATAGAATGCTTCTTTCTTATATGTATCTCCGCTTATGAATGCTTGAATATCTGTTATAGAACGTAAATCTTGTTTGTCTAATACTCTTTGTGCATTTCTAATGATTTGTGCAAGAAGGGTAAATTCTTGTTTTACATCAATTGTCTTCACTTGTGAATCAGTTACAAATAGAGTATCGTTCCACTTATCATTGATTAATTTCAATCCATAGTTGATAGCATTAAACAATAATTCGCTTTCATTTGCTTGTACAACATTTAAATCATACATATGCTCAACAATATCAGCAACCTTATTTAAGTCAACCATTTGAATATTCTTTGTTCTTAAGTATTCTATAGCACCAAATGTGATTGCTTCATCGAGAATATTCGCTAATGTGCCTAGATCTTCAATCAATGCTTCTTTAGAAACTTGAGCTAAATAATCAATAGAGAACGGAACTTGACCTGAACGATTAGCTAAATTAATCAAATATTTAAAGCCTTTTTCAATGATGTTACCTAGCAATTGTGATTCTTGTAAGGTTCTTAGTGCATCTGTAGCAATATAACCTACTTCATCAGTCAATACGGTTGGATAAGTATACCACTTATCTTTAAAGAAGTTTACTGCAGCATACATCGTTTGAACATTTGCTGTTTCAAAGAAATCGTATCCTAATGCAAGGAGTTCTTTGATAACTTCTTTTTCACTTGCCCAGTTAATATTTCTAAAATCAAAATCAGCTTTGCTTAGTTCAAATACTTGATCTTGTGCATAGAGCTCAATCAATTTATCATAAACTGCTTCTGCTAAACGACCATTTGCACATTGTACTAAATTTAATTCATATAAATCATCAACAACTGAAAGAACTACAGATTCATTAGGTAAAGGCATTTCGCCTTTTTCTCTATCAAGATAGTAATCTACAATAGATAAATCTTCTACTAATTTGTGAGCAATTGTCACTAAACTATGGAAATCATCTACCAATTGTTCATTTGTAAGTTCATAGATATAATCCAATTGAATACCTTTTTCACCAAGGAATTTTACACCATATTTGATACCTAGTGGAATAATTGCATCAATCACTTCTACATCTGCAATTTTATCAATGATATTCAATATACTTGTGGCATTGGCATCTGTTACATATGTGTCATATTCATGATTACCTTTAAGAATACCTTGAATAATTTCGATTGCGGCATTTACATCAGCAACTTGATTTTCTTTAAATAAAGCAACAATATCTGTAATGATATTCTTGTATACCGCTTTTTGTCCTTGCCAATCTACATTAGAGAAGTCTTCATTGATGGCACCAAGTTCAATCTTCAGTAATGATGCAATATAATTTACACCCCAAGATAATGTTGCTTCTTCATGACCACGGAATAACTCCATATCATGTAATGCATCAATAATATTGCAAAGGGCATCACTCAATTGATCATTGATAGCGATATTGCCTTCTTTGGTCAAGAATGTTTGTGCATCCACAGAAACAAGTTGATCTAATACATATACCAAGCAACGTAAATCATGTGCAAGCGTTTGTCCACTTGCATTGGTTACATCTAGTTCTTCTACAATGCTCTTGAAATCTTCTGGAATGATATTTTTAGCTTCTACATAAGTATCATAAATAGTAGGAAGTAAAACTTCAATTAATTTAGAACCACTTACATTTGTGTCCTCATAAGTACCAAATAATACTTTTACACCATTGACTAAAGCTTGTGCATTTTCATTTTCTGCCCAGAAATTTAAATCAAGAATCAATTGATTTTGCTCATTAAATAGGGTGAATGATTCATCTTGTAATACATTACTAATTTCATCAATGAAAGATAATAGAATATCTTTTTCACCTGTATAATCTAACTCAATTAATTGGTTGTATACATCTCCATCTTTTTCAATGTCTAAAAGACCAGAAACTTTTAACAATACACGAATGATTCTACCTTCAAAACCTTGGATGATTTTAGAATCAAAGATACCCGAAACAATGGTCTTCATTGCATCTACTTGTTCTAATGCAAGAGCATGTAATCCATCATCTTTGATGTCCAATACATTTAAATCAACAGCGGCTTTTACAACATCAACCAATTTGATCACTTCATTGACCAATTCTTCCGAAGAAATATGATCTAAAATATCTTTAATCAAAGCGCTATCATCTATTGTTTCTAATTTTTCAATTTGTGGTACCAAATATTTATCTAAAACATTTGGTAATACAGTTAATACCAATTGAGATTCAACAATGTTTTCAAGTGCTTCTACTACATAATCTAAGAATGTATCATTTTCTAACAATTGTTCTATATTCTCAGTCAAACTAGAAAGATTATAAATATCAAATCCTTCTACATCAATCAATTTTGCATACGTATCAATCAAACTTAAAATAACAATAGTTTCATTGTTCCAATCTACATTTTGGAAAGCATCTTCTTCTAAAACTTCAATCCAACCAAATTGTCTCATAGAAGCAAGAACAAGCTTATTCTTTAATTGATTGTCACCAAGAATATGTAATCCTAATGCTTTTTCTACAATCAATTTTAAATTAGCAATAGCTTGATCACTTGTAAGATCTAAGTTTTGATATACAAAAGGATTTAAATTGTCTAATACTTTGATTTCATTGGCAGCCTTAGCAATATCCAAAATATCTTTTAAATCTTCTTTCCATTCTTCACTTGACATACCATTTACATCTACAATGTCACCAAACTCATTTGCTTTTTGATCAATAAATTCATCTAAGAACTTTTGCATTGTAGGTGTACCTGCAAGTTTATACAATTGCAAATCAACCAATTGACTAGCGAATGTATTCGCAGATTCAAATTTATCTGTATTTTCTAAAATATCTTGAACAATATCTACCCAATTTTTAGTTTGGAATTCTTCAACAGATTCAAAACCAAAAGTAAGGAATGTTTCATATAGACTCACTAATTGGCCTAATTCTTTATCCCATACTACTTGACTGAAATCGACATTGTCTAAAGCATGTTTAGTCATATCTTGAACTTTTTCTATCGAAACTCCAACCGTTACAGCAATATTGATAATTTCATTCATCCTTTGAGATGAAAATAATTTGTTGACCACACTACGTAAAATAGTGGCATCTAAGTGTAAATAATCTGCTGTTACTCTGTTCGGAAATTCTTCAAAGTTAGCCAAATTAGCAGCTTCTCTAACTGCACTTACAATCTTTTTCAAATCATCAGTAGTGAGTGTCTCTTTTAATTTTTCTACGGCTTCTAATTGTTTTGCATCTTCTAATAATTTTCGAATTTGCTCTTGATGAAGTGCGTAGTCAATTCCTACTGGAACCACAACTAAATCTGCAATTTGAAGAGATAGAATGTGATGTACCATGACCAATAAATCATCCAATTGATTTGAATCATTTAAAATATCATGTAAAATGCTATTATAATTTTCTTTTACATTTTCAATCGTCTTCAAGTCAAACTTTTGTACTTCTTCATAAATGTTAACAATAGAATGGAATTCTTGTTTCCAATTGACTTCTGTAAAATTGATTTGATCTAATGCATCGCCCACAATTTCTTTCACTTGAGCTTGATTGAGTCCTACTGCAAGTCCAATTTTAACTACATCATATAAACTTGAAGTTTTTGTTTCTTCATCTAATGTTGAAAAAATTTGATCTACAACCGCATGTAAAATGGCTACATCTAAATTCAAATAATCAACTTGGATTGTCGGATAATTCGAAAAATCAATTAATGGTAATGCTGTTTTTACACCAGCCACAACTGCTTTTAAATCTTCAATCGTCATTGTAAAACGAAGATCACTAAATGCACCAAGCTGACCAGCATCTTCTAAAAGTTTTTTGAATCCTTCAAGATTAGAAGCATATTCAATTCCAGAAGGTACAGCAATTTGTTTGAGTAATTCTACTTCTAATGCTTGATTAATGATTTCAAACAATGCCTCTGTTTTACCCACATTGTTTAGAATATCTTTAATAAGTGCATTGGTATCTAACCCTTCAAATGATGTAACACCAAATGTTTGGAAAGTAGCATACATATCCACAAGGATATTCAATTCCTTTTTCCAATCTATGTCTTCAATACCACTTACAAATTGATAACCGATCCATTCTACAACCTTTTCATGAGATAACCCTGTATTGATTGCAATTGGAAGTATTTTTTGAATCAATTCTGTTTTTGCAAGTACATTCACAACATTTCTAACTTGCTCTGCATTCATTGTCAAATAGTTGAATTGATCAAGTGGGAAAATACCTAATTGGTATGCTTCTACAATAGCATCTAAAATGGCATCTAAATCTTTACCCCAGTTGATATAACGCAGACTTAAATAGTCTGAGTCTTGATATGCATTTTCTAGTGCTTTTTGAATAGCAGGTATTTCATATCCGTATTCAATCGCTACAGGCATACCCTCAACCAATAACTTTGATTTTTTCAATGCATTTAAGGCATTTTTCAATTCTTCAATTGACCATTTTTCGGGATTGGATTTGCCATTTAATGCATTTGCAGCTTTGATAAAAGTGATTAATTCTTCACTTACACTAATATTTTGGTTTTTTGTTTCAATTCTTAGCAAATCATCAAACAAACTTTCACTAAATGATTTACCAAAGAAATAACTAGATGCATTTGCAAATTTACCTAGACCACTTTCGTCATAGGCTTTTGCAAAATCAAATATCATTTCAATTGGATCATCTGTTGAGGTTGTTTGTTGTTCTTTCCCATTTACCAAATCGGAAATCATCCCTTTGGTTTCAGGAGTAGCTGTGTTAAGAACTGTACAAATCCCAGAAAGTGGCACACAAACCAAAATAACTACAAAGACACCTTTCAATGACCCCGCAAGAGCCCCCCACCAGCGTTTTTTTCCAGCAGGTTTCTTGACCAATTCATTTGCTTCTTTCGTTACTACAGCTTCTTCGACACTTTCTTCGCCAGTAGAAATGACAACTTGTTCTTTTTCTGAAACAGTTGTTTTTTCACTAGCTGCTTGTTCTATAGGTTTTTTCTTCTTAGCTGCACGAATAATCAATTCAATCATATGTGTAATCAAACGAATGATTGGAGAAATGATTAATACAACTAATGTGCCAGCAAGTAATCCGACTGCACGGAAGATGGCGCCGACAACACTATAGAAAAGCGTGTACGTTTCCTTTCCTTCAACTAGTAAACCCTCTCCATTTGGAATAACTGATCTAGCATACACTAAAATAGCATCCCAAATTGTAGAGATAGAATCATCTTGAATACCTAGCATTTCAGCAACTTGTTGGCCTGCCTTTACATTGAGTAAAGTGGCTTGATCACCGAATACTAGCCAAGATAAAACTAGTAAAACTATGAAAACGGCTACGCACCTTAGTTCTCTTTTTAGTCCACCTAAAAAGCCCCAAAGCGCGAAAAGTAATACTATTGCTAGCAATCCCAAACCAGCAAATAGTAAGATTTGATTAAAATCCATCATTTTCACCTCTTTTTTTCATGACTTTACTCATTTATTCTACCAAATTTTTATTTTTTTTGCAAGTGTTTTTAACTAATTAGAATGTTTTTACATTTTTTTCGTTTTTACCTTTATATTTTATTTCCTTTTATGGTGAAATATTCCAATTTGTTACAAGAGCATATGCTAGGAATTTTTTGTTTAAATTTTAACCTATCAAAAAAGAATTCAAATCGATGGATTTGAATTCTTACTTGTTTTTTATAATATCTCTAAATATGTTAAAACCGCAGCAATCACAGCGCTTTCTTCTACTTGAGTAGCTAGTTCTGGATAATCTTGAATGTTAAATTCTGCTTGTTGACTAATTGCTTCTTGATATGTAGTCAATGCACTAGTTAAGGTGGTTGCTTCTTTAGTCCAATCTACATTTTCATCTATTTCTAGGCCTTCATTTCCAACCACTTGTGATAACATATCATAGGTTAAATCTGTACTATTTTCGATTTGATCAAGTGTAGAAAAAGCCGTAGACAATCGTTGTATTGTTTCATCGGTAATATGATTTTTATCAGTATCTTGAATAGCTTGCGCAATATCAATCATATGTCCCATCGTTTGTGCATACATCTGTAGCGATTCTGGACGTGTAAAATCGTATTTAGGTTGATGTGTGATATCATCTATTGGTAAAATGTTCATTCCCTTTTCACCTAAAGCATCATTTAAAAGTTGTCCTATTACTTTTGAAGCAAGAATAGATGTACTTGATTGCATCATGATTTGTTCAACTGCACTTCCTTGGATGCTATCAGTTTGTACTTGGCCAGTTAGCGTATCTTTTAAGAATATATGTTTGCTATTTTTTAACACTTCTACAAGTACACCTAATTCTTGACTCATTGTATGTTGCATGATGATTTCTTTTTCTTGTTCCGTAAGCGTCATTGTAAATTCAGTTTGTTGTAATACAATATCCAAAAGTGTAAACGTATAGGGTTGCATGATATGAGAAACATACATATCATCAAAGAATCCACCCACTTTTTCAGCTATATCTAAAGCATTATCTAGTGTAGATATATCCTTTTCTAGGAAAGAAAGATCTGTACTTAAATCAATAATATCTAATAACACTTGTTTTAACCGAGGTTGTTCTTCATCCCAATTGGTTGGCGTGCTTGGTGCGGTATAACTTATATATTGATTCATCCCACTCATATCTAAAAATATTTGTACCAACTGCTGTTCATTCTTTTGCAACAATTGTAAACTGAGTAAACAATCTAGTAATTGTTCTACTTGTAATTTGGTCTTTTCATCTGTTAAATCAAGTTGATAAGTTTGATTGGTGTCAAAATGATCTTTCAATCGAATCTCTTGTGCTATTCGATATGCATTAAAGAAAGCTTCCACATCGCTTGAAAAATCTTGTTGAAGATAGTCTACTTGAATCAAATTGACAATGGACTCAAATTCGGAATCGCGTGTTGCTTTTTGTAACATCACAATGACTGCTGGTAAATAATACGTTTTGGCAAGAGTAGAGCGATTTAAATCTTCAATTATCGTTTGAATAATGCCTGCCGTGTGTTCATTTTCTAACAATTTGGATAAATCGTTTTGATCAAAAGGGCAAGTTAAAACCAGTTCATATGCATCTATACAAATATCAAATAAGACCTCTGTTTCTTTTGACCAATCTACTTCTTCTTTTATGAACGCCTCTATATCAATTCCATACTCACTCACATCAAAACTTTTTTCAATTTGATGTGCCATCTTTTCTAAGATTAATGGGTAATTATCCTTTAACAAATAAACGCACAAAATATGACGTTTAGCTTCTTGCAATTGTTTTTTTAACTCACTTGTAAATGTATATGTTCCTTCTACTTTCCGAATATAATCCAATACTTTGGTTTCTTTTAGCAATTGATATGCACTGACCACTTCTTTTACATCGCTTGCCAGATGCGTTTGAATATATATCTCATTGATCCAATCTGTCACAAATGCATATTCAGTTTCTTTGAAATAATCTTGTAAATAAAAATAAGATACTTTTGTAAAGCACTCCTCAAACAATTCAACCTCCATTGCCTTTGTTAAAGCATCGCTAAAATCGGTTGCAAATGTATCACTTTCTAATAATTGTTCAGTTTGAAAATCATCTAAATTGATATGTTGAAGTAACTGATAAACTGATTTTAAAAAAGGTTCTGTTTCTGAAAAGTTTTGGTTAATATCTAATTTGGATAACCGATCAAAGTCTAGATTCCATTTTTGAATATCTAATTTTTCTTGTTCGGTTTGTAAATAGCCAATGATATATGGATAAAATGCTTCAATAACTTTACTATCTCCTAAATAAGTACAAAGTAAATGGATATCTTCTTCTGTAAGCAAATCTAATTTTTCGTTATTTGAAATATCTTGTGATGCACCTTCTGCAATATCTAAAACCCGTGGTAATATAGGGGAAAGCGAATCTATTTCTTTAACAAAATTAATGGTTACACCATTGGTTTTGATTTGAAATACATTACCTAAACGTTTGGCCGCTAAACCAAAGGAGCCATTTTCTTTTTTACCTAATGTCTTCGTTGTCTTCAATATAAAAGATGAAGACACCATTTCATTTAAATTCTCTGATTGTTCCACATAACTTTCGTCTTGTTTTGCTGCTTCTTCTAATGCTTTTTGTGTTACTTCTACAGCACCATATAGTGGTAAAACAAAGATGTAAAACATAAACACAAATCCAATCAAAGCTATTCCTAAACCAAGTAGTCGGTCTAGCAATAACCGATGTTTTTTCTTTCTTATCCCAGGAAGTACTAAAAAGAAAATAAATCGCAATAATGGTGCTCCAATCAATAACCATACAATAGCAAAAGAAAGGCAAATGATAAATCGTCCTACTGAAATAGCCATATCTTCAATCAAAATATCCATTTTTGCTTCCTTTAATTTATTCATATCACCTTCAAAACACTGATTGGCAACACTTTCTTCAATCCATGTATAAAGAGAAGTTTCTTCTTCTGTAAAAACATGATTTTCTATATAGATGACTTTTTTCGCTGCTCTTCCTGCAAAGATAAAACAAAGTATAAGGGGAACAATTTTAATTGCTACAATAATTCCTGTTCGAATTGTCCCTTTCGTAAAGCCTTTTAATAGTGCTATCAAACCGATGAAAAGCACAAAAATATCAATTCCTAAAACAATCATTTTGAATGTCTCATTACCCATCTTTGACATCCTCCTTATTTCTTACATTCTGCTATATTATACTACAAATCTATGCTTTATTCAAGTGTTTCTGCCATTATCTTTCATTTTCTAAAATTTGGATAAAGACACCCATTGATTTTAATTTAGGTACAATTTGTTCATATCCTCTCAATATAATTTGAGCATTTTCAATGACTGTAGTATGTGTTGCTATTGCTCCTAATACAATACACGCAAAGCCACATCGTAAATCATATGCTTGTATGGTTGTTCCAGTTAATGTAGAAGGAAAAATATGCAGTTCATTATCTTCCATTGTAATTAACCCTCCCATCTTTTTCATTGCTTCTACTTGTGAGAACCGATTTGGATAGACTAAATCCTTTATAATAGAAGGTGAAGTAGCCGTCAAACAGACTACAGATAAAATTTGTTGTAAATCTGTTGGAAAATATGGATATATATCTACTATCGTTGTTGTACCTATCAGTGGAGTATCATTGATAACCTCAATTTGATTATCTCCAATATGTATATGCAATCCCATACGTTGTAATGTATTAATGACTTCTTCTAAATACTGAATATCTACATTTTGCAAGGTGAGGTGAGCATGTGGAATGGCACTAGCCAAAAGTAAATAACTCCCTGCCTCAATACGGTCACTCATAATAGTAAAATTTGCCCCTTTTAATCCTCTTACTCCCTCAATTCGGATAGTATCTTGTACAATCTCAATCTGTGCTCCCATTTGCTTTAACAATGCAATGACTTCTAATACCTCAGGCTCAGTGGAAGCATTATATATACTGACTTTACCTAATCGTTTGACACTTGCCAATAAAATATTAATAGTTGTGCCAACTGACTTTTGTGGCAGATATATATTCACGTTCTTTTTTTTCTCAGACTTTGGACTTTGAAAAATCAATTTACTAGACACTTCATCAATTTGATAACCTAATTTTTCAAAAGCATCAATGTGATAATCGATAGGACGCCTTGAGAAATTACACCCTCCAGGATATACCGTTTCAAAAGAAACGTTGCAACCAACCAATGCACCCATAATATAATATGAAGCTCGAATTTGTCGAATCAAATCCATAGATAAATCTAATTTTATCTGTTTTTTGGTCAATATGATTTTTTGTTCATCGGGAACATATTGTATTTCTACACCTATGGATTGCAAAATCTCTTTCATACATAAGGTATCTGTAATATTTGGAAAATGATAAAGACAAATGGGCTCATTTGTAAGAAGTGAACATGCCATAAGAGGTAAACTTGCATTCTTAGCTCCACTAATGGATATGGTACCTTTTAACTGCTCTACGTGATGAATTTTTAATTTCATTTTTATATCACCTTATACCATTTTATGTGGAAAAGTGATTTCTAGTATTTGAATTTTAAAATTGCATTTATTTTTATTTGAAAAAAAATAAAAAGTATGGTATCATATATAAGAATGAAAAAAATTCTAGAGGAGAAAAAAATGAGATACCGTATAGAACGAGACTCTTTAGGCGAAAGACAAGTACCGGCGGAAGCATATTATGGTATTGAAACCTTAAGAGGAAAAGAAAATTTTGAAATAACAAAAAGAGGCATTTGTAGACAATTGATCAAAGCACTCGCTATTGTGAAAAAATCTGCCGCAAAAGCCAATATAGATGCTGGAAACATTGATGAAAAAGTGGGTAAAGCTATTATGCTTGCTTGCGATGAAATTCTCAATGGTAGACTCCATGGCCAATTTGTAACAGATCTTATTCAAGGTGGTGCGGGTACTAGTATCAATATGAACGCCAATGAGGTCATTGCCAATCGTGCGAATGAGTTAATGGGCGGAAAAAAAGGTGTTTATGATTTTGTTCACCCCAATGATCATGTTAATTTTGGTCAATCTACAAACGATGTCATTCAAACAGCAGGTAAAATTGCGATTGTAAAACAACTCAAAAAATTGCAAGTTGAATTAAAAAAATTATATAATTCTTATTTAGACAAGGCAAAAGAGTTTGAAAATATCATTAAAATGGGTAGAACGCATTTACAAGAAGCGCTTCCTATTCGTCTAGGACAAGAATTTGAAGCCTATGCTAGTGCGCTCTCTCGAGATATGAAACGAATTGATACCACCATTGATGCTTTGTTAGAAGTCAATATGGGAGCCACTGCAATTGGTACAGGATTAAATGCCAATGAAAAGTACATTAAGAAAGTTATTCTACACTTATCTAAATTTTCAGGTGAACCCGTTAAGCAAGCGAAGAATTTAATTGATGCTACTAGAAATTTAGACGTGTTAGGACAAACGAGTTCTGTTCTTAAACTACTTGCTACGAACTTATCTAAAACAGCTAGCGATTTACGTTTAATGGCTAGCACTGGAATGAATGGGTATAGTGAAATTTTATTACCAAACGTTCAACCTGGATCATCTATTATGCCTGGTAAATATAATCCAGTTATTCCTGAAATGGTCAATCAAGTTTGTTTTTATGTGATGGGACTAGACGTAACCATTACCAAAGCAATTGAAGCAGGTCAATTGGAACTCAACGTATTTGAACCGATTATCCTAATGTCATTATTTGAACAAATCACAACACTTCGTAGAGCAGCTAGAACATTTAATAATCTAGCGATTACAGATATGAAAGCAAGTCATCATGTGACACATTTTCAAACTGAAAATAGTATCTTCTTTATTACTGCACTATCCCCTCATATTGGACACGATATGGCTTGCACTATCATCAATGAAGCTTTAAGTTCAGGGAAAACGATTAAAGAAATCGTTATGGACAAAAATCTCCTTTCTGAAGATGTGATTGATGCGATTTTAGATGTTAAAAATATGACTACTCCTGGTATTGTTGGTGAAGATTTACTGAAGAAAAAATCAGAGAAAGCCTAAAAAATAAGCTATAGTATAGCTTATTTTTTATTTGGGTATGTTGTTATGATTTGGCAATATAGGCTACTCCATAACCCCCAGGACCGATATGACAGCCAATCACTGGTGCAATATGGTCAACTTGGATGATATGCTTTTGAAAACTTGTATCAGTTAACAATCCATATAGTGTATCATAATTGGCCTTATCTTTACTATATAGCCCATAAATGGGATAATTTTCATCTGGAAGATGATTCATCATATAGTTTACAATATATTGCATAGCCTGTTTTTTTCCTCTTCTTTTAGAAAAAACAACTACTTTTCCATCTAATATACCAATAATGGGCTTCAATCCAATAATAGTACCTATTACAGATGAGGTTTTACTTAATCTCCCGCCTCGGTGCAAATATTCTAATGTGTCAATCCCTGCAATGATTCGGATTCTTTCACGAAGACTCCTTATTTTTTGTAAAATGATATCCAATGATTCATCCTGATAGCGTAATGCTTCTTCAATTAAAAAACGAAGTCCACTTACAGTAGTAAGTCCATCTACTACTTTGACATTTGCATGGTCTTCAAAGAGGGCTTGCATTGCTGCATACGAGCCTGATATTTCTTTCGATAAAGGGAAAATCAGAATAGTATAGCCTTCATCTTCGTATTTTTTGACTTGTTCTTCTAATTGATATAAATTAGGTAGGGATGTTTTTGGAAAAATATGACTCGTAACTAATTTTTCATAGAAGACTTCGCTTGTTATATCTACTCCATCTAAATATTCTTCCTCATTAAAACTAAATCGTAGTGGAAATACCTCTATCCCCATTGTTGTTGCTTCTTCTTTTGTAATACCAGAAGAAGAATCGACCATTATTTTTAATTTCATGATTATTCTCCTTGATTGTTGATTATAGATATGATACAATTTGTATCATATGGTATTATACCATAGAATATGTGATACAAACAAGCGGGGTTTTGTCTATGGATAAAAGAAAAGAATTAAATCAAATCGTAAAAGAGGCTATTGCACAAAGCATTTTTTTGTTAATGGATGAAAAACCATTTTCAGAAATCACCATTACAGAGATTATTCAAAAAGCGGGTGTAGCGAGAGCTTCCTTTTATCGGAATTTTTCTTATAAAGAAGAAGCTATTGCCTATTACTTAATAGAAAAGATGAAACAATTTAAATTACAAAATAAACAAAGTGGTATTAAAATATATCATTATGAGGCCATTTTAAATACAATGCAATTTGTGATTAACTATAAAAATGAACTAAAAAGTTTGTTTGCTGCTGGATTATCCCAAATATTGTTAGAAGCAATCAACGCCTATTTATTTGAGGTCTATCCAGTTGAATCGAATCATGAGGCAGAAAAATATATTCTTTACTCTTATGGTGGATCATTATTTAATATCATATATCACTGGGTTTCTTCTGGCTTGCATGAATCTCCTGAAGAAATTGCTCATTTTATTTGTACATAATTTTTTTAATATATATTCCTTATATAATAAATAAAAAAGTTACATCCCCCCTAGGCTGTAACTTTTTGTTTAGACTGTTTTTTTATTTCATATCAAAGATATGAATCGTTTGGTCCCCTTTTATAAACTGGTGTTTCTTTGCTAAAATATGATTACAATGTTTATTCTTTGCTTATAGTTGCTCTCCCGTTTCTAAAAAACTGCATAAGCAAGCGCTAATAAATCGCCCTCTTCACTTATTCTATCTGAAAAAATAGTTACTCGTATAACATATGTAGTGGTTTCTTCCACAAGATATGAAAATAATTCCACATTAGAGTCTGAGCATTGTGAAGAAAGAATAATCTGACCATCAGGTAAAAATAACCTTAAATCATAATCCCCCGTAACTGTTTCATTCTTTTTTCCTGTTGCTTTGGCCAACCAAGCAAGTGATGCTCGAAGTGTTTGGCCCTTTTCTAAATCAATACGATGTTCTACTACAGTTACATCATTACTATTTACTGGATTTACAGTACAACATGCCATATAAGCATTATACACATTATCAAGTGCATTCCCCAAATGCAATTTACCTGCTCCATAACTTGGTGCCAAAGGCTTAAATGTTTCTGGAACGCCATAATCCCCCAATTGTTGAGCGTTCGCACATAATATAGCAGTTACTAGTTGAGGGTAACATTTCAAATACGGGCGTTTTTCCATTAGAAGAGCAATAGAACCACTCGTAATAGCGCAGGAAAAACTTGTACCTTCATAGTTTTTGTTGAAACCATCCACATAAACCGTTGTTCCTCTTGCTAGTAGTGTAGGCTTTTCTGGTGCCCCACTCTTGTATTGATAATTGGAAAAATAAGCATAGTCAGTACTTTCTTCATTATGAGCTCCAACACTAATTACATTGTATCCTAAAGCAAGTGTACTGATGTTGCCTCCTTCATTTCCCACCGCCGCAACAATGGTAACTCGATAAGTATATACAATATAATCCATGTATGCTGATAGTGCACCATAATATCCATCAGGTTCTGAATCTGCACAAGATAAATTAATGATATCTGCACCTTTACTTAGTAACCAGTCTATTTCATTACTAGGACTACCATATAAATGTGAAGTTAAAATGGTAGCATTTGGCGCCATCCCTCCATGGCCAGCTATAATAGCCGCCACTACGGTTGTGTGTTCACTAATGGAATTGGCATGCAAAAATTGTTTGTGTGTAACCACATTTGTTCCTACTAAAGAAGCATGATCTTTATCCGCAATACCCACTTCTAATACCCCCACTTTTATACCATCGCCAGTCAATTCTCTGCTTTCAAATAATTCCCCTGCTCCCATACTATAAAAAGCATTGCATACTTTTTCTTCTAGGTTGACTTCATTGGTGTGTCTTACATATGCTGTTTTGACAAAGGCTGTGTTAGACAATTTAGATAGTAATTTTTGTTTGCATTGTTCAAATGCTTCTACTTCAAATATATATTCAATATAAGGCATATAATGAGATATATATTTATCCACATATCCTTCAATTTCTAACAGTCCATCTAAAACCTTATTTTCTTCTAAGTGGTATTGTCTTATAGCTTCTCTTGCATATCCACGAATCTCATTGACCTCTCTATTCGTCATATCTTCTGTGACTTCAATTGGATTGATGGATGATTCAATATTTTGCAATACGTTTTTGTTATGTTGGTCGTAATCTAACTCGATTTCTAAAATGATGACATCATCTGTAGATCCTTCTTCTGTAGTATTATCACTGTTTAAACTTTCTAATGTTTTTGCTTCGTACCTTAGGTTATCTAGAAAAATCACCTTTTGATCATCTATACCATAAGTAATTAAAAAAGATCCAAAAATAATGACAATAGCTACCCCCATTAATGCTATTTTTTTCATTTTATTGCTACTTTTCCTCCCTTATTATTACCCTTGTGTTTGATATTTTTGCAAACACCATCTATATATACGACAAACTAGTCAAAATCGCCCCAAATTCTTTACAATTTGTCAAACTTTTTTTCATATTTTCAAATTTCAACAAAAAAAGGGATAAAATTATCCCTTTTAATTCGCTATAGTATATTCTTTTGATATACCATTTGTACTAATAATAAAGTGAAGTGCTTTTCCTTCTTCTATAGATAACTTCGTCAAGTAACCACAAGATGTCTCATTGATATGGATGAATTGAGAATCTATTGAAATAGTAATAGGCTTATTCCTTTCTTGCTTGAAATGAACAACATAAAAATAATCTGAAATTTGCTTTTTCATATCAACACCTTTATATATATACATTGATGCATTATCATTGATACGTATGCTACATTGATAATCCTTACTCACATATTGATTGATAGACAGCATATAATCATGATATTCACTTTTTAATATTTCTGTTCCCAACTTTTCCTTACTCGTATTGTCCCATCCCCAATGTATACATGCCAAACCAATTACCCCAAATAAAAGAACAATAGACATAAGTGCTGATAATTTAAAAGACAATTTATAATGTTTCAATGCCTTGTTATTTTTCTCGAATTGATCTTCTATATTTACTTTGAAATATTCTGTTTTTTCCATCACATCTGAGGCCCTTAACTTGGGTTGATATGTTTTTTCAAAGTCTTCCTTTAACATTGTTTTAATTCTTTTTTTCATTTTTCTGTTCCCCCCTTAATGAATTTCTTTACTTTTCCATGAGAATTATAGTAAATGTGCTTTACTTTACTCATTGTCATATGGCTTTCTTCTGCAATATCTGAAAATTTCATTCTTAATCCATCTTTCATATATAAAATACGATATGCTTCTTCCCCAATATACCGTTCTACCTCTGATAACATTATGAGATTATCTTGATTGCTCATGCAATGTGCGCTTTCTACATGTTGATTATTTATAGATAGGACATTACGTCTTGATTCTTTTACCTTCACTATGTCTTTTAAATGGTTATTAGCAATGGTAAACATCCAAGTTTCAAAACTTGCCTTTTTTTCATCATATGTATGAATATGATCTAGTATTTTAATAAATATTTCTTGCACAGCGTCTTCTGCATCTTCTACGTTGTGTGTATATTTTAAAGAATAGTAGAATAATATTTTGTTATACTTTTCAAATAATTGTTCGAAAGCAGCTTCATCTTTTTCAATGATTCCTTTTATAATTTTTTTATTCATCATACCTATTACATTTCCCTGCCCTATCCTATAGCCAATATTTCCTCCACTTTTCTATTATTTTTATTTATTATATATTTGATGCATATTCTTTGAATGTAAAAAACATGCCCGGAACTGACCAGGCATCATATCTCTTTTGGAGCAGGTAACCGGAATCGAACCGGCATCTTCGCCATGGCAAGGCGGTATAATAGCCGTTATACTATACCTGCAATTGATTGCATTAATATTATAGCAAAATTTGCCTATTAATGCAACTCATTTGATTATTATTCTTCGTCTGATTCAACTGGGTCTAAACCAACAACATTGTGATATACATCTTGCACATCGTCATCTTCTTCAAGCAAATCAAGAAGACGTTGCAATTGTTCTTTTTCTTTATCTGTTGCAAGTTCTACTGGATTGAGTGGAAGCCAAGCGACAGTATCTTCTAAAAATTCTTTTCCTTCTGGAAGTACTTCTCTTAAAGCCTCTCTAATTTTACCATATTCTGTACTAGGGGCAGTAATTGTTACGACGTCTTCGTCAGAAGAGATATCCTCTACATCACAATCTGCTAAAAGTAATGTTTCTAGAACTTCTTCTTCACCCATAAAGTCTAAAGAAAAAATGGCTGTATTTTTAAACATATGTGTTACACTACCACTTCCCGCAATCTTACCGCCACAACGTTGCAATGCAACTTTTACTGCTGTTTGAGTCCGATTATGGTTATCTGTTAAACATTCAATGACAAACATTGAATTTCCAGGTCCAAAGCCTTCTAATGTCATTGGATCATAAGACTCTTGATTGGCACCTTTGGCCTTATCAATTGCTCTTTTGATAACATCCGCAGTCACTTGTTCTCTTTTTGCTTTTTCGATTTCCTTCTTTAAGTTTTGGTTTAAGTCTGGATCAGGCACACCGGACTTCGCAGCCATATATATGATGCGGCTCCATTTGTTATTTAATTTTGATTTTGCTGCGGCAGTTTTAGCCATTGATGCAGCACGAACTTCATGTGCTCTACCCATAAATAATCTCCTTTACTGATTGATTCGACTTATTATACCACTATTGGTAAAAATTTGAAAGTAATTTGAAAATTTTTATATACTTTATTATCCCCTAGATTCATCAACTTCTTATTGAAAGGTGATAACAAGTCCATTATTTTCAATATAAGTTTCAATGGTTTTGATGCGTGATCTATTTTCTTCTGATACTTCAGTTAATTTTAAAATATTGTGTTTAGAACAGCGCACCTCAATATTTTTTCGGTTCAAACGATAATCTACAATGGCACGGAGTCCTTTATAAAGCCCTTTATACATTGCAGTTAGTAAATCTTGTGGTGTATTGGCATAAGATCCACCACTATTGCTATAATCACTATTCTCAATACTATATTTCCATGCAAAAGTATCACTATCCTTAATTGCTATAGGCTGAATGGATAAAACTACTGTTGCATTTGTTCCCATAGAAAGATCCATTTTGGTATCTACTAACTTAGACAAAACGCGTTTTAATTTGCGATATTCACCAATCGACATATCATTAATATGTTCAACTAAATTGTTATTCGGATTCGCCACATCTAACACCATATAATTTTTCTTTACTTGATTATCGGGATTCACACCTAGTTTTTGATAAATATCCTTTGATACTTCTATTTTTTTTCCTTTCATCAATTCGTCTAAAGCCTTGATAAAAGCATGGAGATAGTCCTCATATCGATTGTCTTTAAAATACGTATTGAGTGCATAATATAAAATAATTTCTATAATATATCCTGAGATATGAATATTTTGTTCTTCTTTATAATACTGAATAATTTTTACTGCATTTCTAAAATAAGTATAATCTCGGTTGGCTAGTTCAGTAAACTGAATTTGTAGTTCATCTATAGCAGCAAGATATGCTTCCTGAGTATAACGGATGAGAAGATGAATTACGTAATTTCGCCATCTGATGGTTATACTATTTCTAGAAATATTTCTCGTGATATCGCTTAATTTTTGCACTTCTTTTGCATAAATAAAAGCATTGACGATTTCATTACATATAGCCTCATTTTCTAACACAAAGGCAGTTTCACCTGTTGGTTCTACAATCACCATGATGTCTAGTTCTTCAGCATCATTTAGTAAAGTACCTTTGGCCCAAGATCCAGCTTTTTGAATTGCCTGAATATGGGTATGTGGCGTCACATTTTTCTCAATGATGTTACTGATTTGCAATAATTTTTCATTGAGGGCATCTCTTTCATCAGATAAAATTTCTACATCTGTAACTAATCTTCTAAATTCTTTTTCGGTCATACATCCTCCTGATTGATGGGATATTGGTATTCTTTGCGTTGTATATAATACACTAGATAATCAAAACCACAAGATTGTATCATGCGCATATAATGTTGGAAAGAAGACTCATATCGCTCTACACTATGTGCATCACTCGATAAGGTTAAACGTTTCCCTCCTACTTGTTGATATAATTGCAATAAGTAGCGTGTGTGTTGATCATCATGAATGGCCTCTTGTACCTTTGTGTTGATTTCCAATGCTTTGTTATGCGTAATGAGGTTTCGATAAACCTGTTTGATTTGTTCTTCGTATGTGGATATTTTGATTGTTGAATCCATTAAATAGGCTGTTCTAAAAGCATAATCAATATGGGATAACACATTGTAGTTGGTAAAAGAACCTGTTGCTTCTATCATTTCATCAAAATAGGCTGTTAATAATTGATGTATACCATATTGTTTGAAATACTTGGGCCAATAAAAGTCCGCATAATCATTCTCATGTATACTCAAATTCACTACATCATAAGATTCACTATTGATTTGCGTATGGATTTGATCTAAATAGCTTTTTCGATACCCAACCTCAATTCCAAGTAAAAAGGAAATTTGGGGATACTTTAATCGCAATTGTTGATGTTCTTGCTTTAAACGAGCATAATCCACTGTCCAGTCCACTTGTCCTTCAACCATATCTAAATCAAAGTGTTCAGTCGTTACAAAATAAGAACACCCCAATTGAATGGCTTTTTGAACATAGGCTTCTAACTTTTCAGTCGAATCCATAGAATACATTGAATGTACGTGTTGGTCATGTAATTTCATATATATCGCCTCGAATCAGTTCATTATACCATATTTTGTAAAAAAAGTAAAGTCAAACTGCGTATCTAGTGATATATCGTCTTATTGATTTTTTTAATCTCTATTTATTTTGACTATAATAGCCACTTTCAATCTGAGTTATCCCCTTCTACTTGATACACTCTTCTAAGATAAATCCTTTTACTTTATGAATGATTACACCATAATCATCTATGACTTCCATAATTTTATCTTTCAGTCCTGTGGCTAGTTCTTTATTTTCTTCTAAAAATTTAAGTGCACTAATCAATCCCATATTTGTTGATTTGATGGCATTAATACAAATTGTAAATGCATCATGGAACACCTTCATCTTTTCTTTATAAACTCCCATAATACCTGCTGCGGTGAGGCTACTTGTAGGCTCTTCATTAAATTCTTGAATTAATGAACGAATGCCTTCTTCATGTTTTTTAAACATTTCCATAATTTCAACAATCAAGCGACTGAGTTTTTCTTCTTTTAATCTTTGTGCCTCATCATAATAAATACGATAAATACTATTTCCCATATGTACATAAGATAAAAATTTATTTAATTCATTTGTTTTTTCCATAAAACAATCCTCCTTTTTTATAGTATTTACCATAAATGGGAAAAGTATAATTTTATTTTTTGCTTATAATATAGGAAATAATCAATTAAATTAAAATTGATTTTTTCATAATAAAGAAAAATTACCCTTCATAAAAAGGGTAATTTATTATTTATATTTGAGTATTTGACGATTATTTTTAAGTATCGTAGCTACATCATGATAGGAAATTTGGCGTATATCTTTATTCTGTTGAATAGACAATGCACCAAGCACACCAGCTGCCTCACCCAGTGCCATACAAACAGGACTTACCCGAAGAGATGCTGCTGCTTCATGAGTCGCACCAATCATTCTTCCTGTTACAATTAAATTATTCAATCCTTTTGGTAATAGACATCGTAAAGGAATCTCAAAAGCCAAATGATTGATTGTTGTATCATCATCTACTTCTAATGCATCTCCTACTGGAGAATGAATATCCATAGGAAACGCGCTTACACATATGGCATCATTAAATTGACGATGTTCTAATACATCTTCTTTGGTCATCATATAATCACATATCATATGTCTAGTTTCTCTGACACCAATTTGATAAGGAGTTTGAACAATGTAACTATGCTCAAAGCCGGGAATATAGTGTTTTAAAAATTGAAAAGTTTCTTCTATTTGTTTTCTTCCTTCTATTTCCGCCTTTGTTAATGCTTGCGCGTCCAAAGCGGAATGCTTCAATACTCTAGTCATATTGATTGTAACTTCATTGGTACGCACATTTTCAAAAAGTAAGACCCGATCACGCTGAATAGAGAAATCATGATTCTCTTTCGCCTGCTTTACTTCTTTGAAAAATCCACTAATACCTATGTATTGAAAATCATATTTGTCATTCAAAACAAAATTGTCAGGATGCTCTTGCATTGCTTTTCTGAGTTGATTCAAATCTACATTCCCAACCACAAAAGGCATCGTCATTGGTTGACACAATTGATCCGTATCACGTCCAATATGATACTTTGCTCCTGCACTTGTTGCAAGATCACCATCACCTGTTGCATCAATAAATACCTTGGCATATTGGTTTGAAACACCGCTTTTATTCGCAATTGTTACAGCTTGAATTGTTCCATCTTCTACTACAGTATGAATTATCTTTGTATGTAATAGTAAATCAATATTCTGCTCAACAATCATATCAAAATAAAGTTTTTTCAATGCTTCCGTATCAATCGGTGTTACTGTACTACAAAATCCGAGGGGATCTTCAATATGGCCTAATGTACCCTTCGTTTGCTTCAATCGTTCAATGATTTCAGAAGCAATTCCACCTATAATAGGTTTACCTTGATTGTGATAAGTCATCAGTGGTCCAACTAAACTTAGTGTATTGGTTCCACCAAGTATTGCTGTATCTTCGATAAGCAACACTTTGGCCCCACTTCGTTTCGCGGCAATAGCTGCACATATGCCAGCAGGTCCAGCTCCACCTACTATTACATCATAAATCATTTGACTCTTCCTCCACCTTGATTTCAATCTCAAACATTCTACCCCAAGGCAAAGTCATTTGATAAGGTGTATGGTCAATCCAATCATCATATTGATGTATCCATTTGGCTACTTCTGCTAATGCCAAATCAACATCGGATTCTAAATTGTAAATAGAACAACCTTTTTGGATTAATGTTTCAGATGCCTTTCTTCTAGCTATATATTGATATATACAATCATCCATAATACGCTCTTTCAAAAAAGCCGTATTGGTTGTTGATTCTGGATGAACCAAATAAGCCATTGCGTTACAAAGCGCAGTACCTAGTGAATTAGATGAAGTATTCCAAGCGGAATATCCTAGTAATTTTCGATATTCTACATCTTGAAGCAACTCTATACTACCTCCATTAGGAAAAAGTAAGTCTACCAATAAAACTGGTTTTTGTTGAATATAGTTATTGAGTTGTTGAATATATTGAGAATATGCTTCATCTTTTCGAATAGGTACTTCAATGTATTCTTTTAATTCTAATGGATGATTTTCTTCTTCCGCAAAAATAGCCAGTATAAACGATGCATCTTCTACTTGATCAACCAATTGAATACCTATTGTCTCTAACATTTTATATAAGTTTTCTGAAAAGGGTCGATCTTCAAATAAATGGCACTTCTCCAAAATAGCACTAGATGGCATATGCAAATAAGCCTTAGGTGTCATTTGATATTCTTCTTTGATGATTCTAGCTAACAATACAGCTGCACCTTCATCTGTTCCATTATAAAATTCTACCACATCAACCAATTGGTCCTTTTCCATTTGAGCTTGAATTTCTACTTGATCAATAGCTTGAATGCCATAAGGACTCGCATCTTCTTGTAATAATATCATTTTATCTATAATCTTATCTTTTGCTAATGATAAAAAGAATTTGTTTAAAATGAGTTTGGTCTTTCTTGCTTTTAAATAGGTATTTAAAATATGCGGTGGAATACTTTCTTCTATCATCTTTAGTTTTGCAATATCCTCTGGTTTTTGAAAGAAATAACAAGCCCCTTTTAAACGAGCAAATTCATTCATCACATTATAATAACGATGACTTTCTTCATCAAATGCGGTAATGGCTGTACGCATAATAGTATCAAATACATATATTTTTAAATGAGTGTACTGTTGTTTGATTTGCCTAATTACATCCAATTGTGTCAACACTTTTTCTAAATCAATCTGAGCTTTACGAGCTTGAATAAGACCGCCAAAACATAAGCCATCTGTAGAAAGAATCAAATAATCCATTTGATGCACATTTTCTTCTAACCATGGAATCATATAATCGATGTTTGCCCCCTGATATAAATTACCACAGGCTTCTCTAGGATACATTAGCAATTGGAAATTTGCAATTTTAGCTAGACTTTCTATCCATATCGTATTACATGGTCTACTATCTAATGGGATTAATCCTACACGTATCATAAACGATCTATTGCTTCACGGAACGATTTCAAAGTTGAAAAAATAGAATCCTTTTCTTTGCCCATTGAAATAGCTCCAACCATTACAGCTTTTACACCACATGCCGCAAGTGCCTTCACATCCTCTGGCAAAACAACATGTTGGGTCGGAATAATTGCTGGTATCTTGGAACGAGATGCTAAATACTTATATCGAACTAAATCTCTTGCATTTAATCTTTCCCCGTATGTTTCTGGTAAACAGATTGAAAGTTCCAAAATATCGGCAAAATCGCCCTGACTTACTGCCTCAATTTCTTCTAAAGTATATGTGCTATTGACAGCAAAGAAATTGGTGATATCTTTTCTAGTAATTAAAGATGCAGGTGTATGATGACCATATAATGAAACAAAATCAAATCCCATTTTCACCACTTCATCTAATTGTTTTTCTGCAACAAATGCATCTTCTCCAACCACAATACCTACTGGAACAGGAGAATCTTTGAGTATTTTTTCAAATACACTCTTATTGTCTTCTAATGAACCAAATGTGTTGTTACTTGCACGATGCCATACATTGATATGTACCTTAATCGCATCTGCTCCTGCTTCCCATGCTGCTTTTGCAAAATCATAATTATTTGCAGGAATGCTCGCAATTAAACACATTTTGTTTTGATTTAATTTATCTAATAATCGATTCATTTTTCTTTTCATCTTCCTTCTTCATTATTTTCTTAAACTCTTTTTCTAAATGATTAGCCATTTTTTTAAATCCTAAATCATTGGGATGAATACTATCAACAGTATACTCATGGTAATCATCTCCTAATAATTTCGAACCATTAATATAATAAATATGATGGTCCTTTTTGCTTAATCTTTGTACCAATTGTTGTTGAAATAATCGGATTTGCTCTCGTTTTTTGCCCAATGTATCCGGATTTAAATCATCAAATAAATATTTAATTCTAGAAATTACAACAATTGGTTTATCAGGATGATGCATTCTTATCATTCGAATCATATTTTCTAAGGTTTCCTCTAGTCGCCCATTTGTCCCACCATTGGCTTCATAATCTAGCACAAACATAGATGCATTTTCAATAGAGGCCATCATTTCTGCAACAACAGCCTCACCAAAAGCATTCCCAGAAAACCCAAAATTGATGATTTCTGCTTTCATTGCTCGAGATAAAAGATTTGTATAGCATAAGCCAGGACGGCTAGCACATCCACCTTGTGTAATAGATGTGCCGTAATACACAATCTTATAATGATTAGAAAAATTCTCAAGGGGCTTATGTATATAAGCACCTTTATCAATAGCGATTTCTATATGTTCTACACCCCCATACAATGGGAAATGAATCACAACCAAACGCTCTTCTTGTTTTAAGTCTTTGAATAATGTATATTCATATTCTTGCATACCTACCGCAAATCGACTAGAATCATAAAACATTAATGAATCATAATCTTTCCCCACATAGCAATCAAATCCACCTTGCGCAACAAATGTCATGCCAGAAATACCAGCCATATGATGTACTTTTGCATGAATTACTAAACAAGTAGAATTGGTGATAAAATGGAGTTGTCCACCCGCAGTATGTTTACTTAAAGCAACTACTTTGGGTGATACTTTACCAATTTCTTCCTCCCATTTTTTCGAAAGCCTTTGATACAAATGTTCTTCTTGTATCCAATTCAAACCATAAAATTGCACATCATCTGTTAAGGGGTCTATCCATTTGGTTCCTGCTATTGGGGTCAATGGTATGTCAAAATTTTTGTCTAAATTCATATTTCTCCTCTATTTTTTAGAGAAGTTGTGTTTAAATCTAAAATGGGTTCCTAAAAAATACTGTCTATTGTACATGAATGCACAACCATTTTCTAGGTAGCTAACTGAACTCATATATAAAGCTGATTCATTTTCAGTGCAATGTAGGATTTCTGCAACCCTCGGTGCAAGAGATCTAGCTTCAATAGCACATTCACAATTACGAATAACAAACCCTAATTCAGTTTGTATATAGGTATGAATGGAATGTAAAAATATTTCAGGTGTTAAATCTGGATACAATTTTACTGGTAAATAAATTCTTTCATACACAAGTGGTGTATTGTTTAATTTTCTAACACGTTCCACATAGTATACTTTTTCTACAGGTAATAACTGAAGTTTTTTGATAATGATTTCATCAGGTTGTTCTACCGAAAAATTAATCACTGTATTGACTAATTCACCATCTCCACCTATCATTTCTCTAGAAAAGCTAAAGAAAGGTACCTTTGAATTTTGATCCATTTCTGTCTTATTAAACACAACAAATGTACCTTTTCCTTTATGACGATAGATATAGCCATCTACTAATAAATTATCTACTGCGTGCCGAACGGTCATTCTGGCTACGCCATATTTTGCACATAATTCAATTTCACTAGGAATCATCTCGCCTTGTTTTAATTTACCGCTTAAAATATCTTTTCTTAAATCTCTTTCAATAACCTTATATATAGGTTCTTTTACTTCTACCATTTTTCCCTCCTATTGATTATTATTAGGACTTAACGTTACAACTTCTCCTCCTAAATTTGTATTGACGCCTTCATAGGAAATTTGATGTGCATTAGCAAAGCTACTAGGAGCATTGCAAGCTGCATATCGTTCGGATACCATTGGTACTTTATAAACCGTTCCATTGATATTACGATATAAGTAAACTTCATGCCAAACACAATTTACGCTTGCTGCGTTGGTTTTTTGCGTCGGTTTACCCTCATTTGCTACTTGATCTAGTGCGCATACACGTTTAAATTCTGCTTTGTATACCCCCATACCTTTTGATGGAAATTCTGGAGATAAGAAGACTTTAGAATAGTCTAGTCCTAATTGATAACTTGCACGTTTTTGTACATATGTTTCGATTGTTGTTTCTTCTAATAATTCAATTCTTAATTGCAAATAATTTTCCCTTGGAGCAAATACACTCATTCGAATCGTATCACCAGGATAATAATAATAACAAGTATCTTGCCAAGCAGCATTTGCAAAATGGTTACCAGAATCAATCCATCTCCAAAATGGACGATAGGCTACTGATTTTGACCAATCTACAACTCCTGTTGTTCCATTAGCCCCTACTGTCCAAGATACGCCCACATCTGATTCAGAAACACTATTTCCACCTAAATAAACAGATGGGTTATCCATATACCGGAATGCACTTGCATCGTATGGACTAACGCCTGTTCTTTTTTCATCTGGAATAAATTCAGGTAGTGTAACGACAACCTCAATACCTGACCAATAATCACGACTAGATACACATTTACGATATACTGCCCCCGCAAATTCACTGAGTCTACCAGGCTTAATCTCACCTTCTATTGTACCGGTAAAGACATTGGCTTTGTGCCATAAAGCAGCCGGTGAAAAATTAGAGTCTTGTGGAACTGTAATCTCAAATTTTTTTTCATAGTTATGCATGTTTAAACTTAAGTGTGCGGTAAGTGTCACTACTGTTTCTTGTTGAGGTAATACGACTTTACCTGTTGAATCAATAATTTCTGGATGACTGGATAGCCAAACGATGCTAACGGTTTGGTTATCTGCATTTTTACTAGATGGAAGTTGAATGGATGTATCTAGTGTTTGTGGCAAAATCAAACTGTTTGCTACTTTTTCTAAGGTTTGCATACTTGTATCTCCTAATACCGTAATAATAAATGTTTGCTTTAACGTTTTGCCATCAAGAGTGGCAGTACCGATTAAAATAACGGTTTGTGAAACCTCTTTTCTATGAATTACCCCTTGATTGGTCATCACACTTTCATTGCTGGACTCCCAAACCACTTGGATAGTTTTAGATTCATATGTATAGGTATCTGTTAAATTGAGATGTTGATCCAATTCAGCAGGTATATGTAAAGAGGTAAAGAATTGCTCTAATATGCTTGTTTTACTAGAAGTACAACTACCTAGCAATAATAGCACAAAAAGGCAAATATTGCAAAAAATTAGTCTAGATAATTTAGTCATAGTAGTCCTCATCTAAATTATATTTGATTTTAAACGATGCCTCAATCAATGACGAGAGGTTAGTCATCCTTGCTCTAATATCATCAATTTCTCCTTTTATAGCACTTTGGATGGTTAGCATATAAGAACCTTCTGTTTGTGCTTTTGCCTCATCTAGACTATAAAAATAATCTGGATAACCTTTGGTAATAATCGAACGATGACATTCGATAGATGATAAACTACCATAATAAGAAATGATTCTTTGATCAATATATTCATCTATATAATCATCAATAGAACATTCTTTTGTTGTTTCATCTATTTCTGGGAAAACTTGCATTTCCGACCAAATTTTAAAGATAATTTCATCATATAAAGTTGAGTTTTCATATCCTGGTTTGATATTTTCCTTCGAATAGGAAGAAGAAATCACAAATTGTGTTTTACCATAAACATCATTGATGTAATAGTCTGATAAATTGGTTTTATCTTTTACATTCGGTCCTACAGGATACGGAACAAAACCAATTTCAAAGTCTTTATCTAACCATTTATTCGATTGATAAATCCAATAAGATTGACCATTATGGAAAGCAACCTTTCCTTTTACCATTTCGGTTGAAGTAGCATTCGCTAAATCACAAGAGTCAATATCCCAGCGAATCGTTGAATTGAGTGTATTTAAATAAGATAGTGTATCAATAGCTGCTTGAGAAGTAAGTTGACACTTTAAATCACCATCAATGACATGTACACCATTTGCACCTAACATTTGATATGCCCAGTTATAAGCCGTTCCGCCCATTACATAATAATCATTAGGTAATACTTGGTCTAATTTGGTACAAATTTCTGTATATTTATCCCATGTCCATTCTCCATTTAACCATAATCTGCTAGGTAGATCACCATTTCCTTCGCCTAAATAGTCTTCTAGTAAATCAATATTATAAAAAATTCCTTCATCAGCAGTAGGATAAATGTCTTGATAGGAATAGATTTCACCAAGAGCAGTTCCATATGCTTTTGCTTCTTTCCAGTATCCTTTTACACCATAAGCTTCAATCAGTGAAGTGAGTGGGGTAATCGAATTGGCTACAGCTAACGTACCAATAGAATAAGATGGTACTTCATAAATATGTGCTTTAGGTGTCCCTGCTGCACTATTTTGAATGATATATCTTTCTCTCGCTCCACCCCAAGATGCATCAGAAGGATAAGGTACATATTCTACTTTAATATTGTACTTCTTTTCAACTGCTTCAATTGCTTTTACTTTTTCTTCTTTAAATAGTTTGGTGTAATTGGCATTACGCGGATCAGATGTAGATACAACATCTACCATAATGGTGAATTTAGCACCCATAAAGTCGTATTCCACTTCATCTTGATTGCCACCATTGCCACCCGTATTTCCCCCATTTCCACCTGTGTTACCACCATTATTTGGAGTAGGTTTCTTTTTACATCCTACCATACTTAAAACAAGTATGAAACATAACAGTAGTGTACAAATTTTCAATTGTTTGTTTTTCATAATTAAATCCTTTCTTTTTCTTATCCAACAATACCAGATCTCTCAATTCCTTCCACAAAGAATTTTTGAAGAAAGAAATACATAATGAGTACGGGCAACATCACAAGTATGCCTGCCGTATTCAAAATCATCGATACAAATAATGGGTTACTGGTTACATCTTGCCCCATTAATTGCCAAATGTTTGCCTGGAGGAGTGCTTGTTGTAGCGACCCGCCAGAAGCCATCGTTTGTAGTTGTGTAGCTAATGTATACACATCTGTGGCGCCATTAATAAAGAATAAATTGGTATAATAGTAATCATTCCATTGCCATACAAAAGCAAGTAATAGTACCGTCAAAATAGTGCTTCTTACGCATGGAAACATGACTTTTACAAATACTTGGAATACATTGCATCCATCCATATAAGCGGCTTCTTCTAACTCTTTAGGCAGTCCTTTAAAAGCTTGCCTAAACAAATAAATAAAGATACCTGATTTAATCCCCATACCTAAACCTGCCATTAAGAATAAGACATATTTTTTCCCAATGAGCCCTGTTTTGGCAAAATTAATATACATCGGTAAAGACACCATTGTTTGTGGCACAATAATTGTAAATAAGCTCAAGAAAAATAAAACCTTTTTTCCCTTAAAATCCAATCTAGCAAAAGCATATCCTGCGCAAGCAGTAGAAATCATTTGCAATAGGGATACAGTTAAAGAATTGAAAAATGTTGTTCCTAATGCTTTCCAATAATTGAGGGCTGTGATGGCAATTTTAAAATTCTGAATTGAAAATTGCTCTGGAATCCACATGACTTTAGGATTATTGACATCAGTTGGTAAACGAAAGGCTACAGCCAGTTGTAAAAATAATGGGTATAAAATAATAAATGAAATACCTATCATAAATACATATTTGATGATATCAAAGATAATTTTGAGACATTTTGATCCTACAACCTTCCTTTTTTGGGGCGTTGCTAACGATTCTTTGATCCGTTTACTGGCATTTTCGAAAGGCTTTTTGACTATTTTATTCATGATTATTCACCGCCTTTTTTAAGAATAGATACAGTAATCCCATAATCAATAAGTTCACTCCAAAATAAACAATAGCAATCGTAGAAGACATACCATAAGATATTTTAGCTCCTGATGAATCAGTTGTCATCATTCGAATCAATTCGCTAGATGCAAAACTATCTACAATAGAATAAATCAATACTGGAAGAAACATTCTAGAAGCCATTGGCACAGTAATTTTACAAAAACAATCATATGCGGTGGCACCTTCAATTTTAGCCGCCTCATACAAGTGTTTTGGAATAGATTGGAGTGCTGCTATAAAAATCAAAATTTGGATACCAGATTTTGTTACAATGGTAAAGATACGATCAACTGCTTGAATCAAGAATTGAATCAAACCCTCACCAATGCCCATATCTAGTAAGAATGTTTGAATGCCTGATGACATTTGGGAAAAACCACTCATCGTTGAATCCATTGTTGTACCAAATGAACCACTTAGAGCTAAACTAATTACTGTTGTGTTATAAATAACAGGTATAAAGAAAACCATTTTAAAGAATTGATGACCTTTGAATTTGGTATTTAACACTACAGCAACCAGTAAACTAAATATAAAAATAACAGGAACATTGATAAGCATTTCTAAAATCGAGTTCGTTAATACTTCTAAAAAGGTTTTTGTACCAAGCATTTGTGTTTTAAATAGATTGATATAATTTTCCATACCGACCCATTTAATGGTTAATCCTCCAGCAACACTTGTAACTTCATTAAAACTCCAATAAATTGTCATACATAGTGGAATGGCAAAGAATAGCGCAAACCCAATTAGCCATGGTAAAACTAAAACATATCCACCTACTGCTGATTGTCGTTTAAAACTCATCGTATTAAACTTGTGAAGCATCGATTGAAAAAAGTTAAGTTGGATATAAGTTCCATTCTCTATTCGCAATTGATTGATTTGGTTCTTTTGAATTTGGGTTTTTATTTTTAACTCTGCATGTTCTAATCGATTGAGTTTTTTGACATTGGGTCTCTTTTTTGCATTTTCTTTTTGAATTGTTTCGACATATTGTTTTCTCACTGTTTCTAGTTTTGTCAAAAGGGTAGCCTGATGTTGATTCAATTTTTCTTGTAATCGTGTTTGTTCTTCTTGTGTCAAGTGCTTTTGTTTCATCTTATGCCCCCTTTCTTACTACTTGATATTGACCAGATGGCACAATAATTCCTTGATAGTCAAAATCTGTGTTGCTATAATTGAGTACGATTTGTGTGCCATTGCTATACGTTGTTTTGACAATATTCGCATCTGGATTCAAATATTCATGTCCAACTAATCTTGCTTGGTAGATATCCAAACGATTTAGTTCTTGATAAACATCCAGCGTGCGTTGGTACCAGTTTTGATAATATGTTGCATACAAATAGTTATATTCTGTATCTACTAAATCAATGGTTGTCTCATATGTCCATGTCATAGCTATATTAGATAAAGTTTCAATCGCCTTCATTTTGTGATAATCAAAAGAGTAGGCATCATCTACATTAAAAGATGTACTAGAATAATCGATATACCCACTAACAACAAGCTGATAGAAAGGAACATCATACAATACAATTGCATAATCTGTTGCATGAGTTGGCACATCTAAAGCTACATGCGTATACGGTAGTGCATAGTCGTTTGGTGTAGTTAAGAGCATTTGATATTCATTTTGATATCTATCCATTACTTCATTAAAGTACGCTTTTGTTTGTGTTTTAAAAATCATATCCTTCGATTGATAACTGCCATACATCAGTTGTCCAATATCAGAAAAAGCGATTTGTTTCATTTTCAATTTTTCTAAAAAAGAATCTATTTTTTCAAATGATGATGCATATGTTGTTGGCTTTAAAACATATTGTGGTGTTGTGGTTTGATCTTGTAAATACATTGATTCTTTGTTTTGATAATGGACAACGGTTTGACCATATTGATTGGCAATCAGTTTTTGATTTTGAACATATTTGTCCGTATAAAGCGTGGCTAGTTGAAACATTGGATAAAAAGAAATTTGCTCTTTTCTTAATGTCTCTTGTAAATTCAGCAATTGCTTCTTAGAGGCAATCGATGAATTGATCTTGAGCCGTCCATTGTAAGTAGAATGAATACCTTGATTCATAAATCCTTGATAAATGAGGTGTATATCTTGAATGCCATCTTGCTTCAACTGTTCGGCAATCATTTGTACTTCCTGAGCAGTTGTTAAACTTTCAACGGTATGATACGTTATTCCTAAACGATTACGTGTTGCTAAATATCCTCCAATGAGTGTTAAATCTAATGTAACTGATGAAGTTTGATCTTGTTTGGTCAATAATCCTTCTTGAATAAGGTAGGATTGATATGCCTTTGCCATTCCCACATATGTCGTATCGTCTTCTAGTGGCCAAATGTGTAAGACAATAGAAGTATTCATCATTTCATTGGTCCAAGTTTGGATATCACCTAAACCTGATAAAGATTCAAATCGATATGTATCCGTTTCTCTTAAATAACAGCGGTAATACGTTTGATTATAACCACTCTCATTTCCTGATTGATTCATTTGTGCTACAATGGAGCAGCATTCACTTCCTTGTTCAATGATGTGAATCAATCCTTTACTGGATTCATTTCGATCAATTTTCATCCCATACACACCAAAAGAAATTTTGGTTTTTTCTGGTTTCATCGTGTTCGTCATCTTAGCCAAATCATCCCCATAAATCCGTTGTTCATAACTAGATGCATAAGAACGATTATTATTAAAATCCAAAATAGCGCCACTGCCATCAGGAATCAAACTATAACCAGATTCTTCTATTGTGGCGCAAGCAAAATAAGGTAAGATATCAATATAAATAAGTGGATACTTTTCATAATCTACGATCGATTCACGAATGAGTTCAACTTGTAATCCTTTTTCTTCTAGCGTATACCGAATGGCAACCTCAAAAGTAGGATATGTTTTTTCAACCACTACCCCATGTTCTGCATGGTCAAAGGCTAAATCTTCTTTTGTATAACCACATACGTTATAGAAAAGTTCATATAAACCCGTAATAGATAACTCATTTAATGCGGAAGGATTACTCAAGGCATAATATCCATGTTCAGTATTCAATTTATAATTTTTAAGATAAGATAGATACATTCGATACGTTGTATATTGAGGATCATTAGATGCCTTTAATTCATCTACATAAGCTTGACTCTTAGATTGTATCAACTGTTCGAAGCGTTCTTGTGAAATCACTTGTGGAAAATCTGTATAATCCGTTTTGATTTTTCCACCTAGATAGTACAAGACTTCAATGCTATTTTCTGTTTTTCGAATAGCATAACGATGCATTTTTTCATAATTAATGGCATAATTATAATTTCCATATTTTGTAGGTGAGCCAAGGCTACCTGAATAATACAAAGTAAGTGTGTCTGCTTTATTTAAACTCTCTGGTTTAGATTCATAAACTTGCTGATTGATTTTATCCTTTAATATAAAATGTGTAGTTGTATAATCGATGATGAATTCATACTGATCATTTTCTAATACATCTTGACTCATTTCTAAATCATCATAAGCGATAAAGCCTGTTTTGTCATAGGGGGTATGCGTTGGAAAGGCCTTTTTCCCTGTAACAACGATGATAATAATTGTACCTAATAACAACAATATAAATAACAAAATACCGAGTTTAACAAAAGGGAATTTGAAACTTTCTTTTTTGTTTTTGATATATTGCTTGATTTTAATCCACCATTTTTTATAAAAGGGAAGGGTAAAATAATTTTCTTGCATATGTCCCTCCTAAAAGTAGCGCATTCTAATTTCACTATAGATGGCATATACCCACCCTAGTATTTTTTCTACAAACGAAAAGAATAGTAAAATCGCAAAAATAATAATCGCTATCACCAAAATGGTAAAAATAATATTCACAATGTTCATTCCAAAACCATTTTCATGAATACCCATAATTCCAAAAAACATCATCCATATGGTTAAACCAGTTCCTGCACTCATCAAAACGGTATAATACATTGTTTCATCTGCACCAATAAAATTACTCACAATGGTTGCTAAGATAGATAACCATACATAAGGAAAAAAAGAATAATTGATGACTCTAAAAATGTCTGGCATTTTACCTTTGCCGTCAAACAATGAACCTACACACCAATTGGCAACTGTACCTACTAAAACAGGTAAAAGAATGGTCAGTATGGTTTTGAATAGATGAAAATGTTTGATATCTGCACCACCTACAATAAATCCTTTTGCGGTAGTATGAATAATCACTGCCAGTAACATCATCACCAAATAAAATAGGCTCACCCAATTTTTAGCAATTTTTTCATGTTTAAATTCTTCCCAGCCCCGAATCGGATGGACAATCAAATAAAGGGGAACTTGAAATGTTTCACGAAAGAATGCCGATAAAAATAATTTGACGCGCTGTAATTTTGAATGTTCTTGTTTCATATCTTCCATTTTACATATCTCCTTCCTGATTGGTGTTTTTCATAAAGCTGCGAATCAATAATCCAATACATCCTACTAATGCAAGGCCCAATATATATGGAGCTACTTTGCTTAGTTTTTCATATCGATACTGTTTATACGCTTGAGAATAGTTGTAGACATCGTTGCCAATTTTCAAATTAACCAATGCTTCTTTATAATTGCCTTGTCTAAATTGTGCTTTTCCAATTCCAGCATATGCCATTAAATAATTGCTATTGAGCGATAAAACATCTTGCCATATTACTGCTGCTGCTTCATATTGATTTTCTTTATACAAATGTGTTGCTTCATTGACCAATTGACCAAAAGTAGTATATTCAAATACAATTAAATTTTGATTTTTAGAATCTACTGCTAAGACTTTATCTTGAAAATAACAAAGGGCTTCTGGTAATTGAAATAATTTACTTTGATTAGAAGAAATACCATCAATCGCTGTAGCAAGGCCTCCTGCTTCATACAATAGATTTCCTTCAAAATCATAGGCAAAAATACGACCTCTGGTTTTATCTAAAGCAATATAGGTACCATCTTGATTGACATCAATATCTACAAAGGTAGAAGAATCTGTAGGCACATGACTTGTTGTTGCTTGAGTAATATCCCCATCATTAGCAATATAACCATTTCTGTTTAGAACATCTTGAGCTTTGTAATTCAATCGTTTAATGAAATGATTTCCTACAATGGGAGAAGAAACGGTATATACATATTCATCTTGATCGATACATAGATTTAAAAGAGAAGCACCAAAGTTATATCCTTGAGATTTTCGTTGTTCTTCAGATGTAAATAAAAGCCAAAATGCTTGCCATAGTGAAACAGTTGCTGCATTCACACCATAGAAACGACTAAATGTACCATCAGCATTAAAATCTAAAATTCCTTCATTGATTCCTTCTGCAACAACATACATTCTCCCTGTTCTACTTACCGCAATTTTTTTAGGTCTAAATGCATAATTTTCGAATACTGCATCTGTTGGTGTCAATACTTCTTGAACAAGGTGATAGGTTTTATCAAAAATAGCTATTCTGTTATTCCCATAATCACACACATATATATATTGTTCTGTAATGTATAATCCTTGAGGATTAGAAAGTGTGGTTTCTTCTGTTGGAAAACGTGTTACATAATTGAACTTTTCATCTAGTACAACAATGGTATTGTTGCTACCATCACATAAATAAATGAATTGTTCATCATCTGCAACATCATATAGCTTACCAAATTGATAATGATTTGAAACTAAATTTCCAGATACATCTGTTAAATTAGAAGAATCAATCGATGCACGTGCTACTAGACTTTCAGCACATGCAATTTCTTCTTGATCAGGTGTATAAATATAGGCTGCATCTATTTGAATTCCTTTTGTAAACAAAAATCCTGTAAGTATACATATCCATACAATAACTAAAATTTTTTTCATATGTTCACCTACTTAATACCAGACGATGCCATTGTTTCAAGCATTTTGGATTGATTGATAATAAACACTGTAATAGGAATGATAAGCATGATGACAGTTACCGCCGCCGCAGTACCTGTTCTTGCAATACCACCGCTCACAATTTGACTCAGTGCATAACTAAATGGTTTTAAATTTTCTGTAAAAATATAATTCCCTCCATCTGTTCCCCACAATTGTTGAAATAACAAAATGATGAGTGTAAGCCATGCTGGTTTGACTGTTGGCATTACTATTTTCCAAAAAATAGTAAATTCATTTGCACCATCTATTTTGGCTGCTTCTAATAAATCATTAGGAATATTGGTCATAAATTGTCGCATTAAAAATAATCCAAGTGTATATCCCCAAGAAGGTATAATAATAGCCCACTGCGTATCTAATAAATGTAATCGACTAATAATCATATAAATGGGAATAGAGGTTACTGCTGTAGAAAACATCAGTGAATACACGATCAATTGATTCAGCACTTTTTTTCCAACAAATTTGTGTTTTGCTAAGGGATATGCACAAAGTGAAGCTAAAATGACATGTCCAACTGTACCAGCGAATGTAATCCAAATCGTGTTTACAAAATATCTTGAAATAGGAATCTGACTATTGCTCATTAAATTAAATAAATCGACAAAATTACTAATCGTAAAGTGTCTTGGAAATAACTTGGGTGGAAAAATAAATAATTCATCCAATGGCTTAAAAGCATTGCAAATGGCAAAAACAAGTGGATATGCACTAAATAAAGCAAAGGCAAATAAAATCACAAATAGCACAATATCGCCAAATCGAGACCGACTCAATCGTACCTTTCGATATTTTTTATGTTTTCCGTTTTTCTTCATTTCCAAGTGTTGTTTTTTCAAATCATTCACTTGTTCTTCTAAGGCGGACGAGTGAGAAAGTTGACTGAAATCTAATTCTTGATTATCGGTTTTTTTCATTTTAAGATCCCACCTTTCTAATTAATTTTTGAATAATTAAATTACTTGCCATCATCAATAAAAATAATATGACCGCAATTGCACTAGCATATCCCATTTCTAGACGTGTGGAATTGGTAGAACCAAAATCAAGAATATGAGTCACTAGGGTATGAGCTGCATATTCGGTTGACGGCATACCGAATAAACTTACAGAAACCATACCTATACCTAGTGAATTGGTAATTTGCATAACAGCACCAAATAATAATTGAGACTTCATTTGTGGCAAGGTAATATACCATAGTTCTTGCCAACGATTTTTGATACCATCAATGGCAGCTGCTTCATACAATGTTCTATCTACTGTTTGTAAACCTGCCCTAAATGATAGAAAACTAACCCCTAAACTCAACCATAACTGAACCAAAATCAAAATGCCTAATGCATAAGATGGTGTGCTTAACCAATATATCGGTTCATGAATGACACCTAGATTGATTAAGAAAGAATTGATATATCCATAACGATCTGATGAAAACAATAATTGCCAGATCAAATAGGCATTTCCAGATATAGATGGTGCATAGAAAATAAGCGTCATCAGCCATCTGATTTTATGAGGCAATTCATTAATCAACCAAGCAAATAAGAATGCCATAATATACGATAGCGGACCTGTAATCACCGCTAAAATTAAGGTGTTTTTTAAAGCAATCAAGAATACATCATCATATAAAAATAAATTCACATAATTATCTAATCCAATAAATTTTGGACTTTGCAACATATCATAATTGGTAAAACTTAAAGCAAAGCTCATCAAAACGGGAACAATGGTAAAGGTGAAGAAAATCAGCAAATAAGGTGCCATCATCATATAAGATGTTTGGCTCTTTTTTAAATTTTTGATTCTTCTTTGATGATTGAATTGCTTTTCTTCTTGGGTTTTATATTGTTTTTTCATCATACATTTATTCCAGTCCTAACTCTCTTTGTTTTCTTTCTAATTCCGCATTGATTTTAAGGTAATAATTATATAAAGCATCGCTTGGATTTGTATTTTCATTTAAAATATTCCTAAAAGCATTATCAATATATCTTCCTACAATATAATCACCAGGAATAGTTGGGATACCTCTTGCGTAACTGCGCTGTGTTTCTAAGATTTTATAGTCTTTTGCAGACCAAGGTAAGTGTGCAAAGGCATATTTATTTGCTGTATTATATCTAGCTGCAGATCCTAAAATAGATTCCATTCCTTTAGCATAATCCGTTTGCGCGCTTTCTCCTAACCACCATTTGACAAATGCCCAAGATTCTTGGATATGCTTAGAAGACGATGTAATGATAGTTCCCGATGCAGAAGATGCTGTTGCATAGTTTGTTTCATTTTCTTGTTGATATCCTGGTAAAAGGGCAAATTCCCAGTTCCCACTAATTTCAGGTGCTGAGACTGCAAGTGTGTTATACAAAGTAAATGATGATACTCCAATAGGCGTTTCACCAGTTCGAAAACGGTTGGTAAAACTAGCATCTACATCAAATCCATAGTTTTTGTAAAAATCAACAAAATCATAAAAGGCCTCTGCACTTTCTTTCATCATCAAACCCGATGATTTTCCGTTATCCAAATACAGTTTTCCGCCATATTGGCAAATCATAGAATATAAAAGGGGGCTAAGAGATCCTCTTGTATTAGGTAAATAATAATCCAAGTATTGTCTTTGTAAAGTAGGCAATAAATCTAAGACCTCATCCCAAGTAGTCGGTGTAACTACCTTTCCTTTTTCATCAACTAAGTTAAGTTCTTTAAAAATATCTGTACGTACAAATTGAATTTGAAAATCCTCTGTATCTGGTAATGCATATGTTGCTCCATTATACGTAAAGGGAACTACGGCACTTTCATAAAAATTTTGAACAAATTCATCGAAGCCATCTAATTGACTCATATCCACAATAGCATTTCGAATTCCCCAGTTTACTGGTATACTAGAAGAAACCCCAATAGCCACATCTGGGCCATTACCTGATAAAACCGCTTTTAACAATACTGATGAAGATACGAGCTTAATTTCTACATTAATATTGTTTTGCATCGTGAAACTTTGGTCAATCATTGAACGAAGTAGATTGGCTTGATCACGACCAGTCATAATCCATACTGTAATCGTAGCGCCATCTGTTTCAACACTACTTTTTAGTGATGTATCAGCAGTATAAGAACCCATTAATAGGATAAATTCATGACCTAATCTTTGAAAAAAGTTAATGGTTGCTTTCGGAAGGGAAGCATTAGAGCCATGTACTAAAATATAATCAATTGACAATGGTTGAGAAGAAATGGTCATTACCCAAGTACCTAGTGAAGTAATATTATTTTCTAAACTATTTAATCCTGTTTGAATATTTTTTTCGCTTTTTAAGAAGGATTCTAATTGGTCTTTTGTGGTTTCTAAACAAGATATCAGGTTACTTCTTTCCCCTGCAATGCGAATCACATTATCAATGGCATAACCCAAACGGTCAATACATACTTCAATTGTTTCTTTTAGTCCTTCAATGCTATCATATAATTGATAACTTTGGTATTTGCTTGGTGTAACTCCTGTTCTCATAATGACTTTTCGATAAATCCAATTGCAATCAGAAATGGTTTGATTGACAATTCGAACACTTTCCGCATAGCCACCAATGGTATTTTGAAGTTTCAATTCATTGATACCTTCTTTTAAATAAAAATAATAAGATTCTTCTCCATTACCTAGTGTCACATTTTGCCAATCACTTTTATAATTGAATCGAATTGCCTCACATTCTTGAAAAGGAACTACTCCGTTAATCATTAATCGTCTATTGGCTTGTAGCCCTCGATTATAATTTTGTAAGGCTTTAATGGTAATTTGATATAGTCCAGCCTGAGGCACTTCAATTTGCCAACTGATCCAGTCTCCCGCAACATCCCAATTTTGACCACCAATGGTATTATATCTTGTTAAAAATTTAGCATAGGGCTCAATTTTATAACTATTATAAGAAGCAACTGGCGTAAGAGTGGATTGACTATGCTCATAGGAGGATTCTCCTTGTACTTTATCTACAATCTGCCCTTCGCTTTGATATGTTGCACCCTCTTCTAAATGTTGTTTCAAATAAGAGGCATAATCTATTATTTCTGCTTCTTGAAAAATAGTCATACTATGTAATACAACTGGTTCTGAAATACCTACTAAATCAATATGATTGACACCTTCTTCTAAGTAAAACAAATAGGACCCACTATAATATCCATCGCTACTTGCAATAGATTGTTCATTCCAAACCTGTTTTTCTAAAGATTGTGGTTTGAAATCATGCTTACCTGGTTCTCTTTTGCTAGCTACATCAAATTCATCTTGCCAAATTCTAGATAGTGAAAATGTGGTTGCTTCTTGAAATTGGTACTCACCATTGATTAAAATACCTTTTAAAATATGGGAACTTCTTCCTGATATGGTATAATATTTGACTTTTAAATTATAAAAACCAGATTCCTCTATATCTACTTGATAGCGTACAGTGCCCGTTTCTGGTAAATAAAGCCCCTCTAATCCATCTATTGTTGTCACTGCTACGTCTTCACCAAATTCTGTGTCGACAAAAGAAAGGTAATTTGTTGCTTGAATAACAATATCTTCTTGTAACATAGGCCTATGGATTGTATTACCATCAATAAACTCTTGATAACTATTTTCCTTTCCATGCACATAAATGCTACCTGTGTAATCACTTGGTGTATAGGCTTGTACTGTAGTACCCCTTAAAAAGCCATAGAATATCCCTAGTAAAACAATAACCATGATTCCAATTATTGTTCTTTTGATTGCCTTTGACATACCCTGTCCTCCTTGTAAGCGTTTTTATGATTTATATATCTTATTATATCATTTTCAACTTGTCTAGTCAAGTAAATGTATATACAAGTTAGCAAGAAAAAAATGTCATTTCTAGATTCCTTGTAAAAGGCTTTCTAAAAATGACATTTTGTTATTCACATCTTCACTTTTCATTTACACTGATAAGGGTTTAACGTGCTATACCCTTCAGGTATCAATTTGGTATAAGGCTCATCTAATAGCTTCAACGCAATCCACATCAATAGTGAAATTGAAAATAATGGTACTGCAAAAACAAAGACTATGCCTAGATAAATAGAACCTATTAACAACATAAAAATTATAATCATACGAAAAGCAACAACCAACATGGTTTTGAACGCATACTTAATGACTTTGATCCATTTCAGATGAGGATAATATACCATCATAAAACAAGCATTGATGAGTGCTAGTATAAAAATAGCCTCTGTAAATAAAGCAACATAATAACAGATGACATAGAATAGGTGTGTTGATTCTAATAACCAACAATAGAAATAAAATACACTAAAAGCGCCTAGGAAAATCAAAATTCCCAAAAAGAGGAAAACGCTAAAGGCTTTCCAATAGATTTTCTTAAAGGTTCTAAAATAGAGTTTAATCATCCCTAAAATGGTGTCATCATCGGCATTTTTAAGCATGGCTAAAAGCGAAACAAGAGCAGGTAAAAAGGAAAAAATCCCTAAACCAATTATGATAGTAAAGAAGGTGATGATATTCAATATAATGATTTGATAGACTTTGTTCATAAATCTTGCAAAGCCACCTTTTTTATTTTCTTTAGGTTCCATATGTATGCCTCCTTTGTCTTATTTTGAATGCGTACCTTTTTATTATTATACCATAAAATCATATTTTGATAAATTAATTTATCTAATAGAAATAAACATGCAGTTGAATGAAAAGCAGTAAACAATACTTGCTTACTGCTTTACCTTTTTTCTCTTATTCTACTACCTCTGTTATGGTATAACGAATTTGATATTCAGTATGAACTAAATCTACTCTAGTATCATTCAATGACGCATCAGTAATGGCTGTTTTAGCAGTAATTACACTTTCTACATTGGTGTTTACAAATAACGCACATACTGCTTTCAATTGATTCTTTGAACCACAATTGGTTACAATGATTACATAATCTGTGTCTTCAATTTCATTTTCTAGATTCAAGAAATTACCTCCACCTGTTGTCGCATTAACAGTATTGTTATTCCAAGTCGTTGGTGTAGTAATATGGTAATCTCTATCTATAGAAGCAGCTGTAACATAACCAAAGCGAACTTGTTTCACTTGTAAATCTTTATCTAATACTACAATAATACCATTTTGCATAAAGGCTTGATAAGCATTATTCGCATAATTTGCCCCTTTTTTAACATAGGTATCTAAAGCTTTTTTGTAAGAAGCACCATTAAATAAAGAAGAAACCGTATCATTTAAACGACAGTTAGCACCACTACCACCATTCCATAATGCATTCTCAAGATTATAAGTTACATCTAGTTGATGTATACCATCTGTTACTTGAGCAGCCAAACGATAAGTGTGCGTTACTTTTTCACTATCTTCTTTTGCTTGTGCTTTTGCGACAACTTGAACTTTTACATCAGTATAATTGATTCCAATCGCACCAGATTTTCCAATACTAGATACATAATCTAATAAATCAAATGCATTGGTATTCATATTCTCAGCCACTAGAACATCATTTACATATATATCATATGTTTCTGCACCATTTACTGTTTCCCAAGATACAATACTTCCATCTACTGTAAGAACTGGAGATTCTAATTGAGATGTATTGGCTAATTTGATTTCAAATGAAGGGAAAGTTTCTACTGTATGCTCACTTCTCCAAGGATCAGTCGCACTTGTATATGCACCCCAGAAATAGTTTGCAAGTACATTACGACCAGCTGTAGTAGGCATTGTACCATTGATTGTAAATGTACCACCTGTTCTACCAATTAATAATTGATCACCTGCTTCAAGAATATTGACAAGTGGCGCAATTTGTGAAGCATTCGAAGTGTAATTAATAGAAGCAGCATCTACCCATTGATAATTATAATATTGTTTTGTTGTATTTAAAATATTGATTATCGCTTTTACGACACCATTTTTATCAAATAATACCAAGAAACTATATGCTTCTACATGACTAGATGTGATTTGATCTGCATCTGTAATCAAATATAAATAAGATTGGTTGGCATAACCAATTTCACTTGTATCGTTTCTTCTTGCAAAATAATCCGCCGTTGTTGTAACAATTACAGGTTGTTTTTCACCATTGATGACAATCACTTGTTCAACACCACAGTAATATACCACTGCGTTTGAAAGTTCTGAATCCAAATATTCTACATCATCCCCTAATGCTTTTACACTGATTTTTGCATTTGCAATTAATTTTCGAATCATTTCACTCTCTTTTAAATCATATGTAGAAGTTGTCACTGTTGCGATTAGTACTGGTTCACCTAACTGAGTCGCATAAATAGCATAACCAGTTGCGCCTTCTACTTCATCCCATACAAGCATATTTTCTTCTAAACGAATAGTTGGTGCATTTAATTCTTGTGAATTAGGCATAGCATAAGCCAATGTTTCAGACATTTTAGAATCGCCATAATAACGAATATCAGAAGATATCGCTTGAACAGTAATTTGATAAGTTTCTCCATCTGCACTTGGTGCAAGATTTAAATCAATCATTTTAATCGTTGTATTGGTTGTAGTAAGTATCATTTCACCATTGATATAAAGTGCATATTCTTTTGCGCCAGAAATACTTTGCCATGATAAAATATGTTTTTCCATCTTTAATTCAGGAGTGTCTAGTGCATCTGGTTGTGGATAATACGTTGTATAATTTTCAATATATTCAAATTGTGCTTTTGGCAATAATTCAGTTGCAACTCCTTCAACAAAATCCCATGATAATGCACCACCTGTAAAAGCATCTGATAACAAATTCTTTAATAAGAAAATCTTACAAGTGTCATTAGTACCACCAAGAGGGGAGCCACACATCAGGACAAATCCACCATCAGGAATATAAGATTCAAAATCTCCACCTAAAATACCCGCTGGTGTTGTTGTATTTCCTACTGTTGCATCTATGAATGTTAAATCTTGACCTTTATGTAAATCCCAAGTGTCTGTTTCTTGATGATAAACAGCTTCGATTGCATATGCAGCATTCCGAACAAGTACTGGTTTATAGTTAGCATCTAAAACCACAGCTACACCGTAAGGTAAGAATGGACGGTTGGCATTGCTTGGATAATTGGTATATAGTGTTTCTAATTGTTCTAAATAGAATGCCTTAGTCATCACTTGAACCGCATTGATTTTTCTTAATCCCATACCATATCCATCACCCGAATCAATCATGGCATTTGGATTATTGAACTGAGCAGCATGCGTTTCATCATTGATTTTTAATACATCTTCTGTATATTTTACGGCTGGTAAAAGTGTAATCTCTCGTTCAGCTGTTGTTTCATTACCAGAAGAATCTTTCACTGCATATGTAATAGTATATGTGCCCGCAATTTCAGTATTGAATCCACCATCATTTTTAACAGTTGCTTTCAAATCAGTATCATAATTATCAATAACAGATAAATACTCTAAAGCAAGTAAATCCAGTGGCGCATATTGTAATGCTTCAAATGCAGGTAACTTTCCTGTTTGGGCATTGGCATATTCAAAATATGGACTGACTGTATCTATTACATTAATTGTTCTTGTCGCTGTAGCCACATTGCCTGCCTTGTCTGCGGCAGTATACGTGAGTACATATTGACCCACTTTATTAAAGTCAAAATCTCCTAGTGCTACAACCACAGTCACATTGCCGTCAACATCATCTGTTGCTGTAACATCCTTTAATAAATCTTCTTCACTTGTTTTGGTTTTTACTAAAATATTTTTTTCAGGTAAAACGCCATTTGTTGCATCACTGAATACAGGTTTTGTTTTGTCTGTCTTGTCATCAGATCCGCAACTTGCTAAGCCAACAAGAAGCATAGCTAAGATTACAAATAAACCAATTTTTTTCTTCATTGTTTTCTCCTCCATTTTTATTTGTCTCTACACACCCATTATACACTTGTCTAGACAATTTGTCAAGTAAATGTATATACAAGTATATAAAAAAGAAAAAGAAGGAAGAACTCACTTTGTTCTTCCCTTAATCTTAGTCCTTTTTTCTTTTAAAAGCCACAAGTGCTACTGGTAATAGGCACATGGATAACAGAATATGTGCACCTTTTTGGCAACCTTTTTTAGGCTTTTCCTCCATTTCATTTGCCACTTGATACGTATAAGAAAAAGTTTGATGAGTGGTCTTGCTTTCAACTTGAATTGGACTTACCTTATAATAATATAAAATAGAAAACGTATATGTTGCGTTTTTTGACACATAATAACTGGTTTGATATGTTGCACCTCTTTTAAGGAGAATCTGTTGATCCCCATTTTGGTCAACCAAATACACTTTGGATAATACTCCACTTGGATCATCACACGAAAGAATAGCATCAAATCCTTGAGATGTTTTTTCAAAATTAACTTGAAAGTGGCTAGGTTCTACCCAAGTGACTTTATCTGCTTCTTTTGTATCATTGACTTGAAAGGTTTGAATGATACTTTGAATTGTTTGACCGTTTTCTTCATATCTTGCTACTACCGATATAAAATTGGATGTATCTGGATGCAAATCATTCATATAAACGTGTCCTTCTGCCTCTTTTTTTTCACCATTGACATAAATATCAATTTGTGGATTGAGATAAGATGAAGCTACTTGATAATCAAACTGAATGCTAGTCGATGTTATAATGGGTGATGTCATTTCTACTTTCACTTGAGGTACTACAATTAAAACGGCATCTGTTATTTTCCGGTATGGTTTCTCACAAGGTTGATTCAACAATTGGAATTCTCCATCTACCTTAATAGCTAGTTCTGTAGAACCTCCTCCATCTAAATTATAGGCATCTACACACCCTAATTCTTTCATAATATAGGCCGCTTCAGTCAAAGATACACCTGCCATATTGGATTGTCTACCATCAATTGCACATAAAATAATATTTCCATTTTGGTCAAAACCAATTGAACTTCTTGGATCTCTTCCTTTACAAAATGATTCATTTTGATCTTTCATATCGGTTATAGACTGAATATGCCCATCTAGGAGTGTTTGGCTACCAGGGCCAATGACATTTTCATATCCTTTTAGTGCTCCTGTCAGCTTTTTTTCAATGCGGATTACTGGATGATTTTGAAGCAACTGGATGATTTCCTCAGATGTCGTTGCAATCATCGGTTGATTAGAAACTTTTGTAGTAGAATCTAAAACTGTACCATATAAATAAGTACTACCATAACTAAAGTGATGCATTGTGTCTATCTCAAAATAGGTAACACCACTGGTTATAGACGCAGTTGTATAGTTGGAAAAAAAAGTGGTTTGTCCTTTTTGAGGCGTCGTATTTTCTCCATTCAATTGAATTTCTTTTATTGGAACTAATGTAGTAGAATCATAAATTGTCAAATCATATTGACTAGCTTGTTGATTAACTATTGAATTGACATAGCTAGACCCATCAGAGTGAAATCCTAGCGAGAAATATTTAGTATGATTATTCGCTTTGATGACATTTCCTTCAACTACACTAGCATTAACTGTTTCATATCTAGAACCTGTGAAAAAATATCCTCCATTAAGCGCTGCTAGTACCTCATAGCCAGGATGTTTTTCTTCATAGTCTTTGGCAATAGTGATAATATCACTTGCAACAATTCCATCTTGATTGAGTACACAACTGGTTACCACCTTCGCTTGATCTAAACTCGATCGAATATAACTGATATTTTGTTTCGTGGTTATACCTGATTCATTGGTTAGGCTCGCTGTATAGGTATGATAACTTGTATCATCTGACAACATTCCTTCTTGGGTGATTTGCTTATCCTTTTGGATGATTTCTCCTTTTCCATAGACTTCTACATTCCCCAAAGTAAAAAGGAAAACGGATAACATCATACCTATACAAATCTTAATATATCTTTTTTCCATCATAAATCATCTCTTACTTATGCATCATTTCAGGGTGAATGGTTACTTTTTCCCCCCCTTGGTCAGAATGGTATGGTTTTACAGTAATCGCTTTTTCATTTGGGCAAAGCATAGAACAATATAAATTTTCAGTAAATGGATATTTGTAAATTTGACCATTGATTTCACGATATAAATAACAATTGTGCCAAGTAGCCTCGGTCATTACTGCTTTTGTATCTTTGGCATGGTAGCCTTCATTTCCAAATTGGTCAATTGAATTGACCCTTTTAAATTCAGCTGGTCGAACCCCTTGGCCACTAGAATGGAAAAGGGGACTATAAAAATCCATTGGCATATCATTTGGTAAATGATATCCTTTACGTATCTGCACATATTTTTCAATGGTTGTTGCTTGTACAACCTCAATCCGCAATTGTAAATAGTGTGGCAGTGGTGAATATACTTTCATTCGAATGATGTCCCCTGGAAAATAATAATAGGCTAGACTTCTTGGATCAGAAGCGTTCCATGAGTTCACATTCTTAACAAGAGTACATCCATTTTCACTTTCTCTTGTATGATATATATATCTCCAAAAGGGTCTATACCCTAATTTTGGTGCATCTAATCCCAAATCATAACTGGTATCATCAGTTGGGTAAGTCAAATTATAGCCTACACCACAATCTGATTCCAAATCGGCTTTTCCCCCTAAATACACATTAGGGTTATCCATATTTCTACCTAATCCATCTAAGTTATATCTTGCTGGATCGGGAATAAATTCCCCTAGTTCAATTTCTGCTTCTATTCCAATCCAATTATCGATTGCAGAAACCGCCTTACGATACCATGCTCCCAAAAAACATTTTTGTTCAGGAATATTTTGTTTTGGTAAATCTTTAATGTCACCCAATGGCACATGGTCAAATTTTCTTGTATCCACATATCGACTATCTAGTGTAGGTTTTAACTCTTTCATGATATTCTCCTCTTTTTATCTATAAATTACGAATAGGATTCTTTATTCCTACTATTTTTCGCAATTTTATTATACATTATTTATTTGGTTTGTGGTAGCAAAACGCACAAATTTGTCTAGACATGTTAAAAAAGAATATATCTTTTCGATATACTCCTCCTTTTCTTTTGTACCATTATTTGTTGATGATAGGTACTGAAAAATCAATATATGCCACTATATCAATAATAGCCTTATTGTATATACCATGATTTTTATGTAAATTAACATTGAAATGAACTTCAACACCCTTTTCTGTGAAATGATATTTTCTAGTACATAAAAAATCCTGGTAATCATATGGTGGCACTTCTAAACGTCGACATAGATTATTCCACTGCTTCAAATCATTTAAATCTTGATTACTCATCATATTGGTACTAATATAACTATCGTCTTGATAGATCACATTTCCTAACGATTTGGTATTAAAATATAAATCTAGCCAGTCGCGAATATAATTTTGGTATGACTGAAATACAAATTCTGAGGTTTGATATAATTGATGATTGACATCAATCATGTAGTCACCATCTAATAAGTAAAGTGCCTCATTGTCAATTTTTACATATTCTGTTTGATTATCTATAATATAATGATTTTTATCTTTTTCAACATCCATTTCATTATACCAATCTCTTTTATAAATATCTACCCTAGATTCAATATGCACCCTTTGGCTTGAACTATGATTTTGTAACAATTTAAGCTTTTGAGTTAATGTATATTTATCTAACTCATTATGTGCGCCCATCAATTGCGAAGGATATCGACCGCTCATTAATTCACCAGATACAGATAATATCTTTATGGTGGGTTCAGTAACAAACGACATTTGTTCTTCAGTGAGTGCCTTGCTATAAGTTTGAATAGTGCTTTCATTTTTATGCAATAATAGTTCTTCTTCCACATGAAGTATTCCTACTTTATCATCTATTGTAGGCATATTGATTTGATAAGTTATCTTTACAGAACTAAATGCATATATCTCTTTAGGCCAAAAAATAGTCGTTACATCTAATATCGTCCCCCTTTCTTGATCTATATCATTTGTTTTTGCGATTTGACAAGAAATATTCCAGTCAAAATATTGTGAAAAATTATCTGGCGTAACTGTCTTTTTTTTAGCATCTTTTTGTGGAACGCACCCCACTAAAGTAATCAATATCATAAAACTGATTACAAATCCCCTTTTCATATATATTTCCCCCTTTATCATTCTTTTATATTTTAAAAATGTTTGCTCCTTCTTGCATTTTGGAAGTTTGTATTCATCTTTCCATTTTGTTATTATACTCCAAAAAAAAGTCGAAATATGAAAAAATATGACGATATCCATCAAATAAAAAAGTTTTTTTTAAAATATTCAGATAAAAAGGAAAGTGATAAAAATTGTCATTGAAGTCAGTCAAAAAAAAACAGGACGCAAGATGAATCAAATCCTGTTTTTTCTTATTCTATCAATAATGCACCTTTTTAATTTTATTTTTGCTTAACTGCTTTCAATTCAATATATCATCGCGCTCTACGTGGTTCAAGTTGGATACGTGGATTTTCTTCATCTCACTTGTATCCGATGATGTCTGGATCATCATTATTCATCGCTTGTTACACAGAAAAAATGGCCTCACAATAATCTTTTTCATCAAAAGGTTCCCCTTGAAACATTAAATAATCACAAGCAGGAAGACAAATCCTATCAAAACCTTCTGGTATTGTTCCATAATAATTCAAAGCAACCTCAACACCTTGTACATAGGTAGAAGTGTGTGGGTTTATGTACTAGTTGAATAGAAATATTGTTCGCATATTTCATCATCGTGTACTCCTTTTTGAAGTTTTTATAAAAGGTGTGACACAAAGTCACACCTTAATCTCTTAATTTTACTTCTACTTATTGTTCTCCTATGGGATTATCAAGTAATCATTAATGTTTTTTCATTTTAGTAGAATCAAATTTTTTTCGTTCTACTGTATCTAATATCAATTTACGTAAACGAATGGTTTTTGGTGTTACTTCTACAAGTTCATCATCATCAATAAAAGAAAGATAGTTTTCTAAACTAAATACCCGTGGTTTTTTGAGCACAACAGTAGTATCTTTAGTCGCACTTCTTTGATTGGTCATTTGTTTTTCACGTGTAATATTAACAGCTAAATCTTCCTCACGATTGCAAATGCCTACAATCATACCCTCATATACATTGGCACCTGGTTCAATTAACAATTCCCCTCTATCTTCTACACCACCACAAGCATAAGCGGTTGCCATACCCTGATTAATGGAAACCAAAACGCCTAATTTTCTGCCTGTAAATACATCGGGTTGAATCGGTCTATAATCTAAAAAGGTATGATTAATGATACCATAGCCATGTGTTGCGGTTAAGAAATCGGTCATAAAGCCAATGAGTCCTTTAGAAGGAATCGTATAAATTAATCGCGTTTGACCATCTTGACTATGCATATTTTCTAAAATACCTCGGCGATTTCCTAACATTTCAATGGCAGCGCCTACATATTCATCGGGTACATCTACTTGAACATATTCGTAAGGTTCACAAGTAGAACCTTCTATTTCTTTTAAAATAACCCTTGGTCTAGACACTTGAAATTCAAAGCCTTCTCGTCTTAGATTTTCCATCAAGATGGAAAGATGTAATTCTCCTCTTCCTGATACAATCCATTCTTCCTTATTGTCAACCCGTTCAATCTTTAAACTCACATCACGTTGCGTTTCTCTGAAGAGACGATCTTCTATTTTTCGCCCTGTTACATGTGTACCTTCTTTTCCTGAAAAAGGAGAAGTATTGGTACCAAAGTTCATTTGAACGGTTGGTTCTGAAACTCGAATTAAAGGGAGTGCTTCTTCACAACCTTCTTTACAAACGGTTTCACCCACATAAATATCATCTAATCCCGCAATAGCAACAATATCTCCTGCTTGGGCGGTTTCTACTTCTATCTTCTTGAGTCCTAAAAAACTATATAACTTTTGAATTCGAAATTTTTGAATACTGCCATCTACACGAATGCAAGAAACCATTTCATTTAGACGCATAGTTCCTCTTTGAATTCGTCCAATACCAATTCGCCCTACATAATCATTGTAATCTAATAATGCGGGTTGAAACTGTAGTGGAGCTTCATCGTCATATTCAGGATCTGGAATTTCTTTTAAAATCATATCTAAAAGGGGAATCATTCCTGGCTCTTGACTAGCAGGATCTTCTGATAAACTGCATGTTCCGTTTACCGCAGAAGCATATACTACTGGAAATTCTAATTGGTCATCATCTGCACCTAGATCGATAAATAAATCCAATACTTCATCAATGACCACTGCAGGACGGGCAGAAGGTTTATCAATTTTATTGATTACCACAATTGCTTTGTGATGATATTCTAATGCTTTTTTCAGTACAAACCGAGTTTGAGGCATAGTGCCTTCATATGCATCTACTACCAAGAGTACGCCATCCACCATTCCCATGATACGTTCTACCTCACCAGAGAAGTCAGCATGTCCTGGTGTATCTAAAATATTAATTTTATAATCTTGATAATGTACCGCGGTAGTCTTCGCTAAAATGGTAATACCTCTTTCGCGTTCAATATCGTTTGAATCCATTACACAAGTTTCTACTGTTTCGTTTGTGCGAAAAGTTTCTGTTGATTTTAACAACTGGTCAACAAGGGTTGTTTTTCCATGGTCGACATGGGCAATAATGGCTATATTTTTAATTTTCATATGTATACCTTCTTTTTTCCTTACCTATTTTACAAAAAGATCGCCTATTTGTCAAAAAACAGGCTTTCTAAAACGATTACACTTTTTTGATAGGTATCTATTCTTACCTTGACGCCAATCGGTACATTCACAAAGGGGCGACTATGCCCTGTTGGAAAATGAAATAAAATCGGACAAGTTAAATCTTTTGTATAATCCCTTAACACATCTTGTAAGCGCTGCGTTCCATCTTCTTCTTTTTGATCACAATCGGTAAAATACCCAAATACAATTGCTTTTGCATCCTGTAATTTATGAGCAAGTTTCAATGTACACAAATACCGGTCAATTGCATAAGGCTCTTCTGTGACCTCTTCTAATAAAAGAATTTTATCTTTGGTATCAATTTCATAAGGAGTGCCCATTAAACTCGCTACTAAACATAGATTGCCACCTACCATTTCACCTTCCACAATGCCTTCATTTTGGAAATGTACATCATGATTTGTAACTAATAACTCACTAGGTGCAGTGCCTAACAAGGTATCGATAAGGTGTGCAAATGAAACATCTTCATTTTCCAACATCGTTTCTTGAAAAACACATCCCATTTCACCATGAAGAGTAGGTAGACCTGTCTTTTGATAAATGGCATTCAATAGTACTGTTACATCACTAAAACCTACCAGTAGTTTCGGGTGTTTCCTGATTTGATCATAATCGATTTGGTCTAAAAACCGAGCTGCACCATAGCCACCTCGAAAGCATAAAATCGCATCAATTTCGTCATCTTGGAAAAATTGATTGAGATCATTTGCGCGAAGCGTATCTGCCCCTGCTAAATAGCCTTCCTTAGCAAACATAGATTTACCTAGTTGATAGGAAAAGCCCTTTTGATTCAAATACTGTAAAAACCATTTTAGTTTTTCAGGTTCTTTCATCCTGGAAGAAGGGCACATGATACCAAATGTAGCACCTTTTTGTATTCTTTTACATTTCATAAGCTTTCCTACAATTGATTGTATTTTGTACTTTTACCATAACATTTTTCCACTGGATACTTGGCTTCGTTTTTATTCATTTTTTGATTCACAATCGTATCCATATCCAAATGATATTTTTCACATAAATAAGTAACATAAACCAGTACATCAGCCAACTCATCTTGTAATGCTTCGATATCGGTTGGTTCATCTTGCCATAAAAAGAGTTCTAAGACTTCGGCAGCTTCTATCGATAACCCTTTGGCCAAATTTGCACCTGTATGAAATTGTTCCCAGTTTCTATCCTTTGTGAATTGATGAATGCGCTGAATGGTTTCTATCTTCATATCTTAATACCTCCTGTAATACCCCTTCTTGTAATGTTGTAATGCCTGATGGTCTATACGTATATCTTGCTCCATTACACATACAAATATATCCATAATGGGCATTAAAGAACATAAAACTTCTAAGCCCATAGGCGCTTCCTGTATGTCCGTAGAGTCTTGGTCCATAGTCATCTAAAATAAGCAATTGTAATCCCTTTTGTTGATATAATCCAATGGGCTGATCAGTATGCCAGTGAATTTGTTTCATCAATTGAACTGTTGTTTGTTTGAGATATCGTTTTCCTTCAAATGTCCCCTCATTCATTAGCATTCTCATGATTTTAGATAAATCAAGGGTACTAATCAATAGTCCTCCCGCAGGACCTCTAAAATTGTTGCCCAGTGGATACTTTGGAAAACAAACTTCTTCAAATCGTTTGGTATCGCGAATCAATACCCAGTCATCATTTTCATATTCATACAGACTTGCAATACGTTCTTTATGCTCAATGTCTTCTATTCTAAAACTTGCATCTAGTCCCATTGGTATAAACAAGCGTTGTCTTACAAAATCAGTAAAATACATACCTGTCACTTTTTCAATAATACAAGCTAAAATACCACATCCAAAGTTGGAGTAACAATACTTGGTTCCTGGTTTTTCTTGTAAATACGTCTTAGAGGTATAATAAGCATATCCTGGATTGGTTAATAATTGTTCTAAATCAACAAAAAAAGTTGGGCCATTTACACCATCATATCCATAGATTTGATCTTCACCATCACATATACTAGAAGTTTGGGTCATCAACATCCGCAGTGTAATACAATCATTGGGAAAATAGGGGTTTCTGACATGGTATCCTAAATATTTACTAATATCTTCATAGATATCTACTAAACCTTCATCATAAAGCATCATAACACAGGATGCTACAATGACTTTAGAAATCGAAGCGATTCGGTAAATGGTATGGATATCTGTGGTCTTTTTTTCTTCAAGTGATGCATATCCATATGTGAACTGATCAATGACATCGCTTGTGTTCGCAATCAAGACGTTTAGTCCTACTGCTTGATTTTCATTAAAAATGGCATTTAGTTTTTGTTTCATATTCTACTCCTTTTTTCCTTTCTCTTGAATAGATGTTGTATTTTTATGATTTATATGTATTATACCACAGGTATTTAAAAATCACTATTAAAAAGAAGTACTTTTGAACAAGTACTTCTTTTATTTTCGTACGAACTCAGTATAAAAGGTTCGACACTCTTGTTTTGTTCCTTTTCGGATACAAATTTGATAAGATCCTTTTTCTTTTTTTGTCATTCTTCCATTTCGTTGAATATGACTACTTAAAGGGATACAATTGATTTCATATCCTTCCTGTATAAAACATAACATTTGATATTCGACTTGTACTAAATCTAAGAAGTGACTCCACAAGTGATTTCTTCTTAACGTTTCTGGACAGTCTTTCCCACTAAAATAATGGTGTTGTTTGATATTGTCTAAGGCCAGTTGATACTGATTCATTAAATATGCTGTGAGTTTTGCGGCAAGTTGAAAGGTGTAATATAAATCCGTTTGTTGGTTCACGCACATTTCAATGCCAATACCATTATTATTTCCCCCCCGATTTGCAACACGCCTGTAAGTTTCGTTATAATAAGTTTCACCTATATAGTACTTCCCTTGAATAGATGTACAAAGTACACCTAAATCATTGATATTTTCAGTAGTTCCTCCAAAAGGGGCTTGGATAACAGTAGTCACTCCATTAATCGCATAGAAACCATCTTGGATTGTCACATGTGGAAATAAGTCCCCTTCTACACCTGTATCATGTAAAGTGTAATCATATTGTGTACTATCTCCCGCATGATAAGCGACTTCATCATCCGGAATATTGTGATAAATGCCATCATTACCTACAACATAGTGAAAACTAGCCCGATATGGTTTTCCTTCATTTTGTTCCGTCCATACTACTTTGCTCCAAAACTGTGCATTTCGGTGTGCTGCGGTATCGCCTGTATCATGAATCACGATATAGTGTTTGGGTTTAATGCGTCCATCTCGGTTTTGATTGGTGATAGAAGCAATATTTTCTTGAATGCGTAAAGGCTCAAATAAATAGGGAATCACGCTAGATATGAGTTCTGTTTCAAATTGTTCTTCCCAGCCATAAACCTTGATTGGCTTAGCAAAAGAATTTTGCTGTTGCAATGATTCTATATAACGCCATATTTTTTCCATATTTACACCTACTTTTTCCAAGTACGAGGATGAAATAAAATGAGAACGGGTAGAATTTCTAACCGACCTATCAACATAGCAAGCGTCAATATAATTTTAGAGAAACTACTATACATTGCAAAACTACTATATGGACCTACTGCTTCTAGTCCTGGTCCAATATTAGAAAGACAAGAAATGGTTGCACTAAAATTGGTCATAATACCATGCTCTACTGTGATACCATCAATAGTATGTATTGCCCCATTGCAAGGGTCAAAGGCCAAAATAATGGTAATGGCAAATGCAAGCAACACATACATTGTTAAAAAAGCAAATACATCATCAATTGTACTAGATTCTAGAGATTTCCCTTCAAATTTAGTTTTGGCCACATACCTTGGATTGATTAATTTTCGAATTCTTAACCCAATTCCTTTTACAGCAATCACCAATCGGGAAACTTTGATACCACCACCAGTAGATCCTGCCATGGCACCACAAAACATTAAAATAAGAATAACTGTTTTGGCTAAAGCAGGCCAATACGCATCATAATTCATGGTTGAAAAACCTGTTGTTGTGATAATAGAGGCTACTTGGAAATAGGCATGTCTAAATGTTTCCTCTAGTAATCCTGGTGTGAGGCTATGCAAGGTATCTATCTTATGATGAATAACATTGAATACAATCAAAGCAATTGCCACTACAATGATTGTTAAATACGTACGTAACTCTTCACTTTTGAATATTTCTTTGACTTTTCCAATTAACAAAACATAGTATAAACTAAAATTGATACCAAAAATAATGAGGAATGTAGCAATGACATATTGCGTATACGGACTAAAATATTCCATACTATTGGCTACAAATCCAAATCCACCTGTACCAGCACTACCAAAAGAAGCCAAAAGTGAATTGAATAAATCCATCTTATACACTGTACCATCAGGTCCAATATGCTCTGGGCTAAAGAGTAACAAAATGACTTCAAGAACCGTTAATCCCAAATAAATTAAATATAAAATTCTTGTTGTTATCTTCATTTTAGAAGCAATTTTACCGACTTGTGGACCTGGAGATTCTGCTTTTAAAAGGTGAAGCGATGATCCATCATCACTTTCAGGAATGAAGATAAGAATAAATACTAAAATACCCATACCACCAATCCAGTGGGTAAAACTACGCCAAAATAATGAACTATGGGATAAAGCAGTCACATCAGTTACAATACTTGCTCCCGTTGTTGTAAACCCCGACATGGTTTCAAATAAGGCATCAATATAGTTGGGAATATCTTGATTGATGACAAAAGGAATTGCTCCAAAAATAGTCATAATGAGCCAAGCAATAGCGCATAAAGCAAAACCTTCTTTTTGATATAATCCTTTTCTGGATGGTTGCAATAATTGAAGCAAAAATCCTCCACCAATCAATATCACAATAGGAATAATAAATGAAAGTGTATATCTTACCTCTTCTTGATACAGGAGAGAAACTACTAGCGGAAAGCACATTAAGATGCCTTCTAACACCATGATTTTACCAATAATTTTGCCTAATAATTTGAGATTCATATATGCACCCTATTCAAAAGCGTCCATCAAATCATCAAAGTTTTGATGGGTGGTCACAATCAATACGCTATCATTTAAGGTAATACAATCATTCCCATTGGGAATAATTACTTTTCCCTCTCGAATAATACAAGCAATCAAACAGTCATGACGAATATGTAAGTCTTTGAGTGGTTTATCAAATATTTTTTCTTTCTTTTTGGCATGAAATTCTAGCGCTTCTACTTGATTATTGACTAGTTTATATAAAGTAAGTACATTACTGCCTTTTTTATTGGCTAATGCTCTAATATAACTGATGATACGATTGGCCACAATATCTTTAGGTGAGACTGTATTGGCAATTCCCAAATCACTGACCATTCCCATAAAGCTACTTCTTTTGACTTTAGCAATAACCTTTTTAACTTTTAGTTTTTGTGCATACATCGATACAATGATATTTTCTTCATCAATATTAGTTAAAGCAATGCAAGCATCACTGCTTTCAATCCCTTCTTCCAATAACAAATCGTGATCGGTTCCATCACCATAGATAATGGTAGCCTTAGGTAAGAGTTCTGCTAAATCTTCTGCACGCTCTGCATTGTTTTCAATCATTTTGACATGATAACGTTTATCAAGTAATTCTTTCGCTAGATAATAACTAATTTTTCCTCCTCCTATAATGAGGATATGTTTTAGAGGTGTTTTAATTAAATTTAATTCTTTTAAGAAATTGACTAAAGAACTAGCATCTGCAGTTAGGTTGATTCGATCTCCTTTTTGAATTTTAAAATTACCCGTTGGAATAATGACTTGATTGTTCCGTTGTACTGCACAAATCAGCACTTTTGTGGTTAATTTTTTGCTTAATGATATTAATGTTTCATCTTTTAATAGACTGTCTTCATCCACTAATAATTCTATTAAGTTGACTTTTCCTTTTGCGAAAGGTTCAATTTTTAATAAAGATGGTAAATCGACCATACTGGTAATTTCATCTGCTGTTTCTTGTTCTGGATTAACTACCATAGAAAGACCCAATTCTTCTTGCATAATGATTGTTTGTCTAGAATATTCTGGATTTCTAACCCGAGCAATTGTACTTTTTGCGCCTAATTTTTTGGCAACCATACAAGCTAAAATGTTGATTTCATCTTCTGGTGTCACCGCAATAACCAAATCAGCTCCTCTTACTCCTGCTTCTTCTTGGATGTCTAAACTTGCTCCATTACCTACTACACCGAGTACATCAAAATGTTCAATTAGCGCTTCTACTCTTTTTTTATCATCATCGATAATGACAAGGTTATGTCCTTCCTTAGATACATGCTCAATAATCGTTCCACCAATTGTACCACATCCAATAACTACGATTTTCATCTTTTAATCCTTTCTATTGGGTCAAGAAAAAAGTGGGAAAGATATCCCATCATTTGACTCATTATATATATATTTATGTTACTTATTATATCACATCTCATATGTCGTGTCAATTTTTATTCATTGTACCAAAAGAAAAACTATTGAGCAAAGTCAATAGTTTTTTTGATTCCATCTATTTCATTTTATCTAACCTGAAATTGCTTCGTTAGTTGAAGTACTTCATCCTTGATTTGATTCAAACGTGCTTCATCATCAGGTGATTGCAAAGCTTGGTCAATCCAATCTGCAATCTGAATCATTTCTTTTTCTTTCATACCTCTTGACGTCAAAGCAGGTGTACCTAATCGAATTCCACTTGTCACAAAAGGGGATTCAGTATCATGAGGAATCGTATTCTTATTGCATGTAATATGTACACGGTCTAATACTTCTTCAGCTTTTTTTCCTGTAATGTTAGCCCCTACTTTGACATTGACTAACATCAAATGATTATCAGTTCCCCCACTGACCAAAGGATATCCTTTTTGCATCAAGGCTTCAGCTAATACTTTGGCATTTAGAACCACTTGTTTTTGATAGGCCTCAAAAGACGGATCTAATGCTTCTTGGAAGGCCACAGCTTTTGCGGCAATGATATGCATAAGTGGACCACCTTGTATTCTTGGGAAAACTGCCTTATCTACTTTTTTAGCAAGTTCTGCATCGTTGGTTAATATGATACCACCTCTTGGCCCCCTCAACGTTTTATGAGTAGTAGAAGTTGTAATATGCGCATACGGAATGGGACTCATATGAAGTTTTGTTGCAACAAGTCCCGCAATGTGAGCCATATCTACCATCAAATATGCTCCTACTTCGTCTGCTATCTCCCTAAATTGCTTGAAATCAATTTCTCTAGGATAGGCACTTGCTCCAGTGACGATTAATTTGGGATGTACCTCTTTGGCGATTCTTCTTACCTCATCATAATCAATGTACCCTGCCTCATTTAAATAATAAGGCACAAAGTGATAATCTAATCCTGAAAAACTAAGTGCATGACCATGTGTCAAGTGCCCCCCGTCTGTAAGGGCTAATCCCATCACAGTGTCTCCTTTTTCAATCAGTGCCGCATAGGCTGCCATATTGGCTTGACTACCTGAGTGAGGCTGAACATTGACATATTGAGCCCCAAATAATTGTTTCAATCTTTCCTTAGCTATATTTTCAATTTTATCCACATATTCACATCCACCATAATAGCGTTTTTTAGGATATCCTTCCGCATATTTATTGGTCAAAATGGAACCAGTGACTAGCCTCACTTCCTCAGATGCATAGTTTTCAGACGCAATCAATTCTAAGTGATCATTTTGCCGTTTTTCTTCTTGTTCAATATAATGCCTAATTTCTAGGTCTTTCATATGATATTCCCTCTTTCTGTTTTCGTTTATCTAACACAATTGTAAAAAAACCAAATCCAAATAGACCAATAGATATATATCCTAACAAAACAATCCAGTGTCTAAGTGATGGAGCTTGCTCTTCTTGAATCAAACAAACCATAACATACAAACTCAAAAATACCATTACACCCATCACAGCACTCACATATCCAATAATTCGTTTATGCTTCATCTGTGTTCACCTGTTTGATATTTTCACCAATTGCAAGGGCAGTTTTCACAAGCTGTCCTGTGATTTCTAAAGTAATATCACTTTGAATATGATCATTAAAAAACATAATGCTTCCCCCATCTACATCCATTTGGATAGTTTTTCCATCTAAATCATTGATAATCCATTTGCCATTTGTCGTTTGAGTTGTGGTTTCTAAAATGGTATTTTGAGTCATCTCAATGGTTGTTTTTTGAACCGTACTATGAAAAGTATCCATAGAAGAGGATAGTATTTCTACCTTACCACTTTTTAATGTAGCTTCTACTGCACAAGGTGCTACAAATGCATTATATGCATCTATTTTTTGTTGTACTTTTTCATCTTCAGAAGTTGTGGTAGTGTTTTGCCCAAACTGATGCATATATATCGTTGTATGTTCTGTTGAAAGTTGATATAACTTGGTTTTCAAACAATTGATTTGAATCGTATCTGCTTGAAAGTTTCCCTGTACTGTTTCTTCTACAATAATGCGATCTAAGTTGATTTTGGTATTGCCATTTCCCGTAAGGACAAGATTTTGAAAATAAGAATCTTGAAAGTAATCTTCTGAGACACGGCTAGAAAAAGTAAGGGTACTTGCTTTTATTCGGTTAAAGGCAGATTTAGCTGACTCATTGTTAATCTTGCCATTTTCAAATTGTACATCTTCTAACACCAATGTACCTAAGTGGTTTTGGATTTGGATATTTTGATATGTATCTTTCACAGCATAATATTTTCCAGACTCTAATTTTATGTCTAAATTTGTAATATTATTTTCTTCAAAAGCACTTGTCAATCCATATCCATCAATCACGCACGTATCAAATGTGGATCGCGTAATGGCTACTGTTCCTTTTGCCCCTCGAATCTTCAAACTTCCTTTTTGATGATAATCTACAATATCCAAAATACCATCATTTAAAGCAATATCTAAACTTTCAATCGTCATAGTCTTGGGAATACTGATTTTGATAACTGGTCTTGGTTCATCTAGAAGTCCTAATACATCAAATGTGTCCACATATAATGGCGCAATTTTGAGTGTTCCTTCTGTCATTTCATATTTCACATCCTTGGCAAATTCAGCTTTGTATTCAATTTGGATGTGTTGCAAAATATCACTTTCTACAATCTGAATGAAAGAAGCACTGCTTGGCATGACAATTTGTTTAACATCTTCTTCAATCTCAATGGTTTGAGTGTTGCTAGCCTCATCATGAAAAGACCGATAGATATATCCTTTGGTAGCATAATTCATAATACCTAATCCCAACCACACCAAAGCGATAATCCCTATTATTTTTAACACCAATTTATTTTTGTTGGTACATGTATCTAGGAAAGAACTGATTGTAAAATCCATAAAGGCATATTCTCTTTCGTCCTTTCCAAATAGCCATAATACATCTTGAAGAAAGTGCATCGTCATAATATAAAATAAATCGAAAACATAGATATATATACCAATCAAGATTCCTATATAACAAAGGCAAAATAAAACTAATAACGCTGTGTCTATCAATGAAAAAAAGGAAAAAGACCGACCAATCAGCGTACCCAGTTGAATGAGGTACCGAATAACAAAATACGAAAGGACAAAAAAAGCACTCACGACTAGCAAAAGCAATACTATACTGATGATGGTGTTGAATATTTGCTTTCGTTTTAACTCTTTTTTTCGTTTATTGACATATTCAATTCCTTTTGATGCATATATCTCTTCCGCAATCTTTTTAGGTTCTGGTAAAGTTGCCATAACCTTTTGTAAACTTTCTCCATAATCTAGTGCGACATTGATTTTATCACGGTAATGCTTTAATACTTGACTTGCATCTTTAGCATTTAAATATTTTAATTCTTCTTCTAATTCTCCTAAAAATTCTGCTTGTGTCTTCATGTGTACTCCTTTCATGATCTCGTTTCTTATTGAATTTATTATACCACAGGAATCGAATTTTATCAAAAGAAAACACATCGATAACAAAAAAGAGTTAGCATTCTAAAACGAAATCGATTTCTACTCACTCTAGTTTTACTTCTTTTAAATAATCAAACCCTTTTTATAAACTATTGATGAATCATTGTTATTTATTTTCTTCTTACTAATATTGTTTTATTATTATGTGAATATTCAAAAAACAAGAAAAAAACTCAATCTACTGATTGAGTTTCCTATATCAATATAAAATAAAAAATGGTAGGGCTAGGAGGATTCGAACCTACGAGTGACGGAGTCAAAGTCCGTTGCCTTACCGCTTGGCTATAGCCCTACATAAAAAAATGGTGGGAGGGGACGGATTCGAACCATCGAACTCGGAGAGAGCGGATTTACAGTCCGCCGCGTTTAGCCACTTCGCTACCCTCCCATTTATTTTAGCCTGCTACTTCTAACACGCTAAAATATTATACTATATTTTTCACATTTTGTAAACTATTATGCAAGTTTTATTTAAAATATATTTATTTGCATATTTTATACTCAAATTTAACAATATCCTAAAACATTATTTCTAAGTTCATATTGCTTCCCCCTGTTTTATCATACTCAAATTTAACAATATCCTAAAACTAAACGTCAGTATTAAATTGAAATGTAGCCGTTTTATCATACTCAAATTTAACAATATCCTAAAACGAAGGTCACCTTACTTGTGGCATCGATGGAGTTTTATCATACTCAAATTTAACAATATCCTAAAACCATTATGTTAAATTTTATTTTAGGTCTTTTGTTTTATCATACTCAAATTTAACAATATCCTAAAACAATACTCTACATCATCATTTATAATTGACGGTTTTATCATACTCAAATTTAACAATATCCTAAAACTGGTGATTATAACTCAACGAATAAAATGAAGTTTTATCATACTCAAATTTAACAATATCCTAAAACTTATTCTAGGTATAATATTCCTAGTTAGTGGTTTTATCATACTCAAATTTAACAATATCCTAAAACACCAACTTGCTTTCAAATATTGCTCGTACTGTTTTATCATACTCAAATTTAACAATATCCTAAAACGTATATCATATTCCATTTTCCAAACATTTGGTTTTATCATACTCAAATTTAACAATATCCTAAAACGAACATCGATTTGATAATTAACGTAAATTTGTTTTATCATACTCAAATTTAACAATATCCTAAAACTCCTAGCCACTTCTATTAGAATATTATTACGTTTTATCATACTCAAATTTAACAATATCCTAAAACATTAGTAGATTACGAATTAAAAACACAAAAGTTTTATCATACTCAAATTTAACAATATCCTAAAACCGCTTGTACACACTCCCACCTTACCATTCTGTTTTATCATACTCAAATTTAACAATATCCTAAAACCTCAAAATGAGATATCAGATATTAAATTTTCGTATAAAAATTAATCTTTCATAAGCAGCGTCCCACTTATGAAAATAAAATAGTTTTAGAATCCATATCTATTTTACCACATATATTTAATTTTTACAACGAATTTATAAATTTTATATAAGAATCCGGTATGGAATCTAATGAAACAATTTCTAAATGACACTTAATTTGGATTTGAAGTGCTTTAGATATGAGTATATAGGCTACATATTTTTGATAATTTTCTGTTGTAATTATCTGATTGGTTATATCTAAAACAAAGCTTTGAATATATCCTCTTAATAGGTTGTCACTAATTTCACATGGCCAATTGATTCTCAATTGATTAAGTAGTAATTCCTGATCGATATTGGTTATTTTGCTTCCAATATAAATATTTGGAAAAGCATCATCATAAAATTTAAATATGGTTACATTATCTAGAGAGTCTAAGCTATTACCAAATATATGACTATTTACAAAAATTAGAATAGATTTTTTCATATTTTTATTCTTTAAATTAATAATTATCTTTTTTATAATTTTAATATAATTTTCTATATTTAAATCTATTTTAAACTGAATGTAGTTTGTAATCACTTTAACTATGTCTAGATCAAAATGAATATCATAATCTATCGTTTTATTTTCTATTGTTTTATTCACTAGGTTAAAAAGAATTACCTCTAATTCTTCTTCTATTCCAAAATTTTCAACATTTTCACATATTTCTTCTATTAAATAATCATATAGTAAAGTACCTTTTTTTAATTGTAATTGATTGGAAATGCTCTCATAATCTAACAAATTAATAATATATGATGTTTTATTATCTATTTTACGATTTCCTAGAAATATGGACGAATCATTTGTAAAAAAGGTATGAAGGAAGCTATATAAAGCATAATGATTGGATACTAATATATGATTGATATTTTCTACATATATATTATCTATGTGTAGTTGTTCATTTAAAATTCTTAGTTCAATCATTAGCGCCACCTCTAAAGTAAACAACATTATTCGAACCTACTATATTATCGTATTTATTTTTTTCACCATTTAAGTAAACCATATCATTATATTGTTTATCTGTCATTTTCATTAAAATAATATTTCCTTTATCCGGTATAATTTGTTTTACTTTTTTAATAATTCGCTCATAC
>JAMPAL010000020.1 GCA_023667245.1 Anaeroplasma bactoclasticum
GTAAGAAAGCAAATGCAATGACACTGATTATAAGTATACTCACGCTGACAACAACCTTGATGATATTCAGAAAGAAAAGATAAAACAATCCAAATCAGAAAATAGTTATCCTAAGGGGTAACTATTTTTTATGCTATTGTAGAAAATAGGAAAAAATTGAAAAATAATTCAAAAAAACAAATAGATGGAACTAAAAAATACAAACAAAAAAAGCATCTTGTTTGCAAAAAAATGGAAAATACGTATAATATAAAAGGCTAAAAAGAAGGCGATGATATGCGAGGTTGCTGATACACACGGAAGAGTTGTCATGAGTGTGTTGATTCAGGGAATTCGGATGGAGCCAATGTAGCTTATAGAATCAAGCTAGGAGGAAAAACATGGCAAAAGAAAAAAAATTAAGAATAAGATTATTATCTTATGATCACAGATTACTTGATGAATCTGCAAAAAAAATTGTAGAGGCGTGTAAGAGAACTGGAGCAAAAGTTTCTGGTCCTATTCCACTACCTACAGAAAAGGAAGTATTTACAATTATTCGTTCACCACACAAATACAAAGATAGTCGTGAACAATTCGAAAGACGTACTCACAAACGTTTAATCGATATTGCAAATATTACTCCTAAAACAATGGATGCATTAGTTCATTTAGAACTTCCATCCGGTGTCGAAATCGTTTTAAAATAGTGAGAAAATGGAGGTGTACTCATGGCCAAAGGAATCTTAGGTAAGAAAATCGGAATGACACAAATTTTTACTGAATCTGGCGCTTTAATCCCAGTTACAGTAATTGAAGTAACTCCGAACGTAGTATTACAAAAAAAGACTGTTGAAACTGATGGTTATGCAGCGGTTCAATTAGGTTATGCTGATAAGAAAGAAAGATTAGCTACAAAACCTGAAAAAGGACATGCTGCTAAAGCTCAAACAGCCCCTAAGCGCTTCGTTAAAGAAATCGCTGGGGAAGAGATGCTAGCGTTTGAAGTTGGACAAGAGGTTAAAGGAAATATCTTCGTTGAAGGTGAATTAGTTGACGTTACAGGTACTTCAAAAGGAAAAGGGTACCAAGGCGTTATTAAACGTTGGAACTATTCAAGAGGACCTATGTCACATGGTTCAGGATATCATCGTGGAACAGGTTCAATGGGATCTATTCAACCAGCTCGTATTAAACCAGGTAAAAAAATGCCAGGTCGTATGGGTGGCGAAACATCAACTGTTCAAAATCTTGAATTCGTAAAATACGATGCAGAGAACAATGTAATTTTAATCAAGGGTAATGTTCCTGGTGCTAAAAATTCATATGTAGTTGTTATGAATGCGGTAAAAGCAAAAAAACCAGAAGTTAACCCTGAAGCATTAGCTTAAGAAAGGAGTTAAATCATGCCAAAAGTTGTATTATACAATCAAAATGGTTCACAAGTTGGTGAATTAGAATTAAACAACAATGTATTCGCTGTAGAAGACAATCAACAAGCAATATTTGATACAATTGTTGCAGAACGTGCGGCAATGAGACAAGGTACTCAAAAAGCAAAAACACGCTCTGAAGTTCGTGGCGGTGGTCGTAAGCCATGGCGTCAAAAAGGGACAGGCCGTGCTAGACAAGGTTCAATCCGTTCTCCACAATGGCGTGGTGGTGGTGTTGTATTTGCTCCAACTCCAAGATCTCATGCTATTAAAGTAAATAAAAAAGTGGTTAAACTTGCAATGCGTTGTGCATTAAGCAGTAAATTACGCGAAGAAAAAATGGTCGTTTTAGATCAAATTGCATTAGAGACTTTCAAAACTAAAGGATTAGTAGAAGTTTTAAAAACATTTAATCTAGAAAACGAAAAGGTAGTTTTAGTATTAGCAGAAGCAAATGGTAATGTAGAACTTGCTGGAAGAAATATTCCTAATGTGCTTGTTCAACAATATAGTCATGTATCTGTATATCAAATGATGAATGCAAAAAATCTAGTAATTACTAAGGCTGCAGTAGAAAAATTTGAGGAGGTTCTTCAATAATGAAATCAAATTATGATATTATTAAAAGACCAATCATCACTGAAAAATCAAGTGGTTTAGTAGATAAATTACAATACACATTTGAAGTTGCAGTAGATGCCAACAAAGTTGAAATCAAAAAAGCGATTGAAGAAATCTTCAATGTAAAAGTTGAAGCAATCAGAACAGTAAATGTTCATAGAAAACCAAAAAGACTACAAAGATACGAAGGCTATAAAGCTGCTTACAAAAAAGCAATTGTAAGATTAGCTAAAGGCCAGACTATTGATGTATTCGAAATTTAGTAATAGGAGGAAGAAAATATGGCTATTAGAAAATATAAACCTACCACCAATGGTAGACGTAACATGTCAGTTTTAGTGTATGATGAAATTACAACTGACAAACCTGAGAAGAGCCTTCTAGTTCCTCTAAATAAAAAAGCAGGACGTAATGCTCAAGGTGTAATTACAGTTCGTCATAAAGGCGGAGCAGAAAAAAGAAAATATCGTGTTATTGACTTCAAACGTAATAAAGATAATATCCCTGCAGTGGTAAAAACAATTGAATATGATCCAAATCGTAGTGCTAATATTGCGTTAGTTGCCTATGCAGATGGTGAAAAACGTTATATTTTAGCTCCAAAAGATCTTAAGGTTGGTCAAAAAATTATGTCTGGTGTAAATGCAGACATCACTATTGGTAATGCACTTCCAATCGTCAATATTCCTGTTGGTACAACGATTCATAATATTGAATTGCACCCAGGTCATGGTGGACAGTTGGTTAGAGCGGCTGGTGCAAATGCTCAAATCTTAGGTCGTGAAGATCGTTATGTACTCGTTCGTTTAGGAAGTGGTGAAGTTCGTCGCGTTTTAAATGAATGTCGTGCAACAATAGGAACAGTTGGAAATGTAGATTACTCGCTTGTAAATATAGGTAAAGCAGGTCGTACTCGTCATATGGGTATTCGTCCTACAGTTCGTGGTTCAGTTATGAACCCTAATGATCACCCTCATGGAGGTGGTGAAGGTCGCCAACCAGTTGGTAGAAAGGCACCAATGACGCCTTGGGGTAAGATTGCTCTTGGTCTTAAAACAAGAAAAACAAAAAATAAATCAAACGGACTTATCGTTCGTCGTAGAAATGATAAATAGGAGGGAACCAAGTATATGGCACGTTCACTTAAAAAAGGTCCTTTTATTGATGAACATTTAATGAAAAAAGTAGAAACATTAAATGCAAACAATCAAAAGAAAGTAATTCAAACTTGGTCTAGAAGATCAACAATTTATCCTGAATTTGTTGGACATACAGTAGCAGTATATAATGGTAAAGAACATTTACCTGTATATGTAACTGAAGATATGGTAGGTCATAAATTTGGTGAATTTGCACCAACTAGAACTTATCGTGGTCACGGCAAGGATAAGAAAGCAGCTAGAAAGTAGAGGTGGCAGACAATGGCAGAAGCAAAAGCAATGGCAAAATCAATTCGAGTATCACCTCGAAAAGCAAGACTAGTAATTGATTTAATACGTGGAAAGAAAGTAGGAGAGGCAGTAGGTATTTTACATACTACAAAAAGTACTGCTACTGAAAGTATCTTAAAAGTATTAAACTCAGCAGTCGCAAATGCAGATCATAACTATGGTATGGATGTAAACACATTATATGTGAAAGAAATTTATGTTAACGAAGGCGCTACTTTAAAAAGAATGCGTGCACGCGCAAAAGGTAGCGGTAATAGAATCTTAAAAAGAACTAGCCACATTACTGTTGTAGTGGCAGAAAAGAACTAGAAGGAGGAACATATGGGTCAAAAGGTAAATCCAATTGGAATGAGAATCGGAATCATTCGCGAATGGGATGCTAAATGGTATGCACCTAAAGCGAAAGTTGCAAATCTTTTGCATGAAGATTTGAAGATTCGTGAATTTTTAAATAACTTCTATAAATCTGCATATGTTTCACGCATCGAAATAAAACGTACTGGAAAAAGAGTAATCGTTACGATTCGTGCTGCAAAACCAGGTCTAGTTATTGGTTCACAAGGTTCAAAGAAAAATGAAGCTGTAAAAGCTTTAGAAAAAATTACAGGAAAAACTGTATTTATTACGGTAGTTGAAATTAAACAAACAGAAGCAGATAAAGATGCAAGATTAGTTGCGCGTAAAATGGCAGAAGATCTTGAAAATCGTGCATCTTTCCGTCGTGTGCAAAAGATGGCTATTCAAAAAGCATTAAAGAGTGGCGCAAAAGGAATTAAAACAATGGTTTCTGGTCGTCTTGGTGGTGCTGAAATTGCACGTAGTGAATCTTATATTGAAGGTAGTGTTCCACTACATACACTTCGTGCAGATATTGATTATGCAACTGCAGAAGCATCAACTACTTACGGAAAACTTGGAGTTAAGGTTTGGATTAACAAAGGTGAAGTATTACCAACTGCGAAAAAACCTACATCTAGTAAGGAGGCTAAGTAATTATGTTAATGCCTAAAAGAACTAAATATCGTCGTCCTCATCGTGTAAGCTATGAAGGAAAAGCTAAAGGTGGAAAGACAGTAACATTTGGTGAATTTGGTCTTCAATCTTTAGAAGGTGCATGGGTTACTGATCGTCAAATTGAAGCAGCCCGTATTGCAATGACACGTTATATGAAACGTGATGGTAAAGTTTGGATTAAAATTTTCCCTCACAATATTAGAACTAAAAAACCGCTAGAAGTTCGTATGGGTTCTGGTAAAGGTGCCCCTGACGGCTATGTAGCAGTAGTAAAAGATGGTACAGTTATGTTTGAAATTGGAGGCGTTTCTGAAGAAATTGCACGTGAAGCATTAAGACTTGCTGCACACAAACTTCCAGTTAAAACAAAATTTGTAGTTAAAGAAAGTGGTGATCGTTAATGGCAGCAAAACAAAAAGTTGATAAAAAACTTGCAAAGAAAATTGCAGAAAAGAAAACACCTGCTGGTAAACTTCGTGAATTAAACGAAGCAGAAATTCAAACAAAGATTAACGAATTAAAACAAGAATTATTTAATTTACGTTTCCAAGCTGAGGTTGGTAAATTAGAAAATACTGCTCAACTCAAGAAAGTGAAAAAAGAAATTGCTAGATGTTATACCGTTCTTACTGAACGTAATAACGCTAAGTAATGGGAGGTAAACGATGGAAAGAAATAGTCGTAAAGTTTACGTAGGTAAAGTTGTTTCTGCAAAGAATGATAAAACGATTACTGTTTTAGTTGAAACTTATCGTAAACATCCTTTATACGGAAAAAGAGTAAAATACTCAAAGAAATTTAGAGCTCATGATGAACTAAATACTGCTAAAGAGGGAGATATTGTAGAAATTATGGAAACTCGTCCACTTTCTGCAACAAAACGTTACCGTTTAGTGAAGATAGTTCAAGAAGCTGTAATTATTTAATCGGAGGTCACTTATGGTTCAACAAGAGACTAGAGTAAAAGTAGCCGATAATACTGGCGCAAAAGAACTTTTAATTATTAAAGTTTTAGGTGGTTCATTCCACAAAACTGCAACAATTGGTGATATCTGCATCTGCTCTGTTAAATCTGCTACTACTGGTGGTATGGTTAAAAAGGGTGATGTTGTAAAAGCAGTAATTGTACGTACAAAAAAGGCAGTAAAAAGACCTGATGGTTCTTATATCAAATTTGATGATAACGCAGCTGTTATAGTAAAAGAAGATAAGAACCCACGTGGAACACGTATTTTTGGCCCAGTAGCTAGAGAATTACGTGAAAAAGATTTTATGAAAATTGTGTCTTTGGCACCTGAAGTACTATAGAAAGGAGAAGCGTATGAGAATTAAAAAAGGTGATGTTGTTGTTGTTACAACAGGAAATAATAAACCCAATCATGGTACATATACAACTGGTGAAGTATTAGCTGTATATCCATTGCAAAATCGCGTTTTAGTAAAAGGCGTAAATATTGTTACAAAACATAACCGTCCATCAAACGCTAATCCTGATGGAGGTATTACAAAAAAGGAAGCACCAATTCATATTTCGAATGTTGCTTACTTAGATCCAGTAGAAAAGAAACCAACCAAAATTGGTTATAAAGTAGTAGATGGTAAGAAGGTTCGCTATTGCAAACTTTCTGGAACTGTTATTAAATAGGAAAGGAGCTTGTAGTAAATTATGAATCGTGTATTACAACAATATAAAGATGAAGTAGTTGCAAAATTAACTGAACAATTTGGTTATACAACAATCATGCAAGTTCCTAAGATTGACAAAATTGTTGTCAATATGGGTGTTGGTGATTCAATCAGCAACTCAAAATTATTAGATGCTGCAGTAGAGGATTTAACTCAAATTACTGGTCAAAAACCATTGGTAACAAAAGCTAAAAAATCAATTGCTGTATTTAAATTACGTGAAGGTATGTCAATTGGAGCAAAAGTAACGCTTCGTGGTGAAAGAATGTATGAATTCTACGATAAACTTATTTCAATCGCATTACCTCGTGTTAGGGATTTCCGTGGTGTTAACCCTAACTCATTTGATGGAAGAGGAAATTACACTATTGGTGTAAAAGAACAATTAATTTTCCCTGAAATCAATTATGATAAAGTATTAAAGATCCGTGGTATGGATATCGTTATCGTAACTACTGCTCAAACTGATGAAGAAGGCCGTGCATTATTATCATATTTAGGCATGCCTTTTGCAAAGAAGTAGGAGGTAAAAAATGGCTAAAAAATCATTAAAAATAAAATGTGCTAGACCAGCAAAATTTTCAACAAGAAATTACACTAGATGTGAACGTTGTGGACGTCCTCATGCAGTTTATCGCAAATTCAAAGTATGTAGAGTTTGCTTTAGAGAATTAGCATATGATGGATTAATTCCAGGCGTTACAAAAGCTAGTTGGTAGAAGGAGGTTATTCTATGGTGATGACTGATCCAATTGCTGATATGTTAACAAGAATTCGTAATGCAAATCAAATGAAACATGAAACAGTTTCTATGCCTGCATCTCGTTTAAAATTAGAAATTTTAAATGTACTTAAAAACGAAGGTTATATCAGTGAATATGAAAAAATCGAAGACGGAAAACAAGGTATTATTAAAGTTACTTTAAAATATGTTGATAAAGTACGTGTTATCAAGGGATTAAGAAGAATCTCTAAACCAGGACTAAGAGTCTATGCTAAAGCAAATGAATTACCTAAGGTATTAAATGGCCTTGGTATTGCTATTGTTTCAACTTCAAATGGAATTATGACTGACCGCGAAGCTCGTCAAAACAAGCTTGGTGGAGAAGTGCTAGCATTTGTGTGGTAGGAGGTATATATGTCAAGAATTGGTAATAAACATATCGACATTCCTGCAGGTGTTGAAATACAATTAGATGCAAATACAATTACAGTAAAAGGTGCTAAAGGTACTTTAACTTATACATTTAATCCAGATATTATTGTTGAAGTAGAAGGCAACCAAATCAATGTGAAACGTCCAACTGATGATAAAAACCATCGTGCATTACATGGTACTACTCGTGCATTAATTCACAATATGGTAGTTGGCGTATCAGATGGTTTTACAAAAGTGTTAGAAATTAATGGTGTAGGTTATCGTGCACAATTACAAGGAGATACTCTAGTAGTTTCTGCAGGTTATTCTCACACTGTTCCAATGAAATTACCTGAAGGTATAAAGGTAGTTTGTCCTACACCTACTGAAATCCAAATCACTGGATGCGACAAACAAGTTGTAGGTGAATTTGCGGCTGAAATCAGAGCTATACGTAAACCTGAACCATATAAGGGTAAAGGTATCCGTTATCAAGGCGAATATGTACGTCGTAAAGAAGGAAAGAAAGCTAAGTAGAAAGGAGAGACTATAGGAAATGATCGTTAAGAAATCTAAGAAAATTGCCCGTCAAGCTAGACATAATCGTGTAAGAGCTGTTGTTGAAGGCACTAACGCTAGACCTCGTCTTGCGGTATATCGTTCTAATAAACATATTTCTGCACAAATTATTGATGATGAAAAACAAATGACTTTAGTTTCTGCATCTACATTCGAAAATGGAAGCAAATTTGAAAATGGTTCAAATGTTGAAGCTGCTAAAAAGGTTGGAGAAATGGTTGCAAAACGTGCTTTAGAAGCTGGAATTACAACTGTTGTATTTGACCGTGGTGGATTCTTATTCCATGGACGTGTACAAGCATTAGCTGAAGCGGCTCGCGAAGCCGGACTTAAGTTTTAGGAGGTATCAACATGAGTGAACAAGAAAAAGTTGTTGTCAATACTCAAGCTGAAGAAAAACAATATGAAGAGCGTGTAGTTGTAATTAACCGTGTTACAAAGGTTGTTAAAGGTGGTAGAAGATTCCGCTTTGCAGCACTTGTTGTAGTTGGTGACTATAATGGTCATGTTGGTTTCGGTAGTGGTAAAGCTCAAGAAGTTCCTGAGGCTATCAAAAAAGCAGTTGAAGATGCTAAAAAGAATTTAATCGAAGTTCCTATTGTTGGAACAACTATTCCACATGAAATTACTGGTGTTCATGGTGCAGGACAAGTATTTTTAAAACCTGCTCCTGCTGGTACTGGTATCATTGCGGGTGGTCCAGTTCGTAACGTAGTTGAACTTGCAGGTATCAAAGATATCGTATCTAAATCACAAGGTTCAAATACACCAATCAATATTGTACGTGCTACATTTAAAGGACTTGCAGCACTTCGTACAGTTGAAGAGGTTGCTGCACTTCGTGGAAAAGATAAATCTGAAATTTTATAGGATGGTGAAGATATGGAAAAAACAGTTACAATCAAATTAGTAAAAAGTCCTATCACTCATCCTAAAAATCAAAGAGCAACATTAAAAGCTCTTGGTTTATCAAAAATTGGTCAAACAGTTACAAAAGTTGATAATGCTGCTATTCGTGGTATGATCAAAACAGTTTCTCATTTAGTAACTGTTATTGAAGCATAGGAGGCGCATTTATGTATTTAAATGAATTAAAACCAGTAGATGGTGCTAGACATGCAAAAAAACGTGTTGGTCGTGGTATCGGTAGTGGTATGGGAAAAACTGCTACACGTGGTCACAAAGGCCAAAACGCACGTAGCGGTGGTGGAGTAAGACCAGGTTACGAGGGCGGTCAAACACAATTATTTAAACGTTTACCTAAACGTGGTTTTACAAATGTAAACCGTAAAGAATATGCCGTAGTAAATTTAGGCGATATTAATGAAAAATTTGAAAGTGGCGCAGTTGTAGATGTTCAAGCACTAAAAACTGCTGGCCTTGTAAAAAAAGAGTATGAAGGAGTGAAAATTTTAAGCAACGGAGAAGTAACAAAAGCTTTAACTATTAAAGCCAAGAAATTCTCTAAAGCTGCAGTTGAGAAAATCAACGCTGCTGGCGGAACAGTTGAGGTGGCTTAAAATGAAAAAGTTCTTCGGGAAGTATAAAAAATTAATAGGAATGATTCTTTTCACAGCTCTGTGCTTATTGGTATGGAGAGTAGGAATCCACATTAAATTTCCATTTGCTAATTATTCTACATTACCTACTTCTGGTAATGCCAATATCTTTGGTTTTCTAGATGTATTTGCTGGTGGAGGTTTATCTCAATTTTCAATCTTATCACTAGGTATTAGTCCATATATTACATCTTCAATTGTGGTTGAAATGTTACAATTAGACATTATTCCAGCATTTAAAGAATGGGCTGAAGAAGGTGAAGAAGGAAAAGAAAAATTAAATCGTTGGACTAGATATATCGCCTTGTTTATTGCTTTTGTTCAAGCATTAGCTTTAATATTAGGACTAAAGGCAACAAGCAATGTTTACTTTAGAGATGTATCTGAATTTAATGCATTTACATATATCTATATTGCTATTGTTCTTACTGCAGGTACAGCATTTACATTATGGTTAGCCGATCAAATTACTATGCGTGGTATAGGAAATGGGTCATCTATGCTAATTGTTGCTGGTATCGTTGTAAGTTTACCAACTATGATGTATCAATTATTCCAATATTTCTTAGGATCAGAAAGTACGTATCGTACAGATGGTGTACTAGGTTGGCAAGGTATCGTCTTGTATATTGTAATGATGTTAATTTTCTTAGGTATTGTGGTTGCAGTAGTATGGATGGAAGGATTGCAAAGAAAGATTCCAGTTGTATACGCAAATCGTCCAGCGGGATCAAAATTAATTGGTCAACAAGATTCAAATATTCCAATTAAATTAAACTCTGCATCTGTTATTCCAGTAATCTTTGCATCAACACTATTATCACTTCCAACGACAGTGCTTGAATTTATTGCAGCAAGTGGAAAGACAGTAAGCGAATGGTGGTACACCATTTTCAGTTATCAAAAACCAATTGGATTTGCTATTTATATCATACTTATTTTTGTATTTGCATTCTTCTATTCGTTCTTGCAAATAGATCCAGATAAAATGGCAGATAATTTGAAAAAACAAAATGCTCATATTCCTGGTATTAAGCCTGGAGAAGACACAGCGACATTTATTTCTAAAGTATTGTTTAAAGTAACATTACTTGGTGCAACTTATTTAGCAATACTTGCATCTATTCCAGTAATTGTCACATTTATTTTCCCATCGCTTCCATCATCTGTCCAGATTGGTGGTACCTCACTTATGATCGTAGTTGGTGTTGCTATTGAAACAGTAAAACAAATTAAAACTGAAGGTCAATCTCAAGATTACCACGGTTTTATGTAATCAGGTGAAATAAAATTATGCATCTATTAATCATGGGTGCTCCTGGATCTGGTAAGGGGACTTGTGCTGTAGCACTTAAAGATTACTACAGCATTCCCCACATTTCCACAGGGGACATATTTAGAAAAGCAATTAACGAAAAAACTCCAGTTGGAGTTATTGCAAAAGAATATATTGATAAGGGTCAATTGGTACCTGACGAAATAACAAATGAAATCGTGAAAGAAAGATTAGCGGAAGACGATTGTAAAAACGGCTTTCTTTTAGATGGTTTTCCTCGTAGTTTGGATCAAGCAAAAGCTTTATCAGTAATTTTAAACGAATTAAATATAACACTCGATGCAGCGATTAATTTGGAAATTGAAGATGAAATAATTGAAAAAAGAATTATCAACCGACGTATTTGCTCAAATTGTGGAAAAGGATATAATCTCATTTCATTACCACCTTTAAAAGAAGGCGTGTGTGATGATTGTGGTGGTAATTTATATCAAAGAAAAGATGACACAATAGAGACAATCGGTGAACGTTTGATGATTTATAACACACAAACAAAACCTATTGTTGCGTATTATAAAGCACTTGGAATTTTAATTTCAGTAAACAGTAATCAAGATATTGATGATGTGAATGCTGAAATTATTCAAAAATTGGAGGCATAATGATTACAATTAAAAGTGATCGTGAAATTGCTTTGATGAAAGAGGCTGGTCATATTGCTATGCTTGCACATGAAGCTATTCGACAGGCCATTCGTCCTGGTGTTTCTACAAAAGAACTAGATAAAATAGCTTATGATGTAATCACATCTCATGGAGCTACCCCATCATTTTTAAATTATAATGGGTATCCAGCATCCATATGTGCATCAATAAACGAAATTGTGATTCATGGAATTCCAAGCAACAAACAAATTTTAAAAGATGGTGATATTATATCCATTGATATCGGTGCAAAATATAAAGGATATCATGGAGATTGCGCAAGAACTTGGCCATGTGGACATGTGTCAAAAGAGCGCTTAAAATTAATTGAAGTTACGGAACAATCATTCTATGAAGGATTAAAGTACGCTCGTCCTGGGAATCGATTATCCGATATATCTCATGCAATTGAAATGCACGCAAAACAATATCAATATGGTGTTGTTCGAGATTTTACTGGTCATGGTGTAGGTAGTAAACTACATGAAGATCCTGCTGTACCAAATTATGGAAAAGAAGGAGAAGGACCATTACTCAGAAAGGGTATGACATTAGCTATTGAGCCAATGATTAATATGGGCACACATCGTGTTCGTATATTACCAGATGGTTGGACAACAGTTACGCAAGATCATAAACCTAGTGCGCATTATGAAAATACAATTGTAATTACTGATAACGGTTATGAAATTTTAACTAAAATAAAGGAGAACGATTAATGTCAAAAAATGATGTTTTCGAAATGGAAGGAACAGTCGTTGAAGTGTTGCCCAACACAGTGTTTAAAGTAAAGTTAACTGCAAATGGGCAAATTATAGTAGCCCACGTTTCTGGTAAAATCCGTATGAATACGATTCGCATTTTACCAGGTGACAGAGTGACTGTTGAAATATCACCATATGACTTAACACGTGGACGTATAACTTATCGTCACAAATAAGTTATATAATGAAAAACTAAAATACATAGGAGGTACACAATGAAGGTTAGACCATCTGTAAAACCAATTTGTGATAAATGTAAAGTTATTAAAAGACATGGACGTGTTATGGTAATCTGCTCAGCTTACCCAAAACACAAACAAAGACAAGGATAATAGGAGGCATATTAAACTATGGCACGTATATCTGGTGTTGATATTCCTAGCAATAAACGCGTAGTAATATCACTTACATATATTTATGGTATTGGCAAACCAACCGCAGAAGAAATTCTTAAAAATGCCAACGTTAGTTTTGATAAAAGAGTAAAAGATTTATCAGAAGCAGAGCTTACAGCAATTCGTCAAGAAGTTGCTAAATATCATGTAGAAGGTGACTTACGCCGTGAAGTAGCAATGAACATTAAGAGATTAATGGAAATCGGAAGCTATAGAGGCTTACGTCATAGAAAAGGCTTACCAGTTAGAGGACAAAGAACAAGAACAAATGCTCGTACTAGAAAAGGTCCTGCTAAGACTGTAGCGAATAAGAAGAAATAGGAGGCGTGAATTCAATGGCTAAAAAAGTAATTCGTAAACGTCGTGTTAGAAAGAATATACCTCTTGGTGTTGCACATATTCATTCAACATTCAATAATACAATCGTAACAATCACTGATCCAGTTGGTAACGTTGTTTCTTGGAGCAGTGCTGGAGCAGTTGGTTTCAAAGGTAGTAAAAAATCTACTCCATTTGCAGCTCAAATGGCATCAGAAGCCGCAGCAAAAGCCGCAATGGATAATGGTATGGTAAAAGTAGAAGTAACAGTTAAAGGACCAGGACCTGGTCGTGAAGCTGCAATTCGTTCTTTACAAGTAGCAGGTCTTGAAATTGTTTCTATTCAAGATGTTACTCCAGTTCCGCATAACGGATGCCGTCCTCCAAAAAGACCTCGTGGATAATTGCTTAGTCGCATTATCTTTCAGGTAAAAGATACCTAATAAACTTGATCATTAGAGGAGGATGAAATGAGAAGAGTTGAATTTATTAAACCAGAATTAAAAATTAACGAAGATGTTCTTGAATCAAATGATTACTATTGCAAGTTAAAGTTGTCACCCCTTGAAAGAGGTTATGGTTGGACAATTGGTAACTCTTTAAGGAGGGTATTATTATCCTCTTTACCAGGAGCGGCTATTGTTGCTATTACCATTGAAGGCGTTGAACATGAATTTTGTGCAGTAGAAGGAATTCGTGAAGATGTAACAGAAATTATCTTGAATTTAAAAAAGGTTGTATTTACAATTAATGCATCTCTAAATGAAACTGGTGATTTCGGTGATCAAGACAAAACATATCGCCTAGAACTCATAGAATCTTTACCAACTATAGAAGAACAAAGAAAAAATGGTGTACCAGAAGAAGAATTAATTTATTCAAAAGTAGTAACAGCAGGTGATATCAACACGGCATCAACCGAAGATATTAAAGTAATCAATGGTGAACAAGAAATTGCAACCCTTTCTGCAGGTGGAAAATTAAAAATGGAACTATTTGTTAGAAATGGTGTTGGTTATGTAAATGCTGATGAAAATAAAAAATTCTGTAAAGAAGGAAATAGTAGAATTATTAATCGACTTGCTATTGACTCTATCTTTACACCAGTAATCAGATGCCGATATGATGTTACTAAAACACGTTATGGTGATAACTTTGACTGTGACCAATTGATTCTTGAAGTTTGGACAAATGGTTCTATTAAGGCAACCAATGCACTTTCTCTCGCATCAAAATTTTTAATTGAACATTTTGAAGTTATTCAAAATTTGAATGCTGAAATTGAACAAAGAAAATATATGATAGAAACCGAAGAAAAAGTGGTTGATAGCAAACTTGATAAGAAGATAGAAGACTTAGATTTATCAGTTCGTTCTTACAATTGTTTGAAACGTGCCAACATCAATACAGTAGGTGAATTGACACAAAAGACAGAAGAGGAAATGATGAAGGTAAGAAACCTTGGACGTAAATCTTTAAAAGAGGTTGTTCAAAAACTTCGTGAAATCGGTCTAGATCTTAAAAATAGTAGTACTTTATTTGATGATGACGATGATTTAGAAGATGATGAATCAGATGAATAATCAAATACCCAATATTCTTTAGAAGGAGAAATTAATTATGGCATTAGGATATCGTACTTTAAGTCGTAAAAGCTACCAAAGAAAAGCCTTATTCCGCGACTTGATTACAGATTTAATTTTAAATGGTCGCATAGAAACTACAGAAGCTAAAGCAAAAGAACTAAAACGCCTTGCTGATAAAATGGTTACACTTGGCAAAAAAGGCGATTTGGCTGCACGTAGACAAGCTGCTAAAATGATTCGTTTTGAAAAAGACGAAGAAGGTAACTATGCACTTCAAAAATTATTTAATGAAATCGCCCCAAAATTTGCTAATCGCAATGGCGGATATACAAGAGTTTTAAAACTTGGTCCTCGCCGCGGTGATGCAACTGAAATGGCAATTATTGAATTTGTTGAATAATAAAATATATATAACATTCCATTGTTATATCCATTGCACTAAAATAGTCTCTAGATTTCTAGAGGCTTTTTTTAAAAGCGTACATATTAATTGATAATTTTGAAAAAATAAGTATAATAAATGAAAAGGAGTGATTTTATGTTAGAGATACTCATTAATTATTTATATATTATTCCTGCTGCGCTAATTGCGATTATGCTACATGAAATTGCTCATGGACTTGCTTCTTATTGGTTAGGAGATCCAACACCCAAAAGGCAAGGTAGACTTTCCCTGAATCCCGCAAAGCATTTAGATCCATTAGGTACAATTTGCTTAATTTTCTTTCATGTGGGATGGGCCAAACCAGTTATGGTCAATCCTGAATATTACAAAAACAAAAAATGGGGAATGGCGTTTGTTGCATTAGCTGGGCCTGTAATTAATTTTATCTTAGCTTTTGTATCGATATTTATTTTTGGTTTAATCATTAAATTGACCTATACAATGCCCAATTTGCCTATGGTATTAGAAATTTTATTAAACTTTTTTCAGTATCTTGCCATTATTAATTTGGGATTAGGTATTTTTAATTTAATTCCAATTCCTCCACTAGATGGTTCTAAAATATTAGGGGCATTTTTAAGTGATAGGGCATATGATATATATATGAAAATTCAGCGTTATGGCTTTTTCATATTAGCAGGTTTTTTAATTCTATCGTCTATGTATGGAAGCGGAGTATCTTTTGTATCTGTACTGGTTGAAAAGATATTTTATTTCTTTTTGAGAATTGTATTAATTATATTTGGGCTAGTTTAATATGGATCAAAATAAAAGACTGTCTTGGAACAGTTTTTTATTTTAAAATTAATTGTAGCTTACATTTGAATATTGTGATATATACTAACAAGTTGCGCAAAACAAGAAAAAATGATATAATAAGTAGAATATAAAAAAGAAAGGTGGTTCGGCATATGAAGATAGAATTCAAAGATGTGACATTTCAATATTATAGTGAAGAAAAACCAGTATTTGAACATTTATCTTTTATGATAGAACATGGTACGACGACAGCTATACTAGGTCACAATGGAAGTGGAAAAAGTACAATTGCTAAATTGATAGTGGGATTACTTGTACCAAATGCAGGACAAATTTTAATTGATGATGTAGAATTAACCGAACAGACCATAGATGAAATAAGAAAAAGAATGGGAATTATTTTTCAAAACCCAGACAATCAATTTGTTGGTGTAACGGTAAGAGATGACATTGCTTTTGGTTTAGAAAACCATCAAGTGCCAAGGGAAGAAATGATTCAACAAATTGAAAAATATGCTACCCTTGTAGATATGAGGGATTATCTAGACAAAAGTCCTGAAAAATTATCAGGTGGTCAAAAACAACGAGTAGCTATTGCAGGTGCACTTGCAATGGAGACAGAACTCATTATTTTTGATGAATCTACATCAATGTTAGACCCAAAGGGAACAAAAGAAATCAATCAGATGATGCGTAATTTAAAGGAAAATTTTCAAAAAACGATTATTACTATTACGCATCAGTTAGAAGAAGCTATTCTTGCGGATAGAGTCATTGTATTAAATGAGGGGAAAATTGTATTAGATGGTACCCCTCAAGCGGTTTTAAAAGAAAAGGATGTCTTAGAAGCAAGCGGATTAAAATTAATTGATGGATTAGAGGTACTGAATCAATTAGAAAAAGATACTTTTTTCAATAAAACACAAATTATGGAGGCATTATGGGAATTGATTTTCAAAATGTAGATTTTAAATATGCCAAGAAGGCTTCCACAAAACAACTGGATCAAGTTTCTTTTTCCATTCAAGCAAAAGATGAATTTGTGATGATTCTTGGTCAAACCGGATCAGGTAAATCTACACTCGTACAGCATATGAATGGATTGTTGATTGCAAGTGGTGGATACGTGCGTATCTTTGATCAAAATATTATTCGAAGTAAAAAACTAAAGTTAAAGCCTATTCGTCGTCATGTTGGATTGGTATTTCAATTTCCAGAATATCAGATTTTTGAATCTACGGTTTTAAAAGATGTTATGTTTGGTCCCAAAAATTTTGGCAAAACCAAAGAAGAAGCAGAACAATTGGCTAAGAACGCTTGTCAATTAATAGGTATTACACCTGATATGTTAGAACGTTCTCCTTTTAATTTAAGTGGAGGTCAAATGAGAAGAGTGGCTATTGCGGGATCGCTTGCCATTGATCCAGATATTTTAATTTTAGATGAACCAACGGTGGGACTTGATCCAAAGGGAAAAGATGAACTTATGGATTTACTTGTAGATATTCAACAAAAAACCCACAAAACAATTATAATGATTACGCATGATATGGATATAGTGGCCAATTATGCCAAACGAGTACTAGTCATGAATCATGGAAAGTTGGTTTATGATGGATCAGTACAAGCATTATTTGAAAACGAATCCTATCTAAAACAATATAACTTAGATTTGCCTACTTCTGGACTTCTTGCCAAAGGACTAAAAGAAAGAGGTCTTCTCCATTATCAAAGATTACCACTAACAAAGTCACAGTTATATACAGCCATTGTGAAAGGTGGTGAGCATAATGAATGATAGTATTGTATTTGGCCAATATATCTATCGCAATAGCTTTATGCATAAATTAGATGCTAGAGTAAAACTCATTGCACTAGTACTGATTATGATTGGCGTATTTTTAATTCCAAAAGACCATTTTATTTTACTAGGCATTGCTTTTTTGATTCCTATTCTTGCGATTCTTTTTTCAAAGATTTCTCTTTTTAAATATTTGAAAAGTTTAAAACAAATTGCATTTGTGATGTTATTTTCTTTTGTTTTTCAATTGATTGGAAATCATAATGGAGCACTTCTACTCAGTTTGCCCATTCAATTTACTATAGTGAATATTATGCTAGTTGTTTTGGTATTTATCCTATATTTTATAGTCAGAAAATATTTGCCATTTAAGTTTTTGATATTTGTATTGTTATTGATAGGAGCAACCTATTTGTTTCGATATCCGATTTATGGTCATATTATTCATTCCTTTTCGTTTGATATCTACCAAGAAGGTGTTATTCATGGTTTATTTTTAATTGGTCGTGTGTTTGTAATTATTTTAGCATCGACTAGTTTGACATTGACAACCAAACCGACTGATTTAACCAATGCACTAGAATGGTTACTCAAACCTCTCGAATGGATAAAGATTAAAACCAGCATCTTTGCAATGATGATATCAATAGCACTTAGATCTATTCCCACATTATTCAATGAGACAAATCGAATTTTGAAAGCACAAGCTTCACGTGGTGCAGATTTCAATGAGTCTAGTTTAAAAGAGCAGATTGGTCAAATGGTATCTTTACTAGTACCTATGTTTGTAATATCCATTAAAAAAGCAGAAGACTTAGCTGATGCGATGGAAGCAAGGGGATATATTCCTGGTGAAAAACGAACAAGATTAGTAAAGATGACCTTTAGGGTATCTGATTATATGGTATTAGGATTCATTAGCATTTTATTTATTTTACTCATTTTAGGAAAATGTGGTATATATGCGTTATAAAATGATAATCAGTTATGATGGTGCTTTTTTTCATGGCTTTCAACGACAAACTCATTACATATCTGTTCAACAAGTATTAGAGGAAAAACTAACTGATATTTTAAAAACAAATGTCATTATTCATCCTTCTGGTAGAACAGATGCAGGTGTGCATGCGAAAGGACAAGTGGTTCATTTTGATTCTACACAGTTGGTTCCACCTGAGAATTTAAGAAAAATTGTGAATAAAAAAGTATATCCACACATATATGTAATAGATGTAGCAATAGTAGATGAAACTTTTCATAGCAGAAAAAGTGCTGTCAAAAAAGAATATCATTACCTAGTCTCGCTCAATACGTTTGATCCACTTCAAGCCAATTATATGCATTTTTTTCATGATAGACTAGATTTATCCAAAATCAGAGAGGCAATGACTTACATTGTAGGTACTCATGATTTTAGAAGTTTTTCCAAAAATCATGAATTAAAAAATACCATTCGCACAATTGAATCATTTACACTTCATATTGATAATGGCATACTTGAATTTGTTATTATTGGGAATGGTTTTATGTATAATATGGTGCGAATTATTATTGCATTAATGTTAAAAGTAGGAGAGGGAAAATTTACTCCAAGCGATATCAAGACCATTATTGAAGGGAAATCTAGAAAATATGCACCTTATGTTGCACCTGCACAAGGATTATATCTTTGGAAAGTTTACTATTAAATCAATCATATTATCATAAGAGGAATCATTTGACAAATGATGAAATTTATGGTAAAATACAACTACGTCCGATGAGGGAGTAGCAGACACGAATTTATTCGTGTAACAAGTCAACATCCTGACCATTTGGTCTGGCTTGTTTTAATATGCGAGACTCATGTATATATATCAACTATACTATGCATGCAGTTTCAAAGAAAAAAAATAAAATCCATGCATATGTATGTATGGATTTTTTGATATTATAAAGACTATCAGTAGAGGAGAATATCATGACACTTAAATTTGTGATGACTAGCATTTTTTTAGGCATTGGTTTAGCAATGGATGCATTTTCTGTCTCTTTGGCAAATGGCTTAAATGAGCCTCATATGCGAATCAAAAAGACAACTGGAATAGCATTTGTATTTGCGTTCTTTCAAGCAGTGATGCCAATGATTGGATGGATATGTGTACATACCATTGTTGAATATTTTACCGCATTTGATCGGATGATTCCCTGGCTTGCTTTATTGCTTTTGGGTACGATTGGCATTAAGATGATAGTAGAAGGCATCAAGCACAACCATAGCGAATTAGAAAAGCCAAAAGTAGGTTTTTTCGCTCTAATGATACAAGGCATAGCTACTTCAATTGATGCACTTTCGGTAGGATTTACTATTGCTGAATATAATGTATGGATGGCGCTTATATGTGCAGTTATTATTGCAGTAGTCACTTTTTTTCTTTCCCTTTTGGGCATATGGCTAGGCAAAAAATTTGGTACCAAGTTATCTAATAAAGCAGAAATATTTGGCGGTATTATTTTAATTATTATCGGTCTTGAAATATTCATTACCGATTTACTATCAAGAATATAGAAGGAGGAAAATATATGTGGCCATATGTATTATTTATACTAGGATTAATTTTATTAATTAAAGGAGGAGACTGGTTTGTCGATGGGGCAACAGGGATTGCACATAAACTACATATTCCAGAATTGATTATAGGGGCAACGGTTGTTTCAATTGGTACAACCTTACCAGAAGTAATGGTTTCTGCAACTTCTGCGATGAGTGGTCATGGGGAAATGTCATATGGAAATGCCATTGGTTCTATTATCTGCAATACTGCATTGATAGCAGCAATTACGATTGCGGTAAAGCCATCAAAAGTAGATCCCAAAAGCTTTAGAATGCCAGTACTTTTTTTCTTTGGCACAGCTATCTTTTATGCTATTATCTCCTATACAGTAGGTTATTTTAGTAGAATTGTGGGCATTTTACTTTTGGCTATTTTTGTGGTATATATGATTGTATTAATTTTACAAGCCAAAAAAAGTATAAAAGAAGAAAAACAAACACAAGATAAAACAATAGAATCAGAAGATACCAAACAAATTAACTCTAAAAAGCAAACCATTAAAGACATTCTCTTTTTAATTATTGGTGCGGTATTGATCGCTGTGGGCGCAAATTTATTGGTTGACAATGGAACAAAAATTGCAACCTCACTGGGTGTGCCAGAGTCAGTAATTGCTTTAACATTTGTCGCATTAGGCACTTCATTACCAGAGTTAGTCACTGCGATTACTTCGTTAGTTAAAGGACATGGGGCCCTTTCTTTAGGCAATATTATTGGAGCCAACTTATTTAACTTGGTTTTAGTAAGTGGAATGTCAATAACGTTAATGCCCTTTTCTATTCCCCAAGAAAAGATGCTTGCAGGCATCAATGCATCTCTTTTGGTAGATATTCCTGTAATGCTTTGTGTGATGGCGATTATGACATTACCAGCACTATTTAGAGGAAAATTATCACGTGTACAAGGGATATTGTTACTCATCATTTATGCCGCATTTTGTGTATTTCAGTTTGTTTCATAATAGATATTCCACCTAGAGTGTAAATGCATTCTAGGTGTTTTGTTTGAAAAAATAATATATATATGATATGATAAAAACTGAAGGAATGGAGAATTATGAAAGAAAAATATACATTACAACAAAAACTAGTCAAAAGAAAAATCAAAAAACCCAATTTTATATATGGTATTTTAGGAAGAGTATGGAAAGCGCTATTCTTTAAAAAATATGGTGTGAAAATTATTTTTAAAAAAGACTTTAGAAAGGAAAAAGGACCCTATATTTTAATTGGCAATCATGCTTCACGATTAGATTATATGTATATAGGATTGCCACTTTTACCAAATAGATATAACTTTGTCGCAGGATACAATGAATTTTTTCGCTCTCATCTGAAGGGGGTATTTCACATAGCGCAAGTAATTCCTAAGAAAAACTTTACTGCGGATATATATACAATCAAACAAATCAAGAGGATTTTAGAACAAAAAGGAAAAATTATTATTTTTCCAGAGGGAATGAGCTCTATTTCAGGTAGCAATCAACCTGTTGCAATAGGAACAGGGAAGTTTATTAAACATTGTCAAGTACCAGTATATTATGGTGTGATTAAAGGGGGATATTTGACTAGCCCGAAATATTGTTTAGATGAGCGATTGGGGTATGTAGAAGTTGTATTTGATCAATTATTTACGATAGATGAAATCGGAAAACTCAGCCCTGAAGAAATTGAACAAAAGGTGAACCAATCTATTTATCATAATGACTACGAGTGGAATCAACAAGAACAACACCATTATCAAACCAAAGGAGAAATAGCCAAACACTTAGAGACTTTACTTTATTGGTGTCCAAAATGTCATAAGGAATATGGTATGGTAGGAGAAAAGGATCAAATTTATTGCAAATATTGTGGCAATGGGGCAACCTTAGATGATACATATACGATGCATCCTTTTAATGAGCATTGTATTATCCCTAAAACGCAGACTGATTGGTTTAATATGCAACGACAAAATGTGAAAGAAGAAATTCAAGATGAGAATTTTTGTTTGACTGAAGAGGTGGAATTAGGAATTTTACCAAAATATAAATATTTAAAACACCAAAAGACATCAGAAATTGTGGGGAAGGGCCAGATTACGTTTACTAAAAAAGGACTTACTTATGAAGGAACTAAAGAAGGCAAACCTTATCAATTTCATATCAATACTTCTGAGCTACCTACCTATGGTATGTGTACGGATGTTTCTAGATTTTATACATTCTATCAGGGAGAATTTGTCGAGTTTTATCCTAAGCATCAAACTGTGGAGAAGTGGTTTTTAGTTACAGAAGAAATGCATAGATTCAATGGTGGCAAATGGCAAGATACTTCAAAAACAAATCAATAAAAAAACAAGGTGAACTCCAGTTTACCTTGTTTTTTTGAATGGGAAAGATTAATCTTTCTTCTTTTCTTTATCTTCCTCTGGGAGGATATAAATCTCATTATCAAATAAGCCATCATCTTGAAATAATTTTCTAGAATGGAATTCCTCTGCAAATTCGGTTCGATCGTCAAATTTTCGTTTCATATCGTTGTTTAGTTTATTTGGTTTAATAAATTCATGTCGATTCATTTTGATTTCACCCCATATTTATTTTGTGCGCAATTTTAAAAATATATGTATAAATAAAAATTTTTTTCCTTAACTTATTACTTTATAAAATAATGATTTTGTGGTATAATAAAAAATAACATAAAAGGAAAGAAGGAAAGCGTGATGAAGGGGATATTAATTACATTAGAAGGTAATGATGGAAGCGGTAAATCAAGCGTAATTGAAGCGATTCGAAAAACTCTTGAGGAAAAAGGATATCCTGTGGTTTACACAAGAGAACCAGGTGGAAGCCAGATTGCGGAAAACATCCGCAAAGTTATTTTAGATGTAGAAAATACAGGTATGGACGCTAGGACCGAAGCTCTTCTTTATGCCGCAAGTAGAAGGGAGCATATTGAAAAAACAATTCGTCCTGCACTACAAGCAGGTCAAATTGTACTATGTGATCGTTTTATTGATTCATCGCTTGCTTATCAAGGGTATGCAAGAGGCCTTGGAATAGACGAGGTTTACCATATGAATTTATATGCAACTGAAGGACTTCTTCCTGATCTCACCATTTTAGTTTGTGTGAAACCAGAAATAGGAATAGCGAGAATTACACAAAATCATAGAGGAGAGTTGGACCGATTGGAAAGTGAAAAGATGGAGTTTCATCAAAAAGTATATCAAGGCTATTTAGAGGTCCAAAAAAAATTCCCAAGTCGTATTCAAATGATTGATGGTGAAAAAACGAAAGAAGAAGTGCGCATCGATGCATTAGACATCGTTTTACGTTTTATTGGGGAAAAATAGTATGAAATATCAAGATTTATTTCAATATCAAAGTGAGGCGATGCAACTCTTAATGAATGCACACCAAAAACAAAAATTAGTACATGCCTATTTGTTTGATGGCGAAACAGGAACAGGCACAACTGATGCAGCGATATATATGGCTAAAAAATTAATTTGTAAGTCTAATAATTCTCCTTGTATGGAATGTGATGATTGTAAGCGAATAGATGCACGTATGCACTTTAATTTTTTATATATAGCACCAGAAGGGGATATGATTAAAAAGGAACAAATTGAACGATTGATTCATGAATTTTCGATGTCTAGTTTTGAAGATGGTCCTAAAGTATATATCATTCAAGATGCCGAAAAGATGAATACTTCGGCAGCAAATTCACTATTAAAATTTTTAGAAGAGCCCAATCCCAATCATTATGCCATTTTAACCACAACAAATGAAAAAAAATTGTTAGATACCATTGTATCTAGATGCCAATTGATTCACTTTAAACCAGTTCCAAAAACATATTTGATGAAGCAACTTCAAAATTGTGGGGTAGATACTGATATTGCATATTTAGTTAGCTTCTTAACCACTGAGTTGGATATTGCTATGAAGTATATTGAAGAAGGAAAAATAACTAATTTTTTAAGCATAGCTAAAAAAATTGTTGATAAAGATATGAAACATAAAGATCCGTATGTAGAATATTATCGGAATCGCTCATTCTTTTTAGAAGAAAAAGATAAAACCTATCATAGATTTTTTTTAGATATACTTATCCTGATGTATCAAGAACTATTGAAAAGAACAATGAATGATGGAGAAGGATATTTTGAAGATACTTTTCAACATATTAAATTGGAAGATGTGAACAAAGATGAAATTATTAGAAAATTAGAACGTATCAATGTATATCAAGAAAGGCTGAATTATTATGTGAATCTTGATTTGCAATATACAAGTCTTTTTGCGAAATTATAGGAGGATACTGTATGAAGACAGTTGTAGGAATACAATTTAAAGGTGGAGGCAGGGTGTATTATTTTGACCCTTTGGATAATCCATTCTCAAGAGGAGATTATGCCATTGTTGAAACGGTTCGTGGCTTAGAGTTAGGATTTGTTTCAATTGGTAATCGGGAAATAGAAGACGATCAATTAGAGCATGAATTAAAGCCAGTGATTCGACGGGCAACAGAAGAAGACATTCGACAAGAAGAAAAAAATAATGAATTAGCAAAAAAGAGTTTTGAGACATTTAAACAATTGGTTAAAGAATTTGATTTAGATATGAAGCCTTTATATTGTGAATACACGATTGACTCTTCTAAAGTTATTTTCTATTATTCTGCAGAGGATCGGGTTGATTTTAGAGAACTCTTAAAAGTCCTTGCACCTAAATTTCGAATTCGTGTTGAATTACGTCAAATTGGTACACGTGAGGCTGCTCGCGTGATTGGTGGAGTAGGTAGTTGTGGTAGAGAACTTTGTTGCAAAACGCACCTTTCTAATTTTGATTTTGTGACTATGAAAATGGCAAAAGAACAAGGTATGGCCTTAAATACCAATAAGATTAGTGGCATATGTGATAAGTTAATGTGTTGTATTGCATATGAACATGAACTTTATCAAGCATTAAAAAAGGAATTACCCAATGTGGGCCAAATGGTCAAAACACCAAGTTGCAATTGTTGCAAGGTAGTTTCTGTAGATTATATGAAAAAGATTGTAAGAACCAACGAAAATCCAAATGGGGCTCCTACTGTTCATCCGGCAACAGAAGTTGAAATAATTGATTTTTCTAAAGAAGTAAGAGATGATGCCAAAGTAGTTGTAAGCATTCCAAAAGAAGTAAAGGGAAAAGAACGTGAAATCACCATTATAGAAGAAGAAAAGGATGATCTTGAAACCAAATCGATTACCTTAGAAGAAACTACTTCTTCAAACAATTCGAAAGATAAAAAAAATAATCATAAAAATCAAAAGCATTATAGAGGAAAAAAGCCAAATGCCAAAAGACAAAGTCGAGATAGTGAATGATTTACTCGGATATGAAGGATTAAAAATCATTCAACGCCCTGATGTATTTCACTTTTCACTTGATTCAACGGTATTAGCTGATTTTGTGGGTATTCGTCCATCGGATAAAAAAATAATAGATCTAGGATGTGGCAATGGCTATATTCCTATTTTTCTCACACTGAGAACAAAAGCTAAAATTTATGGCGTAGAAATTCAACCAGAAATTGCTGATTTGGCTATTAGAAGTGTTGCCATCAACCATTTAGAAGAACAAATTACCATTATCAATGCGGATATGAAAGGCATTTATAAAAAGGTTGGCCAGTGCACATTTGATGTAGCAACATGTAATCCACCCTATTTTAAATATTTGCCCTCTAGCAATATCAATGAAAATGAATATTTGACTATTGCAAGACATGAAGTAAAAGTAACATTAGAAGATGCCATTCAAGAGGCCAACATTCTGTTAAAAGATGGTGGGACATTTGCGATGGTGCATCGGGCTGAACGGATGATGGAAATATGTAGTACATTAGAACAACATAATTTTAAAATTAAGCGTATTCGTTTTGTTTATCCCAAAACAACATCTAAGATGGCTTTAGCCATTTTAATAGAGGCAAAGAAAAAAGGAAAGGCTGGAGGTATTCAAGTACTTCCTCCCCTATATGTTGAAACAGAAGATGGTCATTATACAGAAGAAATTCTCAAAATATTCAATTATAAGAAAGAAGAATCACTATGCTAAAACGTCAAAAAACGCATATGAATGAACAAAGTAAATTATATATGGTAGGTGTACCGATTGGTAACTTTGATGATATGACTTATAGGGCCGTTCAAACGTTACAAATGGTAGATATGATTTATTGTGAAGATACAAGGGTAACTAAAAAATTATTAAACCATTTTTCCATCGATAAACCTCTAAAAAGTTATCATACCTTTAATGAAAATGAAATTACCAATCAATTGTTGGGTTTCATTCGAGAGGGAAAAAATATTGCGGTAGTAAGCGATGCAGGTATGCCTATTATTAGTGATCCTGGATTTCTTGCTGTACGTGAGGCCATTCAAAATGATGTGGATGTAGTAGTTGTTCCAGGTCCATCCGCCTTTGTTACCGCATTAGTAGGTAGTGGTATTTCTTCTAATCGGATAGTATTTACTGGATTTTTAAATAGTGGGGATAATAAAAGAAAAAAAGAACTAGAAAAATTGAAAGATAAAGAGGAAACACTTATTCTATATGAATCTCCTCACCGAATCAAAGAAACACTAGAAATGCTTGTAGAATTAATGCCTACAAGACATATATGCCTAGCTAGAGAATTAACCAAAACATATGAGGAATATCTGCATGGAACTCCAATAGAAATATTAGAAGTGGTTGATGAAATTAAAGGTGAAATGGTTATTGTAATTGAAGGGGCAACAAATAAAGAAATCAAATCGAAATGGATAGATGCGCCTCTTGGTGAACACATGGCACATTATATGGCACAAGGATATACAGAAAAAGATGCAATGAAATTAGTTGCTAAGGATAGAGGTATCTCAAAGAGCATCATCTACCAACAACTCAAAAAGAAATAAATAAAATTAATTTCTTATATTGAAATGGTTAAGAGAAAAAAGTTTATCAATGTCCTGTTCAGTTTGATATTGAACAGGATTTTTATCTAGTTATTTTTTGATTTTATAATAGAAATATTTATCAGTATGCATATCCCATTCATACATCTTTATATTATAATAAAAATATAGCATCAATTCAGCAATGCCATTCGTTATTTCATTTTCCGCATGTTCAAATTGTCGAATTTCATTAAGCGGATTATTATTTATCGTGACAGAAAGCAATCATACCATATAAAAAGAAAGGAATAAGAATAATGGAAATAACAGGAAGAGCCCTTCATTTTTTAAGAAAAT
>JAMPAL010000021.1 GCA_023667245.1 Anaeroplasma bactoclasticum
TGCAAAATCAACTATTTTATGATAGAATGAATCAAAAGAAATATAGCATTTAGAAAGGAATAAAAATGATAACAATTCAATTCAACAAACAAGAGCGTCATATCCAAGAACCCATTCGTGTTCTTGACTTATTAGATGCATCAGAAAAAAAACACTATACCGTTTGTAGGATAAATGGTCAGATCAAAGAATTAACCTATATTCTAACTGAACGACATCAATATGCCAAAATTGAAACTTTGGGATTAGATAATATTGAGGGAGGAAAAGCATATGAGGCTACGCTTCGTTATGTTATTGCGATGGCCTTTTATCATCTTTATCCAGATATTGATATTCGCTTTAGTTACAATGTATCTCGTTCTGTATTTTGCCAGGTCCTTACGCCAGGTTTTCATCTTTCTCGAGCAACTGAAAAAATTATTCAGGAGGTCAACCGAATTGTCGAAGCCGATTTACCAATTGAGCGAATTACAGTAACAATTGATGAGGCTAAACAAATTTATCACCAATATCATCATCAAGATAAATTAGAAATCCTCAAATATCGACCAGAGCACACGGTTCATTTATACAAATGTGATCAATATTATGATTATATGCATTCTTATATGCTTCCTTCTACGGGTTGCATCAAACATTATTCGATTCGCCCTTATAGTCCTGGTATGATTATTCAATATCCTCGTTATGAATTACATGCGGAAATCCCTGAATTTGTGGAGGAAACGACTTATGGAAAAACCTTAAAAAAAGCTTATCAATGGTCAAGCAAAGCCAAACTACAAACTATTGTCGATATTAATCATAAAGTCGAAGAAAATAGTATTCTAGATTTCGTGCAAATGTGTGAGGCAAAACACAATAGTATGCTTGCGGACTTGGGAAACAATATTGAAGCTGATATTGAAAACATTCGCTTGATTGCGATTGCTGGACCTAGTTCTAGTGGAAAAACAACTTTTTGCAACCGCGTTAGAATTGAACTTCTTTCAAGAGGTATCAATCCTGTGATGATTTCAATGGATGATTACTACTTAGAAAAAGAAAAAATTTGTGAAATTCAAAACAAGAGTTTGGAGGAACTTGACCTAGAACATATCAACTGTCTTGATATCGATTTATTCAATAAAGATTTATATGATTTAATCAATGGTGAAGAAGTGACTTTACCAAAATTCAACTTTCAAACGGGAAAGCGTGAAAAAGGTCGAACCATTCGGGTAGAAGCCAATAGTCCAATTATGATTGAAGGCATTCATGCATTAAATGAAAAACTCACTTCTTCTATTCCCAAACACCAAAAATATAAAATTTATATTGCCCCTCAAGCGCAAATCAATATTGACGATCACTCGCCACTTAATATTACTGATTTAAGACTGATTAGACGAATTGTTCGCGATATGAAATATCGGAATTGCCCAGCAGCAGAAACGATTAAAATGTGGCAATCAGTTCGAAATGGTGAATTTAAATGGATTTATCCGAATCAAGAAGGCGCAAATTATGTTTTCAACTCAGAATTATCATATGAACTTTGTGTTCTACGCACCAAAGCTCTTCCTGCACTACGCGAAATCAAAACTACTGATTCAGAATATTTAGTTGCCAACCGATTAATTAAATACCTCAAATATTTTAGGCCCATTGAGGATGAATCAATTATTCCATGCAATTCTTTATTGCGAGAATTTATTGGTGGAAGCTGTTTTAAATTATAATATTTTTTAATTAAAAAGTCCATTTGGACTTTTTTTTATTTTTATTCTTGAATTTTATTTATTTTTTTATATTTATTTCTTATTTTTTAATTTTTTGTTTTTATAAAAGCGTTTTTTTCTTTTTTTTATTTATCCCATAGTATAATATCAATATATTTTTTTAAAATATCCTAAAAGGAGGAAAATAATGCAAAAAGACTATGTAAGTTCTATCTTTGGACAAAATTTGTTTACTGATGATGTGATGAGGACTTATTTACCCAAACCCATTTATACAAAATTCAAAAAAACCCTTGATGAAGGTGTTGATTTAGACAATGAAGTTGCGGACGCTGTAGCTCACGCTATGAAAGAATGGGCACTATCTCGCGGAGCCACTCATTATACACATTGGTTTCAACCTTTAACGGGTATTACGGCGGAAAAACATGATGCTTTTATTAAACCCATCGATACTGGTAAAGCAATTATGGAATTTTCTGGAAAAGAATTAATCAAAGGTGAACCTGATGCATCCAGTTTTCCATCTGGCGGTATTCGTTCTACTTTTGAAGCTAGAGGTTATACCACTTGGGATTGTACTTCCCCTGCTTTTTTAAAAGAGGATGGCAGTGGTGTAGTATTATGTATTCCAACTATTTTTTGTGCCTATACAGGAGAAGCTTTGGATAAAAAAACACCACTTCTTCGTTCTTGTGAAGCACTGAATAAACAAGTGAAACGAATTCTTGATTTTTTTGGCGAAACCGACATCAAAAAAGTGGAATGCTCTGTAGGTCCTGAACAAGAATATTTTCTAGTTGATCAAGAAAAATATATGAAGAGATTGGACTTAAAATTAACTGGTCGTACGCTTTTTGGTGCAAAACCACCTAAAGGGCAAGAAATGGATGATCACTATTTCGGAAGCATTAAAGAAAGAGTTGCTTTTTTTATGAGAGATATTGATGAAGAATTGTGGAAACTAGGCGTCAATGTAAAAACAGAGCACAATGAAGCAGCACCTTCTCAACATGAATGTGCTCTTGTTTATAGCAATGTTAATATTGCAACAGATCACAATCAATTGACAATGGAAGTAATGAAAAAAGTAGCTAAACGCCACCACTTTGAATGTTTGCTTCACGAAAAACCATTTGCTGGCGTAAATGGTAGCGGAAAGCACAATAACTGGTCGCTTACAACTGATAAGGGAAAAAATCTATTAGAGCCTGGCAAAACACCCCATGAAAATGCCCAATTTCTTTTATTCCTTTCTGCTGTTATTGCTGCTGTAGATGAACATGCACTCTTACTTAGACTCGTATCATCTAATCCTGGTAATGACCACCGACTTGGAGGCAATGAGGCACCACCTGCTATTATCTCTATCTTTTTAGGCGATCAATTACAAGACATTGTCGAACAAATTATCGATAAAGGAGAAGCTCTCACCTCTAAATCAGGGGGAAAAATGAATATCGGTATTCATAGTTTACCTGTTATTTTTAAAGATTCAACAGATCGAAATCGTACTTCTCCTTTTGCTTTTACTGGGAACAAATTTGAATTTCGAATGGTTGCATCTAGTATATCCATTGCGGATACCAATACCGCCCTCAATGTAGCTGTGGCAGATGAACTTCGAAAGATAGCAGATAAGCTTGAAAAATCAACCAATGTGGAAAAGGCCATTAAAAGATTGATTCGTACTACTCTTACAGAACATCAAAGAGTCATCTTCAATGGAAATGGATATAGTGAGGATTGGATACAAGAAGCACAACGACGAGGTTTGCCGCATGCAAAATCATTTATAGACGCAATACCCGCTTTAAGTGATCCAAAAACGATTGCACTTTATGAATCTCATCAGGTATTGACCCAAAAAGAACTATTATCAAGAGCAGATGTAGACTATGACTTGTATGCTAAAACCTTACATATCGAAGCCTTGACTATGATTAATATGGTTAATACAGAATACATACCTAGCATTTTATTGTATTTACAACATATTTCTACTACACATCATACCGTAAAAGAAGTTTGTCCTCATCTCAAATGCACTACTACATCTACATTGATTCAAACCATTAGTGATTTATTAGATGAAGCCGGTAAAGAAGTATCGACACTTGCCCAATTTGAAGATAAAACCCAATGTTTATCTGGCAAAGAACTTGCCTATTTCTATAAAGATCAAATGTTACCCCTGATGGAACATTTGCGTCAAATTATAGATACTTTAGAAACTTACGTAGGCAAATCATATTGGCCTGTCCCCTCTTATACTGATTTATTATTTTAATCATTAGAAACTGATTTCAAACCAAGTTAACAAAAGGAGTGATTTTATGCCTTTACCAAATATAAAACAACCTGATATCATCCAGGTAAATGATTGTATTCGATTAAAACAATACGATGGAAATGATGAAGAAGCATTGAAAGGCTATCAAGATCCCTTTGTATACCAAAACTCAGAAGGCATATTTGATGCAAATCAAAAGCCTGATATTCACTATGTCAAAAGAATGTTTGAGTGGTTAAATCATCATGGAGAATTATACTTTATTCAAATATGTGTAAACGAAGAATATATTTCCATTGGCGATGTTACCATTAAAGATGTAAATCCACCTATTGCTATTTGGTATAAAGAATACCGAGGCATAGGCATAGGAACAGCTGTTATGAAAGTCGTCATTGAAAGATTAAAACAACTAGGCTATTCAAAGATATCAAGATCAATTGTTTATACACAAAATATATATTCTAAAAAAATGCATGAACGCCTCGGTTTCAAAAAAGTTGGTGAAACTGAAAATGCTTGGGTTTACGAATATCAATGGGGTGAAAGAGATAATAAAAAAGCAAGATGATTCTATCATCTTGCTTTTTTATTACAACTTATTCAATCTAATGAAAGCTATTTTTGTAAATAATTGTTTACAGTAATAGCAATGGCAAGTGAACCAGGTCCAATATGACAAGTAACACTTAGTGACAGGGCATCTACAAAACGGAATGTCAATTTGGGAAATGCGGCAATGATTTCCTCTTTAAATTTAAGCGCAGCTGGAAGATTATTTGTATGTGCAACTGAAACAACCATATTCCCTTTTTCATATTCATCCTTAAATTCAGTTGCCAATTCTTCACGAATTTTTTGAATCATTTTACGTTTACCATGTATAGTCGTAAGCGTTGTTGAAAATTTATCAAATTTATCCCCACGTGAAAATAAAATCGGTTTGATTTGAAGCATTGTAGCAAGTGCAGCAGCGGCAGGCTTGATTCTGCCACCTTTTTTCAAATACTTTAGTGTTTCTAACATAATATAAATAGACGATTTATTTTTCGTTTCTTCTAAATAAGTTTTAATTTCAAAAGCGCTTTTCCCCAGCTTTGCTAATTCAATAGCCTCATATACACTTTCTTTTTGGGTAACCGATATTCTTAAATTGTCAACAACTTGTACTTTTCCATCAAACTTTTCTGCAAGAGCTAATGCGCTTGCACATGTTGCACTAAGTCCACTGGACATAGGAATATATACAATAGATTCATTTTCCTTCAATTGTTCTTTCCAAAGTGTTTCTAAATAATATTGTGATGGTTGGGAAGTAGAAATGTTTGTATCTTCCATTAAGAGTTGATAAAATTCTTCTTGGCTAAGGGTAATTTCTTCCAAATATTCTTTTCCATTAATGGTAAAAGGCATTGGAATCACAAATATCCCCAATTCTTCTGCTTCTTTTTGAAGTAACCCTGAATTCGAATCTGTAATAATTTTCACTTGATTTAACATATACAATTCCTCCTGTATTTTGATTTATTCTTTATTCATCCATTCATACATTATAATTGCTGATGCAATAGCTACATTCAAAGATTCAACATCATTTTTCATTTCAATTTTTACTTGTTCATCCATTGCATCTAATATCGGCTTCGATATTCCTCTAGCCTCATTTCCAAAACAGATGGCTATTTTTTTACCTATTTGAATTTCCTTAAGCGACTTGGCCTGATGTAAGCATGTTCCATAACTTTTGACTTGATACTTTTTTAATAAAGCAATAGCTTCTTGCAAATTCATTTTCACAATGGGAATTTTAAATAACGTTCCTTGTGTCGCCCGAATCACTTTTTCATTATATAAATCTACTGTATTTGAGCTCATTACTATTCCATCATAACCAAATGCACTAGCAGTTCGAATAATGGTTCCTAAATTCCCAGGATCATTGATTTCATCTAGTAAAATCAATTTGACTTCTGTTTTTTGAAGCAATGTTTCCAATTGTTCTTGATCATTACTAGGCATCTCTACTACCCCTAGAATGTGTTGGGGATGAATCGTAGTAGATAATTTTTCAATAATAGCTGGGGTTACCATCAAAATTTGAACTTGACTAGAAAAAGAAATAGGTTGAATGTAAGATACATCCGTAGTCACGACCATTTGCAAATAAGGTGTTTTAGCCGCCTCTTCAACAAGATGAAATCCTTCAATAAGAAATTTTTTCGCTTGGTTCCTTGCTTTTTTATCTTTCAATGATTGTAAATATTTGACTTTCTCATTATTGATAGAATGTATTTGAATCCTATTTTCGGCCATATTTCCTCCCAAAGGTAGTGTAATCTTATTTATTATATCATATTTTGTCTTTTTTCTAATTCAATATGCTATTTTTAAAGTAAAAAAATAGGTGTTGATTAAAAACACCTATTTCATATTTAATTTTGGCTTGTATATTTGTTATATGCTTGTCTTACTTTTGTAACATCAGCAGGGTCTGTTTTATACCAACCTCTTGCTTCCATTGTCTTATAAATTTCACCTTGCATAGAGAGGCTTGTAAATAAGCTATCGTTAAAGGCAGTGCATATCGTAGGTGTAGATGATTCAATAGTACCATGCATATATAAATCACAAACTCCTTTAGTGTTTAATAATAAATCTTCCATTAATGCTTTATCGTCCATTCGTTGCACCTCCTAAAACATTTAAAAATTTTGTCTCTAGTTCCAAATTTTTTTGTGATAACGTTTGAACAAAAGCTTTTAGATTAGGATCTTGAATTGTTCTTGAATATGTTTCACAAAGCGTTTTAAAGTGTTGAATATGTCCAAGTGCATCTTCAACATATAATAATTCTTTTCCAGTCATATATAATTCCTCCTTGTATTTAGTATGCAACCAATTCTTATCTTTTATACATCATAAAAAAGTGTGCAATTATACAATTGCACCTTTTTTTACTGAACTATTTTCCTTGTAAATTAGATTGAGCCATAGACACTAAACGACGTGTGATTTCACCACCAACTGAACCGTTTTGACGAGCTGTTGCATCTGGGCCAAGGTTAACTCCTAATTCATTTGCAATTTCATATTTCATTTGGTTAATTGCATTTTCAGAACCAGGTACTACTAATCTATTTTTAGAGTAAGATGAGTTATTCATTCATTTCACCTCCTGTCAAAAATAGTATTGACGATTTCAAACAGATTATAACAATATTTTATTGGTAAATTATGGCTTAAAATAAATCGTCCGTCATCTCATTTTCATCTACATTATATGTATAATGACTATCTTTTTTCAGTGTTACTCTAACAGTTTCTTCTACAGCATAATCAATCATTTCCGCAAAATTTATTTTTTGTTCTTCTTGTTTGGCGTGAAAAATGCTTGGCTTAATTTGAGGATGTTTTGGCACAAAAACAGTACAGCAATCTTCATAAGGTCGAATAGAAATATCATATGTATCAATTTGTTTAGAAACATCAACAATATCTTGTTTATCAAATGTGGCTAAAGGACGAATCACTGGAATACCAACAACATCTTCTATCGTTGTCATACTCTCTAAAGTTTGGCTTGCCACTTGACCAATATTTTCACCATTTACAATAGCTAGTGCCCCTACTTTTTGAGCCAAACGCTCGGTAATGCGATACATCATCCTACGCATAATGGTAATACAATAATCTTCCCGACAAGCATCATAAATTGCCTTTTGTATCGTTGTAAAAGGAACAATGTGAAGACGAATTGATTGATATTCTGTATAAGGAATAATTTTTTCTAATAAATCAACTACCTTTTGAACTGCTAAATCTGATGTGTAAGGAGGGGCGGCAAAATGAACTGCTTCAATCGTCATTCCCTTTTTGATGGCCATATATCCAGCAACCACGCTATCAATCCCTCCTGAAACCATCAACATCGTTTTACCTAAACTACCAGCAGGAAAACCACCTAATCCCTTTTGAATGTCTGTGTATAAAAAAGTGCCTTCTTGTCTCACATCTAAAGACAAAACAAAATCGGGATGATGCACATCTGCTTGAATGCCTGGTAATTGTTGAAATAAATAACGACTCACTTCTTTGGTTATTTCTAACGATGTCTTTGGAAATTTTTTATCTCCTCTACTGGTTTCTACCTTAAAAGTATGCGCTCCTTGTTCGAACTCTTTTTGTACCAATATCTTAGCCGTTTCATTGATTGCGGACAAATCGGATAATGTACGAGAAACAACACTAAAAGAATAAATACCAGGCACCTTCTTCAATATCTGTGAAACTAGGGTAGCGTCCTCACCATGAAGCAAAACATAAAAGCGAAGACCTCTACTTTCATAGGTTAAATTTTCAAAGCTTTTTAAAGCTCGTTTAATATTATTATTGATTTTAGTGATAAATTGTTTACGATTGCTTTTTTTTAGACTAAGTTCACCATAACGTATTAAAATATGATCTTCCATAATTACATCCTTTCTAATGCTTTTAATCTTACAATCAATTCATCTATGTCTTGTGTTGTATTCTGTTCTGATAAACTGATGCGAATCATATTGATAGCCCGCCATGTTTCATCCGTTAAAACTTGAATGGCTCGCTCCAAGGTTTGTTGTTTTTCATTGCATGCGGATCCAATACCTACATAAATATCATATTGTTCTAAATAATGCATTACCGTTTCGCCTTTTATATGTGAAAAACTAATACTCACTACATAAGGAGAATATTTACCTCTACTTTGATTGATGGTAACAAAAGGAATATCTTTTAAATGTTGTAAGAGATAATCATTTAATTTTTGGACATACTGATAATGTACATCCAAATCTTGATATGCTAGTGTCAATGTTTTCGATGCCGCAACAATTCCAGCTACATCCATTGTACCACCACGAACATCATTTTGTTGATGCCCACCATGAATCATCGTTTGTAAAGCCAATGATTTAGAAGTGATCAACAATCCCGTTCCTTTTAATCCACCAATTTTATGCATCGTAATAGTCATCAAGTCAACTTCATTTGGATTATAGTCAAAAGGAATTTTTCCAATTCCTTGTACAGCATCTACATGTATTTTAGAATGACTATATGCTTTCACCACTTGAATCATCTGATGGATGGGTTGGATACTTCCAATAATATTATTCACCCACATCATAGATACAAGTATGGTATCTTTTGTTAGTGCTGATTTTAATTCCTCTATATCTACAACCCCATTGCGAGTACTCAAATACGTAACACGAAAGCCCTTTTTTTCTAAATCTTGAAATACACGGTAAACTGAAGGATGTTCTACTTGTGTGGTAATAATATGTTTATTTTTTCCCATATAAGGCATACATATACCATATATGGCAAGATTATTAGCTTCTGTAGCACCAGAAGTATAGTAAATATTTTTTTCTTGTAAGCCTAGTGTTTTTAAAATAGTTGTTGTAGCCTTATCTATATAGTTTTTAGCTATTATTCCTAACTTGTGCATGCTACTTGGATTATACCAAATGCTCTTAACTACTTGATGATAGACATCAAGTACTGTTGAAGAAGGAATGGATGTAGCTGCATGATCTAAATATATCATCATATCACCTAATTTCTTTCTTATTATACTATAAATGCAAAAGTTTTGCAAAGATTTCAAATCTTTCGTATAATGAAATTCATATCAAAGGAGATGAGATTTATGAAACATATTGATTTTACCCCTAGTGGTGTTTGTAGTAAAAAAATTAGTTTTGATATTAGCGATGATGGTCGTATCTATAATTTAAATTTTCTAGGTGGATGCCCTGGTAATCTTGCGGCAATATCCAAATTATTAGAAGGTGCAAAGGCCAATCAAGTAGCCTCATTATTACAAGGCAATACTTGTGGGCCTAGAAAAACAAGTTGTGCTGATCAATTGTCTAAGGCACTCCAACAAGCAGTTCAAGAAAATAATTAATATTTCCTACAATAAAATAGATGTAAGTTCTTTTAGTACTTACATCTATTTTTCTTTATTTTCTTGATTCAATTGATAGAGATAACTTCTACCCCTTTTTCCAATTCTTTCTACTATATGCATATATGTGAAAACATGCAATGCAACCCCTGCCTTTTTCTGAGTCAAGTGTGTGGCCTTAGCAAAGTCACTTGAAGTAAACGATTGAGGTAGCAAATAGGTCCTTAACAAACAGTCGTAATCCTTTTTTGTAGATAATTCAATAATTTGCTCTATCCGCTTAGGGATTTGAACAATTCTTTCATATCCACTACTTCGGTAATGTTTTCTTTCTGTAACTTGTCGATATTCATCCACATCTAATAGAATTAATTGAAATGATAGATTGGGATGATTGAGATAAGATTTAATTTTATATAGTTCATAACATACCTCAAGAGGTCTCCCTTTTTTAGGTGATGTCTTAGGGGACTGCAATACTCCATTATCAATTTTATAAATTTGCTTTCGATAAGGTATTGGATACACAATCGTTACTTGATACATTTTTAAAAATTCATCTAATTTTTCTCTTAGAGCATTGAAATTCCTGGTTTGGATTTCATAAATGTGATCATCTATTTTGATATCTGCATACAATACACCCTTATTGGTTTTTGCTACTTTTACTTCATGGCAATCTTCATTTTCACATAAAAAATATTTTAATGTTTTATGCAAGACCTTCTCTTTTTGAATGCCAATCACTTGTTGTTTTGCATTTATTGAAATAGCCCTATCGTATGCTACTTCTAATTTATATTGATTATCGTCTACCATATCGTTTGGTAATCCGGCCTACGATAGCAAAAACAACAAAGAAACATAAATTCACCACAACCATACTTGCTCCAAAAGGATAATCGGTAAAGGCAAAAAAGGCAATTAAAAAGGTAAATATAGCAATACAAGCACTAGATAAAATAACATGCTTAAATTTTTTAAACAATTGCATGGAAGATAGCGCAGGAAAAATGATAATACTAGAAATCAAAAGGGTTCCCATAATTCGCATACCAATAACAATTGTTACAGCTGTCAATGAGGCAAAAAGCATATTCATCATTCTAGTATGGACGCCTGTTGCTTTAGCAAAAGACTCATCAAATGTCACTGCAAAAATTCTATGATACATCAATACAAACAAGCCAATGACAATAATTGCAGTAATAAGCATAATGATAAAATCCTGACGATTGGCAAATACAATGCTACCAAACATCAAACTATTGATATCTGTAGTAAATCCACCATGTTTCATTGCACCAACCAAATACCCAATAGCAAGAGCTGAGCTCGAAAATAATCCAATTGCTGCATCGCTTTTCAATTCTTTGCTTTCTCCAATTCGGAGTAAAATATATGCAGCAAGAATAACAATAGGTATGACCACCAAAATAGGCGCATTGGTTAGTCCAAGACCAATCGCTACAGCATATACACCAAAACTAACGTGACTTAATCCATCTCCAATCATAGAATAACGCTTTAACACGAGCACTACTCCTAAAATGGAAGCTGTAACTGATAGCAATAATCCTACGTATAGCGGATACTGAATAATTTCAAAGTTGTTAATTAAATTTTGGATAATTCCTGAATCAATCATCAAGTTCTTCCTCCTTCAGCATTCTTCTACTGAATACATATTCTTTTCGGTAATGCTCCATATACTCTTTAGGATTGCCACAGAACATACAATTTTGATTCAAATGTACTACTTTAGTCGCATGTTTCAAAATATTTTCAATAAAGTGTGAAACAATAATAATCGTTACACCCCTTTCTTTATTGATACTATCTAGGGTTGCATGTAATTGTCTTGCAGTAGTACCATCTAATCCTGTGAAAGGTTCATCTAAAATGAGCAATTTATCGGTCGCACATAGTGCCCTAGCTAACAATACTCTTTGTTGTTGACCACCCGACAACTCAGAAAAAGATCGATGCGATAGCGCTTCAATATCCAATAATTCCATCATTTCCTTGGTTCTTTTGATTTCCTTTTTACCAAAAAACGGTCTGAATCCCAGTTGATTCATACATCCTGAACGAACAACCTCATAAACAGATGCAGGAAAATCAGCTAGATTATCATTTTTTTGAGGCAAATAACCGATTGACTTACGACTTAAATTGTCGCCAAATGCAATACTACCTTTAATTTCGGGAATTAAACCTAGAATCGTTTTCACTAAAGTAGATTTACCACTACCATTATCACCAAAAATGCAAACATATTCACCTGACAAAATTGTTAAATTGATATTTTCTAGGGTTTTATGATTGTCATATCCAATTGTTAATTCTTTACATTGTAATATCATTTTCTATCCCCTCTCTTTGGTCTACACGAAGCATCTTCGCCAAATGATTGACATTTTCTTTTAATATTTGAATATATGATAAATCTTCATTTTGAAAGTCAAGTGCACTTACATTATGTCCAGAATGCAGTACTAAAATTTCTGCTCCTGTATGATATCGAATCATTTCACAAGCTTGCTGATTAATTAATTCTTTCGCAAAAATGACTGGAACATCATGTTCTTTCATTTCTGTAATGATGTGTTCTAAAGTAGATATGGATGGTTCTGTCTCGGTTGAACAAGTAGAATAGGTTAGTTCGTAATCTAAACCATAGAAAATACTCCAATAATAAAAGGAAAATGGACAACCAAAATACATTGTATGGGAAGCAGATTGACGAACAACTGATTGGATATCTTGATCAATTTGAAGCAATGCATCAATATATGCTTTTGCATTTGCCTCTAATACTGCCCCAATTGTACCATACGGATCTTGGATGCTTTCAAGCATCACTTGTTTGATCTGTTCTACCATATATACAGCATAAATCGGATATGTCCAATAATGAGGGTCATACGCATGCACATGAGTATGTTCATGGTTGGTTTGATTTTCATCTTTATGATCATGATCTACATCTTCTGCTTGATATAAAACGATACGTTCATCCTTAGAAAGATTTACAATCTTTGTTTTCTCATTGAAGTCAACATCACCTACCCAAGTTTCCATTTCATCTGCTGTATAAATAAAAATATCCGCATTCTTAATGGTAATCAAATTACGAATGCTCGGATCATATGTATGGGAATCTTGACCTGCAGGTATAATCATAATGACATCAAATAAACCTTTGGTTTCAGGTTGATCACCAATAATTCGCTTAACCATATCATACTCAGGATACAATGTCGTCACAATCTGTTTGGCTGTCTTAGATTCTTGAATAAATGCACAACCTGTCAATAAAAAAGTTGTACAACAAAATAATATAAATAGATAGATTTTTTTCATATAAGCTTCCCCTTTTGACATGATGCACAAATACCATATAAAACTGTTTTTGTTGTATCTATAGATATGTGATAATCTTCTTGCATCATTTGATCTAGTTGTTCTATCATAGGTGTATGGATATGTAAAACTTGTCCACATACCTCACATTTAAAATGAATATGCGCAGATAGGTTATGTTCACAATCTAAATATTGATAATAATTCAAACTTCCATCTACATTACATTTGATGACCTCTTTGGTTTCAACCAACTGATCGAGTGTGCGATACAACGTCGCCTTACTAACTGGTGTATGTTGTTCATTGAGATGCAATAAAATTTGGTCTGCACTAAAGTGTTGGTTTTTATGTTCTAACAAAAAATCCTTAATGGTATTTTTTTGTTTGGTCTGATAGTTTTTAGCATGATTCATCACACACCTCCTACTAACAATTTGAAACTTAGTCTCAATTTATTATAGCGCAAAAAATAAAAATGAGCAAGAAAAAAAACCTTCTTTTTCAAAGAAAATAAGGAAAGTTTTTTCCCTTTCCTTATTTCGACAATTTACTATTTTTTTTGCTTAGATTCCATTACCTCTTTTGTTTCACAGTGTGGACAAGTGAGTACCTTTGCTCCTGCTTTTGCATTATAGGCACTGATATCTTTCCAAAGAGAAATACTAAATTCTTGATGACAAGAAGGACATACGTATATATATATTTTTGTATGTAAAAGATGAATCATGAAATACAATACAATCACATAGCCTAAATAAATAAGCATTATCCAAATCGATAGCTGAAGCACCAACAAAAGAATACATATAACTGGAAAAACAACAATAGATATAAAATAAATCCAACGAAACAAGGTATATAAACGAGCATATATTTGTACTTTTGATTTCATAACTATTTATTTTTTCTCCTGTATGGTTTTGATGTTTTGATATTTTTCATCATCTGTTAATGATTTAGCAATTTCAAGCAAATAATCAACGGATTCTGTATCATGTAGTTTTTGGGTATACGCCAAAAATTCATCAATTGCATGAAGTACAAGTTTTGATATGCCATGCTGAATCTGATAGGTTTCATAGATTGTCGCCACCTCTGTCCCTTTTTGAAAAGGTAGTTGACCTAGCCGATTTAAAATTTGATGAATATATTCTTGGTTTTGCACATTTTCCTGATAATATTGACTAGTCATAAAACAGGCAAAAGCAATGTCATTTTTTTGAATATTCATATACAATTTCCCAAGTTCATGATAAGCAAAAGCCAATTGATCCTTGGTATAAGCATATTGTAAAATTGCTTTTAAAACCTGTTCTGCTTCACCTTGCTGATTATTATCACGGTACAATAGTGCAAGAGATTGCATTACATATTGACATCTAGGATTATACACTAAGGCTTTATTCAAACAAAGAATGGCCTGGGTTGTATCTTCTTTTTTCAAATACAATTCAGACAATTGATACATATAATACGTAACGGGTTCTGGATAACGTTTTACTTTTAATTTTCTAGCCTGTTCTACTGTTTCACAAAAAATAAAATATTCAATCATTTGATCAAAATCATAATAATTTTTTTCTTTGGTATAAGTTGCTTTTTCAAAAACGGAGACTAAGTCTTCCAATAAGAAGATGGCTTCATCATATTTTTCTTGTTGAATTAAATCTAATATGGTTTCATAGCGCATTCTTCTTTCATCTAATACCGCATGCGTTTTTAAATCCAATTGTTCTTTGATTTTAGGGTCTAAATATTCAAAAAGCAAATTGGTAATTCCATAAATGACCTCATCATTTTTTAACTGACGATAAATACTCAATTCAGTTTGTAAATAAGGGATATCCACTTCTTTTTCACCGGTTAGATGTGTTTTGATATCTTCTAATATTTTGGTGTTATTCATGTTGTTCTCCTAGATAGAGATTTCTTTGTTCTTTATGCAAGTCATGTAACTGACTTGTTAGAGCCATTTGATGGATAAGTAATTTTACAACTGCTTCTAGTTCCGTATGTTCAGAATAATCATCCTTACAAATATAACCTACTCTATTATCCGCTAAAAGACGAATGGCTTTTTCCTTTGAATCTTCATGATATATGGCAATTGCTTCACCACCTTTTTCTTTGACAAGAGTCATACAAGGTACATCTGTCATTCCATCACCAATATATATCATATTTCGATATGGAATCAAACGATCATCTAGTTTAATCACACTATTCAATTTCACATCATCTAATTGATCTAGGGTTCCTTTCGAAATTCGAAAAATAAACTGGGTTTTTGTTGTATAATTAATTACTTGTTTAGGCCAATCTGCATTGCCATTTCGATTATAATGAAATTCACAAGCATAAATCCGTTTGAAGTAAGGAGCGATAGATGTCCCTTCAATGATTTCCTTCAAACCAGAAGATAAGATATAGTGCTCCACTTCTACACCTAATGCTTTCCCATATGCATTAATTCTTTCAAACCATGTTTCAACTCCCTTTAACAAAACGACATCTTCTCCTAATTTTTTGAATGATTCTTTTGTGATTTCAATATTTTTATCTTTTGCTGCCTTAATCATCAAAAACATATAGGACAAGATACGATCCATATTATTTTTAGTAGAAATTTGATTGGATTCTTCCCAAAATTCACTTGCTTCCATGCCAACACTCGGAATAAAACTGTATTCTTGCATATCTTTTGCACAAAGTGTTTTATCAAAATCATACATCAATGCTATTTTATTCATACATGCCTCCTAACGATTTTTTCCTTTACGAATTACGCCTTTATAAAAGGCATATCCATAAAGAAAAGGGGTTGCAATACTGCCTATCAAAATAGAGAAAATGGAGATGAAAGAAATCCAAAAAATGTACCACCATCTAAAATGAAGAATACCCCTTTTAAACAAAAAGATATAGATGTAAATAGCACTAATGAATCCCATCGCAATAACAGCATATACAATCGCTGGTAATGTAGTATTGACAATAAAATCCATTTGTTTGGCAGTTTCTTCCGCAAGAGATTTAGTGATAGCCCCCACTAAGATACCTACAATAGGAATAATAATCAAATAAGAAATATAAAAAGTCATTGATAAACGATTACCCAAATACCAATTGTAGCTTGAACGATCCTTGCCTTTTTTCATTCGATTTCCCGCATCTGTTCTTTCTGCCAAAATATCTCTTTCTAGAAAATCTTCTTCGTGAATACGCAAGATGGGACACATTTTTCGAATTTGTTCACTAGTCGGATCAAGTTTCCCTTTCTCCCACAGTACAACTGTCTCTTCACTGACATTGATTTTTTCCGCAAATTCTTGTTGAGTCAGTCTTGCTTCTTCTCGTAATACTTTAATATTAGTATGTATGTTCGTCATAATACTTCACCTCATACCTATTATACCATATTTTAGAAGAAAAGAATATATTTTTGATAAGAATGAAAAAAAACTATCCTTTGATAAGGGTAGTCTTTTTTATCCATTTCAATTCAATTAGTTGATAGCTATATATTTCGTTTTATCAACTTCTGCTTCTGTTACTTCAGGAATCACTACGGTCAATACCCCATTATGATAAGTGGCATTCGCTTTTGTGTCATCAGGGCATCCTACATAAAAACTTCTTGAATATTGACCATTGTAACGTTCTTGATGTAAATACTCATAATTTTCCTCTGGACTTTCATCTACGGTTGATTGCTTTTTGGCATCAACCATAATTGTCAAATAACCTTGTTCCAATTTCACCATGATATCTTCTTTGGCATATCCAGGAATATCGACGTCAAATACATAATTGCCTTTTCGCTTGGAAATATCGGCACGCATAAAACCATTTTGATATGCTGAACCATATGTATGGCCATCAAAAAAATCATCCCAAAAACTTGGCTTTGTGTATTTCCATGTTGTAATTTTACTCATATAAACCTCCATTGTTTTTTATTAGTATGAGGAGATTTTCAAAAAATATGCAAAAGAAAAGACTTAAAATTCATTAAGTCATCTTCTTTTTTGCATTTTAAAATATTAGATAGAGTCTAATCGAATAAAGGAGTGCTTGATTAGGTTTGCCATCATATCTAGCATATGTTCAATAATCATTCTCATTTTATAAATCGGTAAAACTACCCAATGTTGAATGGTTTGAGGATTGAATTTATGCTTGCAAATTTGTAGCATATATTTACTAATTTTAGGGCAAGCCTTTGATGGACGAAAATCCTTCTTGAGTAAAATCGTATGAATTTTTGTCATCATTAAAGCATGAATAATACTAGCATAGCGACTGGCAACACTGAGTAAAACCAATATCAATAAAATGCCAAAGCTAGCAACAATATGTTTGAGGTTTGCGTGAACAAGTCTACAAACCAAGATGTCACATAACAAAAATAGAATAAATAGATTCATTACACGTTCTGCCTTTCCCATTATTTTAGATAATTATACACTTTTTTACGATTAGAGTCAATGTATTTTGACCCATGTGGCAAAAAATGCCTACTAGAATGCATATTATCTTTTATATATTATGCTGGCATTTTATACAAATTATGTGCTTTTTCCTTTTTTTTGATTTTATTTAATTTATTTTCTTTTTTTCATTATCAACGATATAAGAATAGGGTGGTAGATAGGTTTGACTAGAGATATGTGTATTTCCTCTTAGGATAGAAAATGCATCAATGGTTGCACCCGTTTCAATCGTGACTGTATCTTCAATAATAATCGTATCTGGTAAAATCAAATGAACTCCATTTTTCATATGTTGTTGATTGATTTTCTTTTGATACATTTTTTCAAGTTGAGATAGTGCTGATAAATCATTAATACCTTGAACAAAGAATGGATTTGCTAATAAATAGCTATCTACTCTATATTTTTCCACTAATTGTGCGACTAAATCAGTAAGGTAATATTCATGACTTGCATTTTGATTTTGTATATGCTGAATATTTTTTCTTAAGATGGAAATATCGATGCAATATAAACCTGTATTGATTTCCTGAATGCTTTTTTCTTTTGGTGTGGCATCTTTTTCTTCCACAATTTTTATAATTTGGTGATTGGATTTGATAATCCTTCCATATCCTCTTGGCTGTTTGAGTTTAGTAGATACCACTGTTAAATCATTGTGTTTTTCCAAATGATACTTTAGTAATTGCTCTAAGGTTTCTTGGTTAACAAGTGGCATATCCCCTGGAATAATGACCAAAATTCCTTCCTTTTGATTATAAAAATCCATTGCACATTGTACAGCGTGTGCCGTACCTAATTGTTCTTGTTGAATATAGGTTTGGATGTGGTCAGGAATCATATGTTGCATATATTCTCTTTGATAACCTACTACTAGTGCAATTTCATCAAACCCCACTTTTTCACATGCATCTATAATATAAGAAAGCATTGGCTTTCCATAAAAAGGATAAATGCATTTGGGTAAGGTTGATTTCATTCTGGTTCCCTTTCCACCAGCTAGTATAAGCGCATAGCGTTTCATACTATATCCATCCCTTCCAACAACTATACATCATAGTCAATATACCCAGTATAAAACAATAATAAGCAAAATAATAAAATTTTTCTTTTACAATCAATTTCTTTAATATGGAAAAAGAGAGATACGTTGCCACAAAGGCAACACAAAAAGAAGCCAAATAGCAAGCAAGGGATGCACTATCTAGCCTCAGCAACGCACCCATTTCAGGAATTTCTAATACAAATGCACCTAGTGCTGCTGGAATAAATAGTAAAAAAGCATAATTTGCAGCAACCTCTCTATCTAATTTTCTAAAAAAAGCTCCACTTAAACAACTACCACTTCTAGAAATACCAGGGAATACTCCGATACACTGGAATAGACCAATAATACTTGCATCTCTTACATTCAATTCAGTTCTAGGATGCATCACCTTTTTCTTTGATAGAAAAAAAATCATCAAAGCATTTCCAATAAAGCAAATCCCAATCACAAATAATGGGCTATATGTATACCCAATTTTTCGAATCAATACCGTAAATAAAACGATTGGTAAAGTAGAAACAACCATCATCAGTACAGTTTGAAAAGCCTTTTTACCACTTGAATCGTGGTGAAATAAATAATTCCAGGTTCCTTTTATCAATTGAACAATAGGTTTTCTCAAATAAATGAAAATAGCAAGGAGTGAGGCCAAATGAAGAAACACCTCAAAAGTTAGATTTTGTTCTTCTATACCCAATATATTCTCCACCAAAAGCAAGTGCCCACTTGACGAAATAGGGAGTACTTCTGCTATACCTTGAATGAGTCCTAGTAATAAATATATGAGAAATTGAATCATTTTCTTTCCTCCTTTTTTGAATTTTGTTTGTTCATTTATATATATGTAATATTTACTCCAAATATGCTCTATTTTCTAAAATAAACAAGAAAAAAGATGTATCTTAGCTTAGATACATCTTGATTTGTTTTGCAATACAATCAATATCCTTCTTTTTGAAGTTCATTTAAAAATGGTATAATCTCATTTTTCAAATCATCTCGGTATTTTGCCACCATTAATGTAGCCTCAACATAACCGACTTTACTACCTACATCAAATCGTTTCCCCAAAAATGTAGCTGCATATACTTCTTCTTTGGCTTGCGCAAGGGCAAGGGCATCAGTCAATTGAATTTCACCACCATATCCTTCATGGGTATGACTTAAATAATCAAATATCGTATTCTTTAAAATATATCTTCCTATACAAGCCATATTAGATGGTGGATTCATTTGGGGTTTTTCAATAATGCCATTAATTCTAAAATAATCAGAAACTTCTTTTTCTGGACTCACGATACCATACTTATGCGTTTCCTCATAGGGCACACATTGTACACCTAAATAATAAGCAGGATGCTTTTCATAATATTTACAAAGGGTCGCAATACCATATTCTTCTGTTTGTTTACCAAAGACAAAATCATCGCCAAGAATAACGGCTATATCATCTTTTCCAGCAAAAGCTTTGGCTAGCCTTATTGCATCACCTAATCCTTTGGCTTTTTCCTGAAATACATATGAAATCCGTATCTTGGATTTAAGATTTCGAATATTTTCAATTTCTGGATATTCTTTGTTCAAATGGTTGACATAATTGCTTTCCATATTGAAATAGTTGACTACATCGTTTTGATCAGAGCCAATAATAATCAATGCTTCTTCAATACCTGCCTCTATCGCTTCTTCTAATAAATAGTGGATTACTGGGCGATCAATAATAGGTAAAAGTGTTTTACTGATCGTTTTGGTAATGGGTAAAAATCTTGTTCCTTTTCCGGCAACAGGAATGACAACTTTTTTGATTTTTTGCATATTTTTCTCCTAATAGTTTAATTCCAATAGGACTTGTTTTATCAGTCCTCGTAACTTTTTTTCATTGCAATTGATTTCACGGGCAAGTTGCAATTGATTTCTTGCTCGTTCTAAATTGATTTTTGGTCTTTCTTGTAATTGTTGTTTCGATAAAGTAAAATAAACATCACCATTAATATAATCTGTCAAAAAACGCATCCCCAACTCTAGGGTAATGGTAAAATAACCACAAACCAATAAATCAATTTCTGATGGCGTAATCACTTGTTGAACAGCGGTTAAAAAACCTTTGGTAAACGCATAAACCAAATCCAAATTGATTTTTACTTTAGATAAATCAGGCTCGTCTTCTTTGGCATAAGATGCACCCAAACGAAGCGCATCACCATAATCATACACCAAAGAGCCTTTCATCACTGTATCTAAGTCAATTAGACAAAGCGCCTTTTGGCCATCTTTAGAAAACATAATATTATTGAGCTTGGTATCATTGTGCACGACTCGTCTTGGAATCTTCTTTTCTTCTAAAGCACTAACAATTTGGTTCATTTGATCGGATTGACTCATCAAATAATGAATCTCTGCTTGACATTCTTCTACCCTACTACAGGTATCAATTTTTACTGCGTTTAAAAATTGCGTGTACCGATAAGGTGTATCATGAAAATGAGGAATATTATCGCTCAAAAGTTTTGAAGGAAAATCCTCTAATAATTCTTGGAATTGACCAATAATTAAGCCCGCTTCATAAAAGATATCTAAAGAAGATGGTGTATCATACGTAGAGCCATCAATCCAAGTATAACAACGCCAATAGGTATCATCAACAATAACAAAATTTTGTCCTAATTTCGTTTTAACCAAAGTGAGGGTAGAATATCGATAATTTTTTCCTTCATATATTACTTTTTTGCGAATGTGTTCTGTAATCAAATCAATATTATACATCACACCAATTGGGCTTTGAAATACATAGCTATTGATTTGTTGTAAAATGTACTGGATTTCATCAAATACCACTTTATATGTTTGATGAATTAAACCATTACCGAATGGTTCTATCGTTTTGACTTTACTCACATTAAAATATTCTGAAACAACTTGTTGGAGCAACACATCTTCTATAATGAAGGCTATCATCTTCTTTCTTTTCTTGGTATTACATTATATGTAGAAAAGAAAAAGATATGTTTAGTCCGTCTCCATCCGGATGACTGACCCTTGTAATGTTTTTTGAACAATCACCTTTTGATCAATACGTTGCTTTAATTCACTGACATGAGAAATAATACCAATCAGTCTTTTTCCATCCGCAAGACTAGCTAGTACATCCATTGCGGTTTTCAAAGTGGCCTCATCTAGGCTACCAAATCCTTCATCGATAAACATCGCATCTAACCGAATGCCTCCACTTTTGGCTTGAACAGTATCAGAAAGTCCTAAAGCAAGAGCCAGTGAAGCAATAAAAGATTCTCCACCTGATAAAGTAGATACATCCCTCCAACACCCCGTTGTTCGGTCAAGTACATCTAAATCAAGGCCTGAAAGATTACGTTTGTTTTTGGCTTCTTCTTTACAACGAAGTGTAAATAAGCCTTTTGTCAAACTTTGAAGACGCTTGTTTGCGGCCACAATGACTTGCTTAAAATAATATTGTTGTACATAGGTTTCAAATGACAATTTGGCTTTTTGTGATATTTGTCCAGAAATCGTATCATATACTTCTTTAATCGTACCATATCGCTGATTATGGTTCTTTCTTTTGACTTGATATTGTTGCAATTCATCATACACTGTTTGATTTGTCCGATGTTCTATCTCTATTTCCTGGTACATCTTACGATGTAGTTGAATAACGTTCTCCAATTCCTTATATTGTTTTTCTAACTCTTCGACATTTTGGATAGTTTCTGATTTCAACTGACTACGATAAGTACTTAGGCGAGATGTACAATCATTCAATTGTGTTCGATAATCCAATACCTCTTGTTCTATCATTTGATAGGTCTGTGTATCCATTTTCGCCTGTTGATATGCTTCATTAGATAGATTAACTGATGCTAACTTTTTTAAAAACTCAGTTTCTAATGCTTTAGATGTTTGTTCTAATTGGTACAATGTCTGCTGAATCGTTTCTATACTTGCTTCCTTACTCGACACTTTTTTTTCTATTTCGACATAGTTTTGATTGATTTCTTCTTTATTTTCTAAAATACGATTGATTAAGCTTTCTATCTGTTCTATCTCCATAGTTAAATCTGAGTCAACGGATAACCCCTCATATGTTTTAAGTCTTTGCTCTACTTGTTGAAGACATTGAATCTGTAATTGGTATTCTTTTTGTTTTTCAATAAAAAGAATATGCAATTGATTGGTTTGATGTTCAAGTTCTTTTAATGCTTGTTCTGTTGGTGCATGTTCTATTACAGAAGCTTTCTTGGGATGATTCGTTGAACCACATACAGGACAGGGCTCATTTTCTTTGAGTTTTGACGCAAGCCATCCACTTTGAGACTGATAGAATAAGTCTTGTTGACTTTGGTAGACTTGGTTTTGTTTGCGCCAATTGAAACAAGCCTCATCTGCCTCTTGTTGGAGGGATGCACAAAGCACTGATAAACGATTTTGTTCTTCTTTTAGTTTGAGTAGTTGTTCTAACTGCTGATGTTTTTCCTCTAAACTAGGTATTTGTTTTTGGGCTTCTTGTGCTTGTTGATAAGCCACTTTGGCTTGTTCAAATTGCTTATCCAATTGAATTTTTTCTGCTTTATACTGGTCATATTGTTCTTGTGATTGTTGTAGACTAGTGTAGTTATGTTGAAGAGATGCTTCTAAAGGGACAATCTCTTGAGTCATTTTAGCTAAATCAAGCGCCTTTTGTTTGGCATTCATCTGTGTTTCTTTTTGCATAAGATGGTTGAGTTGTTCTTCTACTTGATATATATGTGTTAATAGGATATTATTTTGCTTGGCATTTGTGATATCCATTTGAAGTGCTTGACGTGTCTTTTCTTCTGATGATAATCGATTTTCAATTGTTTTACTTTGTTCTTGTTCAAATACAAGTAGTTCAACTAAATCCGGTAAAATTTGGTGTAAATGGTATACATCTAACTCCCAATTCCCCTTACCCGTAGTATTCATAAATGCTTCATTTAGCATCAAACGACTAAGTGATGATGCAATAGATTGATCGATATTTTCTACTTCTTGTTTTGCTTGTGTCTGCATTTCTCTTAGTGTATTCTGTAAGGTAGCAAAGATTTCTGTCCCAAAGATTTTTTGAAACAGTTTTTTTCTTTCCTCACTTTTGGCATTCAAAATTTTTAAAAAATCATTTTGAGCAATCATCACAGTTTGCGCAAATTGATTTCTCGTTAAACCGATGATTTCCAAAATCTTATTTTGCGCCGTGTCCATCTTGGTGTAGACTTCTCCTGTTGATAAACATTCTAAAGTCATACTTGCTGCTGATTTAGTCATACCAGTACCATGAATTTTAGGACGCTCATATTCTGGAGATCTAGTTATCCGATATTGCCTATCTTTATGCAAAAATTCAAGTATAACAAATGTCGGCGTATGAAGACTAGCAAAATCAGAACGAAATGATTTGGTAGTTCTTCTTTCTGTACCTCCTGATGCCTCCCCATAAAGGGCAAAAGAAATCGCATCAAATAGAGTTGTTTTACCTGCTCCAGTATCACCTGTGATCAAAAATAATCCTCTTTCATCAATTTGAGTAAAGTCAATCGTTACTTCTTTAGCATAAGGACCAAAAGCAGATAGGGTCAGTAAAGTTGGTTTCATCTTATGATTCCTCCTTTATCTTTTCTAGTACTTCTTCTAATAGTGATAAATGGTCATCACTTGGTAATACTTGATTATTTTGCAACTGATAAAAATCACAAAACAAATCAGAGATACTTTTATTCTCTATTTGTTCGGTGATAACGATATCCATCGTTTCTTCTGTTTTTGAATTTTGAATCGCATATTGAACCATATTGGGAAAGACAGTTAAGGCACTGATTCTCGCATCTGGCATAACTTCTTCATCCGTTAAAATGACACGGACATAATCTTCTGAATAATCCATATTGAGGATATCTGTTAATGTTCCTCGAACTGTTCTGACTTGATGTAAACAAGTTAGTGGTATCAATTGATAAGTTATATTTCCTTTTTCTTTACATTCAATTTGGGTTATAGATGGACGATGATACTCTTCGGATATCGCATACTTCATAATAGAGCCCGCATAACGAAGTGTGTCTCTTTGAATACGCTGGGCTTGATGCAAATGACCTAAAGCAACATAATCAAAGTCATCAAAAACACTAGCTTGAATATGATCTAAACCACCAATTGAAATTTCTTCCGACTCTGATGTAATCCCACCAGTAATAAATTGATGAGCCACCAAAATATTTCGGATAGAATAATCAATTTTACTGTGGGCAATCACACACTGAATAGCCTCTTCATAAGTTGTAATTTCTGCTTCGGGATATATTTTTTTCACATGAATAGGTTTGATAAAAGGAAGCAAATGAATCGCAAGTGGACCATACTCATCTTGCATCATAATGGTTTGCAATGTTCCACTAAATTTAGTGGATACATAAATATGAGATTGCGCAACAAAATGAGACAAGTATGCTATTCGCTCATCTGAATCATGGTTTCCAGCAATCACAAATACTGAAATATTGAGTGCTGATAGCTCTTCTAAAAACCAATTGAATGCACACATGGCTTCGCTTGAAGGTACTGATTTATCATATACATCTCCAGCTATCAAAAGGCCATCTACTTGATTGGTTTTCGCAAGTTGGACAATTTGACGAAGCACATCCATTTGATCTTCTAAAAGGGAAATGTCCATGAAGCGTTTGCCTAAGTGCAAATCTGCAGTATGTAGTAGTTTCATCTATCTTCCTCCCTTTCTTATTTTTATAATCTATTCTTGATATCATTATACCATTTCCTTTTGTTTTTTTCAAAACTTTCAATCCCTAATGCTCTATTTTCTTTTGATTTTTGAATGTTCACTTTGCATTCGCATTGACAAAATGGAAAATCAAGCATATAATTACAATGCGAAAAAAAATGAAAGGAGGATTCAAAATGGCAAAATCAAAGAATATATCTAATAACTTACTCAATGCAATACTATATCTTGCTGTAGGTATTTTATTTTGTATCTTTAGAGCAAGTGTTTTAGGTTGGTTAATGACAATTGTAGGTATTCTCTTCATTGTAGAAGGTGTACTTAGCATCGTCAAAAAAGATCTAATGGGTGGTATCATTAGCATAGCCCTTGGTGCCATCATTATTTTGGGTGGATGGTTATTTGTTGAAATCGTCTTAATTGTATTTGGCGTATTGCTTATTGCTAAAGGGGTCATTGATTTACTCAATGCCTTAAAATCTAAAGACCTCATGCCGATTGTTGTGGCTGCACTAACTATTGCTGCAGGTGTATTACTTGTTGTAAGTAAATGGGCTATGGTAGACTGGTTCTTTATTATACTTGGTATATTGTTTATTGTAAATGGTGTGCTTGCCTTGTTTGGTAAAAAACTAGCCTAAAAAAAGAATCAATAGAAATGTATATCATTTTTATTGATTCTTTTAATTTTACTTATTTTTCTAAAGACGTATCTGCAAAGGTACGTCTTTTTTAACATCATAAAATTCCTGATTTTTGATTTAAGAAAAGAAATACTATATTTCTTTCATCAAAAACATTTCCATAGGTTGTGGATATTGTGAAGTATGAAGGATTAATCCACCACAATCTTGATATCCTAATTTGCGATAAAAATGTTGTGCTGTTTCATCTACTTGTGTAGAAACAAGTAGTATACGATATCCTTGTTTTTTCATATCTTCTTCCCAGTATTTCATAAGCATAGTGCCATAACCTTGACCTTGTACCTTCTTATCTATGAAAAGCATCGTACAAAAGGGTATGCTATCCCAAAACAAGTTGTACCTCAATAAACCTATAGGTATTTCGTTTTCCAAAAGAACGTATCCCCTTTTTTCTTTGACTTTATGTTCAAATTCTTTTTCTGGTAAATGATGATCTAATTGATACCAAAAGGATTTATCATTCATCTTTGCATATCGTACTTTTATCACTTAAATCACCTCAAATTTTCAATAACCTATATTCTTGTATTTTTTATTATACCATACTTTCCATTTTCTATCAAATGAGATTCATTTCTTGCAGCACAATGAGCTGATACAAAATAATTGTAATAATCTTCTACCTCAAAGTTATAGGTTGCTTGTGGCTGTTCAAGTTTTTCTAGTTCAATTCTTTGAACGATACCCTTAGTATGATTATATAATAATACTTCATCATTTTCAACGATATCGCTTGCTTTGATTCATCCTTTTCCTTCAATATAAATACGATGACTAGGTGTACAAATGTTTTCTTCAGTTATTTTAAGATAGAAACATTATAATAGTCAAAAAAGCATAACTCCTTTTTATTGAGTATATGCTTTAATCTATATAATAAAATGGAATTACTAACTAACGGTACTTAAGCATTTTCCATCTTCACTTAATTTAAGAATAACCTCAATCTCATCATGATATATATCAAAATATTTCTCTTCTTTTAAT
>JAMPAL010000022.1 GCA_023667245.1 Anaeroplasma bactoclasticum
ATTGTTTTTTCACCACTAGGTTATGTAATATGTAAAGATTGGAAACAAAATCATGTGGGGAATGCTTATTTTGAATATATGAAAGGAAAAAGAAATTGATATGAAAGTCATTGTCACTGGTTCGTCAAAGGGGATTGGACGTGAAATCGTTCAATTGTTCTTAGAAAAAGGGCATACTGTTATAGGAATAGACAAAGAAGGAGCATCGATAGAAAACATCAATTACCAACACATTCAAACTGATATTTATCACGGTATACTTCCTGAAATTATGGATTGTGAAATTTTGATTAATAATGCGGGTGTGCAGAATGAAAATGACATTGATGTCAATTTGAAGGGAACGATACGTGTAACCGAAACATATGCTTTTCAACCCAAGATTAAAAGTGTTTTATTTATTGCTTCTGCTAGTGCTCAAACGGGTGCTGAATTTCCAGAATATGTAGCAAGTAAAGGTGGAATGGTGGCTTATATGAAAAATGTAGCGATTCGTCTTGCTCCTTTTTCTGCAACATCAAATAGCCTTTCACCTGGTGGAGTGATTACCGATCTAAATGCGCATATTTTAAATAGCCCTGAACTTTATCATCAGGTTTTAAATGAAACATTATTGAATAGGTGGGCAAAGGCAAGTGAAATTGCGCAGTGGGCTTATTTTGTGACAGTTATTAATCAATCTATGACGGCACAAGATATATTGATTGATAATGGTGAGGCTGCAAAATTTAACTTTATTTGGTAAAGAGTATGAATCTTTACGATAAAATAGTGAAGAAATAAAGTGATAAACAAAGTATTGCAAAAAGGGGGTAGGAAATAAAAATGAAGGAAGATAATCTACATCAGATTCATTCTATTGAACCCGTGTGGGATGAAAATTCAAAAATTTTAATACTCGGTTCTTTTCCATCTGTCAAATCTAGAGAAGTGGGATTTTTCTATGGTCATCCCCAAAATCGATTTTGGAAAATACTAGCAACAATTTTTGAGGATGATATTCCTTTCACGATTGTAGAAAAAAAGGCTTTTTTAATGAAATATCATATTGCTGTATGGGATGTCATCAAGAGTTGTGACATTATTGGATCTTCAGATAGTTCTATTCAAAATGTAATTCCCAATAACATACAACCGATTTTGCAACAGACTTCAATTCAATACATTTATGTCAATGGCAATACAGCATATAAACTATATCAAAAGTACATCTTTCCAGTTATCCATAGGGAAGCAATCGTTCTTCCTTCTACGAGTCCAGCTAATGCTACCTATTCTTTAGAAAGATTATGTTTAATTTGGCGAGAAAAGATACAACCTGATCGTATATTTCGAAATCAAAACACCAGATAAATTTTATCTGGTGTTTTTTAATGGAATAAATTTTGCTTTTATTCATATAATATATATCATAATATGTATATACCTTGACAGGCGAGGTATATTTAAATATAATATAAGAGATGAAAGGAGGAATCTATTATGACCATTACATCGGATATGATTAGAGGACATACAGATACCATCATATTGGCCCATTTAGAAGAGCAAGATAGTTATGGATATCAGATCAATAAGTCTATTCAAGAACGGACAGGATATATTTTAAAAGATGCCACATTGTACACTGCTTTTCGAAGGTTGGAAGACTTAGAGTATATCACATCATATTGGGGAGATGGTGATAGTGGTGCGAGAAGACGCTATTACACTATTACCAAAAAAGGTAGGATAGCCCTATTAGAGATGAAAAAGGAGTGGCAAGAGGCCAAAATGATAATCGATAAATTAATTCATATGGAGGAAGGATATTATGAATGAAAAATTAAGAAATTATATTGAATTTTTGTTTGAGGATGCACCAAAAACAAAAGAAGTAATTGAGTTAAAAGAAGAAATGTTACAAAATTTAATTGATAAATACAATGATTTAGTATCAGAAGGAAAAAGTAATGAGGCTGCTTATAATATTGCAACGGCTAGCATCGGAGATGTCAATGATCTGATTGAACAATTAAAAAACAGAACAACCTATCAACAAGGATTTGAAAAGGAAATGTTAGCAAGCAAAAAACGCTCCGCTTTGTTAACGGCTATTGCGGTAATGCTATATATTATGAGTGTAATACCTGTTCTACTGTTGAGTGAAATTGGTACGGGTGTTATTGGAGTAGTGCTCATGTTTATCATGATTGCAATTGCTACGGGGTTAATTATATATAATAGTATGTCAAAGCCAAAGTATCTCAAAAAGGACCAAACTGTGGTGGAAGAATTTAAAGCATGGAAAGCCAATAGTATTGAAAAAAATGCATTATACAAATCCATCTGTGGAGTATTGTGGTCAATTATTGTTGTGATTTATTTTATTATCAGTTTTATAACAATGGCATGGCACGTCACATGGATTATCTTTTTAATTGGTAGTGCTATTCAGGGGATTATTCATGCCGTATTTGAATTGAGAAAATAGGTGAAAATATGAAAAAATTAGCTATATTTAAAATTGTCGCTTTCAGCATTTTAGCTGTACTCTTAGCTGGAGTTTTGATATTTGGATTAGTCAATGGTTTTACAGGCATAAATTGCAGTTTAGGTGGATACCATTATTCCAATAGTTCTTCGTACGAAATTGCAAAAGGAGAGTTAGTTTTTCCAAGCAATGATATTGAAATTGTTGAAATCAATTGGATTGGTGGTAAAGTAAACGTAGAGGAGACAAATGAGGATAATATTCGCTTTTCAGAAAATTATTCAGAAAAGACAGGAAAAGATGAAGATAATTTGTTGCGTTATCGAATGAGAAACAATCAATTGACTATTCAATTTTGTAAATCCAAATGGTTTATTAAACAATCGGTTCGAAATGACAAAACATTGACAATATATCTACCTACTCAGTTGTATAAAAAAGTAAAAATAGAGACCATAAATGCCAATATCGATGTTCAAGGCAAGGAATCTGATGTGTATTATCCATTAAAAATTGATTCTGTATCTGGAAATATTCGTATTAGTCAAGCCCATCTTTCTCGTCTGGATATTGATAACGTTTCAGGTAGGATTGATATATCCAAATTGTATTGTAAAAATGATATAGACATAGATACAGTTAGTGGTTCAGTCTCACTAAAAGAAACAACCGCTAATCAATTGGAAATTGATTTTGTAAGTTCTAGAATTGATATTTCAGGTGCTATATCGCGTATGAAAATAGATGGGGTATCAGGAAATTTGTATTTAACGATGCAACAAGCTCCCCAAGAAATCAATTGTGATACAGTATCAGGAGATGTAGAGCTGATTATACCAGATAATAACGGGTTTACAGCAAAACTAGATAGTGTAAGTGGTGAAATCAATAGTAACTTTTCGACAAGTTATAGTCAGAAACAATTGATTTATAAAGATGGTGGAAATACGTATCGTTTTGACAGTGTTTCGGGTGATGTAACAATCAACAAACATAATTAAATATAAATGAATTGGATTAAATATGTCTCTATATAGAGACATATTTTGTCTTTTTAATCCTTTTATTTTGAAAAAGAGGGTCAATATGATATAATAGGAAAAGAAAGTAGGTGTAAACATGGTTCAGCTTGGAAATCAGTGGGATGTCATCTTGAAAGATGAATTCAAAAAAGAATATTATTTACAATTGAGAGAATTTTTAAAATATGAATATAGCCATTATGTCGTGTTTCCACCAATGTACGATATATTTAATGCTTTAAAATATGCAGACTATGATCAAATCAAGGTAGTTATTATTGGACAAGATCCCTATCATGAAAGAGGACAAGCACATGGACTTTGTTTTTCTGTACAAGATGGAGTCCCTTTTCCCCCTTCTTTACAGAATATTATGAAAGAATTACAAGCAGATGTGGGGGCGAATATTCCTAAAAGTGGAAATTTAACCAAATGGGCAAAGCAAGGTGTATTGCTTTTGAACACGGTACTAACAGTAAGGGAGCACTATGCCAATAGCCATAAAAATAAGGGGTGGGAGAATTTTACAACTTCTATCATTCAAAGATTAAATCAAAGAAATAAACCAATTATTTTTGTACTATGGGGAAATGATGCCAAAAGAAAACGAGAATATATCACAAATCCCAATCATATTATTTTAACTGCTGCACATCCAAGCCCTTTATCCGCTTATAATGGCTTTTTTGGCTGTAGACATTTTTCAAAGATAAATGATATTTTAGTAAAAAATGGTGAAGAGCCAATTGATTGGAACTTATAAATGATAGATGAAAATAAAATAATTGGTTTGTTAACTGATACTGAATTAGGAATAAATCGTTTGTTAAATAGTCAAGAAGAAAGAGAAATATTTGAAATTTATGCTAAAAATGAACATCTTAGAGAAGAAGTTCATACCATTATGATTCAGGCCAATCGAAAATTGGTTTATCATATAGCCAAAAAATATAGCACTGTTACGTCTATATCTCTTGATGATTTAATTCAACTTGGATTTATTGGTATATCAAAAGCAGTGGATAAGTTTGATGTGAGCAGAGGGACGCGTTTTTCTTCATATGCAACATATTGGGTTAGACAAAGTATAGGAAAAGGAATTGAGACGATGGGAAGATCTGTGATTACACAGCCTACTTTGGCTCATCAATTGATGAAAGTCTATTTTATAACGGAACAGGCACTAGAAAAAAAATATGCAAGAGGCGTCAGTTTTCATGAAGTAGCAGAAGAAATGCAAATTTCTACAGCTGATTTAGCAAAAGCTTTTCAGTTAAATCATGTAGAGTCATTGGATCAATTGCTATATGATGGCAATTTTACCTTAATGGAAGAAATTGAAGACTCTCTTGAAACACCACAAGAATGGGTATTAAAAGAAGAACAAAAAAAACGTTTGCAACAATCAAAGGGAAGTCTTACTGCTCGTGAACAGGAAGTAATTGCTTATCGATACGGGGATATCGATGGCAATTATCATAGTTTTGAGGAAGTAGCAAAGCGCCTAAACATATCTAGACAGCGAGCACAGGTGATTGAAAAAAACGCCCTTCAAAAGATGAGAGATTTTTTCAATGAGGAAAAGCTATAAAAAATAGAATATGCGATATACTAAAAGTGGTACGATTTGTACCACTTTTTTTAAAAATTACAAATCAATGGCGCTTTCTCCTGACTTTTTTTACAATTTCGACTAGGGGGATAATCATGAGCCCAAGGCCGATAGATATAGAATAAGCATAATATGGAATTGCCTCAAAATGGAATAACTTAGCAAGTTGTGGAATGTAAATGACCATAGTGGTTAATAGAACTGATGCGAGACAAGATAGCCATAGATATTTATTGTTTTTGATGATCTTAAAGATAGAATCCGTTCTTGAACGCATATTGAAAGCATGGAATGTTTCTGCCATAGACATAGTCAAAAAGGCCATCGCTTTAGATAATGTGTGATCGTGAAATCCCATTTGACCAAAGGCAAGATAATTTCCTATAGCATAAGCAAAAAGGGTGAGAATAGTTACAAAAATACCTTGATAGATAATATCAAACCATCCACCGTGTGAAAAAATATTTTCTTTTGAAGAACGTGGAGGCTCAGTCATAATCGATTCGTCCAATGGATCCATACCTAGTGCTATTGCAGGAAAACTATCTGTGATGAGATTAATCCAAAGGATATGAGTAGGGTCTAATAAGGTAAAACCAATAATACTTGCGATAAGGATAGATAAGACTTCACTAAGATTACTAGAAAGAAGAAAGAGTATTGCTTTTTGAATGTTTGCATAAATGCGTCTACCTTCTTCAATGGCATCAACAATTGTTGCAAAGTTATCATCTGAAAGAACCATGTCAGAAACATTTCGAGTAACATCTGTACCATTTTTGCCCATACCAATACCAATATCGGCTATCTTGATACTTGGTGCATCATTTACGCCATCACCTGTCATAGCTACAACATAATGATTGGCCTGAAATGCCTCTACAATTCTTGCTTTGTGAAGGGGCTCCACGCGTGCAAATACTTTATATTGATGGATATTTTGTTTAAGTTCGATATCAGAAAGATGATTCAACTCTTCTCCAGTAATGGCTTGGAATTTGTCTTGAATTAGGCCAAGCGTTTGTCCAATACTAACTGCAGTATCAATATGGTCGCCTGTAATCATAACCACATCAATATGTGCTTTTTTACAGGCCTTTATGGCATCATTTACTTCAGCGCGAATGGGATCCATCATAGCAACAAAGCCAATAAAAATAAGATTATTTTCTAAAGAGAGTTGAATAGACTGTGGTAAAGTGGAGTGCTGACGATAGGCACAAGCCAAAATGCGTAGTGCTTTTTGTGTTCTTTCATGATTTTCGGCTAGAATCGCCCGTTTTACACTATCAGTCAAAGGGCGAACTCCATCAATAGTTAAATATTGAGTACATTTCTTGAGCAATTCATCGATAGCTCCTTTGGTGTATTGAATGTATCCTTTAGTAGTCTGGTGAAAGGTAGACATCATTTTTCGATTAGAGTCAAATGGAATTTCAGATACTCTTTTTTCATTTTCCAAATCTTGTTGGAGAGTAGAAACAATGGTAGGTGCAAATTCCATCAGTGCTATTTCTGTGGGATCGCCTTCTAGATGATGGTTTACCCATTTGGCATCATTGCAGAAGTACATTGCTTTAGCGAGTAAAGCTTTATCCTTTGTGTACATGTCGACAACTTTCATTCTATTTTCAGTGAGTGTCCCTGTTTTATCTGTACAGATGATTTGAGTTGAACCAAGTGTTTCAACAGCAGTCAGTTTTCGAATAATGGCATGCCGCTTCGCCATTTTGGTTACGCCTAAAGAAAGCAAAATGGTTACGACTGCGGCAAGCCCTTCTGGTATTGCTGCAACAGCAAGGCTAATAGCTAACATAAATGTATTTAAAATTGTGGAAATTGAAAAATCTCGGTAAGCAATCAAATGAATGATAAAGATGGCTACACAAACAAGACAAATCAAAATAGTAAGTACTTTGCTTAAGTGGGATAATTTTTTTTGCAATGGTGTTTCAATTTGTTTAGCCTGGTTGATGGCTCCAGCAATTTTGCCCATTTCGGTTTCCATCCCTATATGAGTAACTAAAAAATTACCTCTACCATAAGTAACTACGCTCCCCATATATACATCATGTGCCAATGCATTTTTTGTAATAGGAAGAGATTCACCTGTTAATGTGGATTCATCAACTTGTAGCGAAAAACTTTCAACAATTTCACCATCTGCTGGAACAATATCACCAGCCTCAAGATAAATCAAGTCACCGATTGTAACATCTTCAGTAGGAATGATTGTTAATTTTTGATCTCTATAGACTTTGCAAGTAGCTTTGGTCATTTCTTTTAGCGCATCAATTGCTTTTTCGGCTTTGGCCTCTTGAATGACACCAAGAATAGCATTCATCAATACAACGATAATGATAATAATTGTATCTGAGATACCTTCATGGTGACTCAATTTGCCAACTAAAAAGGATAGTAGAGCAGATACAAGCAATACAATCATCATTGGATTGGATAGTTGATGGATAAATCGTATGAACAGATTTTCTTTTTTAGTCTCAATCAATTTGTTTTTACCATGCTTTTTCAAATGTGCAGATGCTTCTTCCGTCGTTAGCCCCCAAAATTTTTCTCTTTGCTTAGTTGATAACATAGTGTCCTCCTGAGTTTTTTCATATAATACATTGTATGAAAACAAAAAACATTTATGTGAAATTGAGATTTTACATAAAAAAATAAAAGGTCTTTATGCAACAAGAAAAAACGACATAAATGCAAGATATGTTGAAAATGCGTAATAGTTGAAAATAGAGGTCTAAAAAAGTATAATATCTACAGGAGAAAACATATGAAAAAACTATTGAAAATTATTTTTGGTAGACTCACTATTGTTACAATACTGATTTTATCACAAGTTTGTTTATTGATATGGGGTGTTTTTATTGCATATAGAGGCTATCGTTTCATGCCAATCATTACAACGATTATTAATATTTTTCTATTGATTGACTTGATTAATCGGGATATGATAGCTGATTTAAAGATACCATGGATTGCTATTATCACCATTGTACCTATTGCAGGTCCAATCATTTATATGCTTTTTTCACGTAATTTGGCTAGAAAAAGTAGTATTCGATTTTATGATAGTGTCCTACTAGAGACACAGCAGACCATAAGTGATTTAGAAGTAGAAAGCACTCAATTAGGTGATGTTGCAGGACAATCCAATTATATTAAAAATACTTCTGGATGCGGACTGTTTCAAAATACAAAAACCATTTATTTTGATTCCGGGGAACACTTTTTTAAAGAATATGTAGAAGATATCAAAACAGCAAAATCATTTATTTTTATGGAATATTTCATTTTGCAAAGAGGTATTATGCTAGATACTGTGCTTGAAATTCTAGAGTCAAAGGTAAAAGAGGGTGTTGAAATTCGAATCATCTATGATGACATAGGAACAATCGGTAAATTACCTAGTAATTTCGATAAATTACTTAAGAAGAAAGGAATCAATTGCATTAAATTCAATCGTTTTTTACCTTTTGTAACTGCCATACATAACAATAGAGATCATCGTAAAATTACGATTATAGATGGCAAAATTGGGTATGTTGGAGGCATTAATTTTGCAGATGAATATATTAATGCGATAGAGCGATTCGGATATTGGAAGGATGCATCTGTAAAACTTGTAGGTGATGCTACTAGACAATTGACGGTAATGTTTCTTCAAAATTTTGATTTGCAGGCTAAGTTAAAAGAACCTTATCAAAAGTATACCCAAATTGATATAGAGCCAGTTGTAGCAAAAGGATTTGTACAACCATTTTGTGATGGACCATCACCAGTATATCCAGATTTAATTGGTGAAAATGTGTATTTGAATTTAATCAATCAGGCCAAAAAAACCATTATGGTTTCTACCCCTTATTTGATTGTTGATTCGCAAATGAAAAATGCAATGATTTCTGCTGCCAAAAGAAATGTACGCATTTTGATTTTTACCCCTCATATCCCAGATAAAAAATCTGTATTTGTTCTTACAAGATCAAATTATGTTGATTTGATTAAACATGGAGTAGAAATCTATGAGTATGAACCAGGCTTTATTCATACAAAGAATATTTTAGTAGATGATGAACTAGCAGTAGTCGGTACAATTAATCTTGATTATCGTAGTTTGGTTCATCACTATGAATGCGGAATTTGGATGTATCAAACAGAATGTATCAAGGATATTAAAGATGATTTTGATAATATTCTAAAGCATTCTATCTATATTGATCCAAAGCATTTTAAATTGAACCGAAGAGAAAAAATTTTATCGATGATATTGAAGATTTTTTCACCGATGATGTAAGGAGTAAAAAATGAACAATTGGTTATTTTTAGAAAATGAAGCACAAACAACTGGAGCCATATCGAGTATAGATAAAGTTGTTCAATTTATCACGAATTTATTAAGTAATCCCTTTATTAAGGTTTTGGTAGCGACAGTCGTTTTTTTATTGTTGTGGTGGATTAGCACAACAATTGTTAAAAAATTGAGAAAACGCTCAATGTTACATACCAAAGATAAATTGATTACCAGTGTACTATACACAACTATTTTATGGAGTATTCGTATCATTTTGATAGTGGCTTATGCGGGAACAGTAGGAATTGATACAGCAGGATTTGCGGCGCTTATTGCTTCTGGTGGTGTAGCCTTAGGTTTAGCTATTCAAGGCTCGTTATCTAATTTGGCAGGTGGTATTGTTTTGGTTTGCACAAAACCTTTTCAAATTGGGGATTATATTGAGTCAAATGATATATCAGGTACAGTAGAAGATATGAAATTATTTTATACCAATTTGGTTACACCTGATAACAAAGTAGTGATGATTCCAAATGGTGTGCTTGCCAATAGTACAATTATCAATTATTCTAAAAAAGAATTACGACGAGTAGACTTATTGTTTTCTATATCCTATGAGGATAATGTGGATATGGCTATTGAAGAAATTAAAAAGATTTGTATTGCACACGAACTAGTCTTAAAGGAGCCTGCTCCTTTTGTAAAAGAAATTGCTCAAGCAGAACACGCTGTTAATATTACAACTCGTGTTTGGGTTAAAAATCAAGATTATTGGACTGTATATTATGATTTGATGAGAAATGTTCATACTATGTTTGATGAGAAACAAATTACGATTCCTTATCCACAAATTGATGTGCACACAAAATAAGCAAAAAGAAAGTCAATAAAGACTTTCTTTTCATTTTTTAGGTAAAATACTAACATTTTCATAAAGAGATGTGGTATAATAAGAATAATAGAAAAATGTAAAAATAAGGAGTGGGATAAAATGAGTATAAAAGTTGATATTATATCTGGCTTTTTGGGAGCTGGAAAAACAACATTGATTAAAAAACTATTTGAAACAGGGTTTCACGATGAGAAAGTGGTTCTTATTGAAAATGAATTTGGGGAAATCGGAATTGATGGTAGTTTCTTAAAAGAATCGGGCGTCAATATCAAAGAAATTAATTCTGGGTGCATTTGCTGCTCACTTGTAGGTGATTTCAGTGCATCAATGAGTGAGGTTATTTCAACTTATCAACCAGAACGAATCATCATTGAACCATCTGGTGTAGGCAAATTGTCAGACATTGTGAAGGCAGTAGAAAAACTAGATTTGGATTTAGAACTCAATATTGTGGCTACGGTTGTAGATGGTGGAAAATGCAAAGTATATATGAAAAATTTTGGGGAATTCTTCAATAACCAAGTTAGTGATGCCCATATAGTAGTTATGAGTAAAGTAGAACGTCTTTCTAATGAAAAGGTAGTTGAAGCATATGAATTGATTAAAGAAAAAAATTCAAATTGCAATGTAATTTTAGCAGACTTGAATGCGGTTGATCCTCACAAATTATTAGAGGCACTGGAAAGAACGATTTCTTATCAAAGTGAAGTAGAAGAAGAATTTACACATGGCTGTTGTTGTCGCCACCATGAAGGTGAAAAACACGAACATGAATGTTGTCACCATCATGAAGGAGAAGAACACGAACATGAATGTTGTCACCATCATGAAGGGGAACACCATCATCATGATGCAGATGAGGTATTTGTCTCTGTAGGCTATGAAACTCCAATGGCTTATAGCAAAAATGAATTAACGAAGATATTAGAGGCGTTGAAAGAAGAAGAAAAGTATGGGGTTGTTCTTCGAGCTAAAGGTATTTTAAAAGCAAGTGATCAAGAAAAGTGGCACTATTTTGACTATGTTGCAGGCGATTATAGTATCCGTGAAGGAGAGGCAGATTTTGTAGGAAGAATTGTTGTGATTGGTTCTCAACTTAAGAAAGAAAATATTGAAACCCTTGTATTAAAGAAGTAGGTGAATCATATGATGGAAATTCCAATTTTTATTGTTGCTGGATTTTTAGATTCTGGAAAAACAACTTTTATTATAGATGCAATAGAAAAAGATGGATTCGAGAAAAAAGGGAGAACTTTGGTCATCTTATGCGAGGAAGGCGAATTAGAATTGTCGGATGAATTTGCTCAGTCTCACAATACATCTATAGAAAGATTGCAACAACAAGATCAATTTACAGCAGAATATTTACAAGAACTAGCCATTCAATATTGTCCTGATAGAGTCATTGTAGAGCTTAATTGTATGTGGAATATAAATGAATTATATTTTCCCGAAGAATATCGGATGGCTCAGGTGATTACATTTATTGATTTTTCGACATTTTCTATATACTATAACAATATGAGGCAAAAATTTATTGACCTCATTAAACTGTCTGATTTGGTGGTGTTTAATCGCTGTGATGATCCAAGCGCACTTGCAAGTTATCAAACCAATTTAAAATTAGTAAACGGAAACGCTCAGTATATGGTTATGAATGAGAATGGAGTAGCCCAAAAGGCTTTTGAAGAACCACTCCCTTATAATATTGATGCGGATATCATTGAAATTGCCGATGATGACTTCGGTAGATGGTACATTGATACCTATGATAACCCTGAACGATATCGGGGAAAAAAGGTTGCCTTTAATTGCATGGTTGTTCAATCCAAAAAACTGCCAAAAAATACTTTTGTTGCAGGCCGTCATGCAATGACGTGTTGTGCTGATGATGTGCAGTTATATGGACATTTATGCAAAGTCCTTCCTGGTGTGAAATTAAAAAACAAAGCATGGGTAAGAGTTGTTGCGCGACTTGAATTTGAATATTCAGAAGAGTACCAAGAAGAAGAAGGGGTTTTATATCCTGAATCTATTGAAAACATCCCGCCACTTGCTCATCCTATTTTAGATTTAAGGTAGCAGTATGGCTTATTTGGAGAATAAACAGAAAACTTGTGCAATTTGTCATAAGGACTATCATTATCAAGAATTACGTGATCACACTTCTTTTGGCCTTCGTGATTTAGACACAAGGCCACCAGGTATGATGCGAAATATGATTCATTTGATGGTACAAAAATGTCCTCATTGTGGTTATGCCAATGATGATATCTCTAAAAATATCGATTGCATTGAAGCCTCACAAATCCAAGAATCATCTTATCAAATGATTCTTCAAGACGCAAGTATCAATTTTGCTATCAAAAAATGCATATTAGCAGGAATGTTATGTGAAAAGAAAAACACCAAAAAAGCGGGTATGATGTATTTAAGGGCTGCCTGGTTAGCAGATGATGCTAAGAAACTAGATGTAGCTAAAAAAATGCGCAGTAAAGCGATTCGATATTTGGAAAATGCATTGACCGAAAATGAAAACGAAGTAATTCGTTTGATTATTGTCGATTTGTATAGAAGAATTGGAATGTTTGATGAGGCAAGAGAGTATGCTATGTATTTGTTAGACAATTTTGGAATGGAAAAATATAAAGTAAATATTTTGAATTATCAGATTGCACTATGTAATCAAGAGGATACATTAGACCATACTATACCTGGTAATTATCAGGAGTCATAGTATGAGGGTGATGGTTAGTGCTTGCTTACTTGGTCAAAAATGTAAATACAACGGAAAAAATAATTTGAATGCTGATCTTGTTGAATATCTAAGGTCATATACTATTGTTCCAATTTGTCCCGAAGTTCAAGGTGGTCTTTCAACACCTAGAATGCCTAGCGAGAGATATTTTGAAAAAGTGGTGACGAAGGATGGACAAGATGTAACTGAAGCGTTTCAACTAGGAGCAATTATTGCCCTTCAATTGGCCAATCAACAAGATTGCAAGGTTGCCATTCTTAAAAAAAATAGTCCATCATGTGGTTTTGGAGAAATCTATGATGGTACATTTTCTTCTAGATTGAAAAAGGGAAATGGAGTTACTGCGGAGTTACTTTATCAAAATGGGATTGTCATTTTAAATGAAGAAAATTATAATAACTTGGATGATATCGAGTTATTGAAAAGATAAAAGTTTGATGTATGAACTTATTATGGAAAAGGATGCAATTGTAATGCCTAGTGAAGAAAGTGGGATATTTCTATCGACGCTTGAAGTTCAAAGAGAAATAGCTTTAAAAGCAAGTCATAGTTTAGATAGTATATTGCTCCTATTATATGGTGGTAGTTGTATCTTCGGTGATTGAGAACCAATAGAGTAGCAAAAGGGCTTATGAAAAAATAGGCATTTGCTAAAAGACTAGAAACATGTGATACAGTATAATTCTCAAGTCATTTCTTAGGCCATGTTAATGTAAGATATTGGAGTAGTAAAGAAGAAAAATCATAGACCTTTTGGAAAAAAGGAATTTTGAAAGTAACGGAGGATGAAATGGCACAAACATCTATGCAAGTCAATGTGTCTTTAGATGAAAGGCGGAAAAAGATTGATACCTATATTGAAAAGGCAAAGTATTTTGTTTCAATTTCTCATTTTGATGAGGCAGAGAAATTCTATTTAAAAGCAGTACGAGTATCTGAAAATATCTACCGAAAAACATATCTTGAGAATGACAAAAACAAAGTGATTCAGTGTTACGTTCAAATCAGTGATTTTTGTGAAACATATAGCAAGCGAATGGATCTTGCCGCACTTTGGTATCAAAAAATAGTGGTTACACTAGAAGATTCATTTGAAAGTTATGCGAGTGTCAATGAATACCATTTGCTCATGGAATGGTATTTGAAAACAATTGATTTATTGAAAAGTCAAGGTAATGAAAACAAAGTAATTCGTTTTTCAATTCGAATGAGAAAAAGGGCAACCATTTTATATAAAAAAACCAAAACAAATGAGGATTTAAAGTTTGTTGTCCTTTCAAGACTTTTTCTTGCAGAGGGGTTTGAAAAGATGAAACGAAATAGTAGAGCGTATTTTCATTATCGGTATATTGCTTTGACAATGGAAAAATTATATGAAGAAACAAAAGAAGAAGGAATGAAGTATGATTTATTGGAAATGTATCAACGATTGTGTGGTATTACTCAAAAATCTATATTTAAACTCTTTCATCGCAAATGGAAAATGAAAAGTGTATTATTAAGGGAGGAAAAGCAATCATGTTGAATTTATATTCAATGATAGGATATTTTGGAGATGTTGTAGCTGCAGATGAATTAGGAAAGAATTGGGATACGTTTAAAATTATTGTCATATTGTTAGGAATATTGCCTTGGATTGTTTTGATTATTTATTTATGTACAATGAAATATCGTATTCGTTATTTTGTAGAGGGGCAGTTGGTACATACCATATACTATAAACGGAAACAATCCATTCAACCTTATCAATATCAAATAGAAAATCAAACAATTGATCAGTGGTATCAAGATGCTGAGGGTACACAATTATTTGTTTTAGAACAAATGCCTCCTGAAAATATAAGGGTATATGGTTTTGTGAATGAAAATGATGGAAATAAGGAAGAATAAAAGCAAAATATTTTATATTGAAATTACGACAAAGTGTAATTTAAAATGTCCGTTTTGTCCATCTAGTGACCAAAATCATAATCAATTTATGGAAGAATCTGTTTTTCAAGACATCATTCATCAAATTAAGGATGATGCACAACTGATTTATTTTCATGTTTTGGGTGAGCCCACTCTTCATCCGAAGTTTCGTAGGTTTTTAGACATTGTGTCTGAAAAGAACATTCCTATAGGCATCACTACAAATGGAACAACTCTAGATCAAATAGATGAGGATATTTTAAGGCATATCCCCATTCAAAAAATAAATATTTCATTGCAGTGTTTAATCTCTTTTCATGAAGAACATATACAACACTATTTAAAACAGTTAAAATTGTTTTTAGAACGAAAGGAAAAATATCAACCCCAATTAGCCATCAATTTGAGGCTTTGGAACGATAAAAATAATCCTAAAGTATGTTTGCTCAATCAAAGATTAAAAGAAGAGTTTGCCAAATGGAATATAGATCGTTATACATATGTACGTATTGCTGAAGCAGATGAATTTGAGTGGCCAACCCTTACAAATAAAGTGGTTCAATCCAGTAATTGTTTAGGTGGAAAAAAACAATTGGCTATATTGCATGATGGTCGCGTTGTACTTTGTTGTTTGGATTATCAAGGGTTCACTTGTATTGGAAATATTTTGATACAACCATATAAAGAGATAATCACTTCCCATTTGTATCAAAAAGCAATAGAGGGTTTCTGTTCACAAAAACCCTATTTTGAATTGTGCAAGGGATGTAGTTATCGTAGTAGATTTAAAAATTGAGGTGCATGATGAAATTGAAAATAGATGAAATTTCAACTTTAGATGAAACTGAGATATGCATTAAATGTAGAAAAATAGATGAAAAAATCAATAAAATAACCAATTATATTCGAACCAGTTATATTACAATCACTGGTAAAATCAATGGTGAAACATATATTATTCATTTGGAAGATATTTATTATTTTGAAGCAGTTGAAAATCGTGTTTTCGCCTATTGTGAAAAGAATGTTTACGAGGTAGGATATAAATTACAAGAATTAGCCACGATGCTTGCTAAAACTTCTTTCATTCAAACAGCAAGAACAATTATTTTAAATATCAATAAAATAGAAAAGGTGAGCACATTGGTTAATGGTCGAATTAGTGCGGTTTTGATAAATGGTGAGAAAATGATTATCACTCGTGTGTATGCCCATGAATTCAAGCGCAAACTTGGTGAATAGGAGGAAGTCAAATGAAGAAAAAAATAGTCAATTTAAAGAAATATATTATTAACTTTGTCATTATGGCAGCCATCCTCTTTGCCCTTTGTACAATTATTTTTGGGTCAATTGTTCAGTTTGTTTATAAAGATGTTCGTTTCATGAAAGAATTGATGATTATTGCTGCATCATCCTTATTGGGTAGTATCGCATTATTGGCATTTTTTCGAATCAATAAAATATCTGTTTTGGTACAAGCTATTGTTGTATATGCCATTTTATCGCTAGTTGTTTTAATAGGTGGTTACTTTTTATACATTTATGATTTTTTCGTAAATGCTAAATTGATATTTTCGACTATCGGTTTTTTGGCTCTAGGATTGGTGATTATTTCTATCATTGCCATAGTGACACATAAAAAAAGTAACGATTCATTGAATGCTGATTTAAAGAAATTTAAGGAGCGTGACAGATGATGAAAATACGCTATAAAGTTATGATATTATTAGGGATAATGCTATCTCTTTGTTTATGTTTATTAGGAACACCAGTTGATGCGGCAAGTGAAATTGAATTTGAAGAGGTTGAATTTACTTCAAATAAAATTCGTGAAAAGCACCAAATTAAGATTAATTATAGCATTCATTGGAAAACACAAACCGAAATTGTGATAGAAAAAATTATATATCGTACCAATGGTCAAGCAGGACAAATTCCCAATATTGATTTAAAACTGATCTCTGAATCAGAAGAAAACAATCATAAAATATATGAATATAAAATTGATTTTATCATTCAAGATTGGCAAACTGGAACAATGACATTAGAAATGCAGTATATGAGTATAGAAGCAGAAACATTTGGTGAAAAAGGGATAAAATTGTATACTATACCTGGTGGAAGTTGGCAAAAAGAAGAAATTAGTACTGTAACAGCGATTGTTTTTGGCTTTTTTACGATGGTTTGTGTAAGCATTGCAGCATTTATGATTATTGATAATAGCAAAAAGGGATATATTGATGCAGAAGAAGAATAGAAATGGGGATAGATGATGAATATACACGCATATTTAGAAGATTTTAGATGCATTAAATTAATTGTACAAGATGCGTTAGAGATAAAAGAATTGTCCTTAACCGATTCAAAGCATCAAATTATTCCCCTTTCGATTCAATATCAAGAAACATATTCCCATGAGACATGCTTTTATTTAACAACAGCATATGATTTGATGCCTTATAGGGATTATCACATTTGCATCAATACAACCATTTGTATTTTTGTTGAGTTGGGCAGAATTGCTAGGTCTATACAATTTGATGAAATGTTTTATTTTGAAGATTGGTTGGGATTTCAATATACAAAAGAAAAAACAACCTTTCGGTTATGGACGCCTGTTGCAAAGGAAGTGAATTTAATCCTAGAAGATAGGGCTTATCCAATGGCATATACCAAGCAAGGTGTATGGGAAGTTACTGTTGAAAGAGATGTGGAAAAATGTAAATATTGGTATCAATTTCGTATCAACCAAACATTTCTAACCACAATTGATCCATATGGTATTTCTAGTACAAGTAATCATCGATGGAATTATGTAATTGATTGGGATAAGACATATACAATGCAGTCGTGTTATTATCAGTCGTCTCATTTTCAGTATACAGATGCGATTATATATGAATTGAATGTTCGAGATGCAACATCAAAAGTAAAATCGCTTCCAACTTCTAGAAGAGGAACATATCGGGCCTTGACAGAAAGTATCCATCAGCCGTATGGACTAGGTTACATTCAATCACTTGGTGTAACGCATATTCAGTTGATGCCTATTTTTGCTTTTGCAGGTGTAGATGAAGAGGTTCGAGATGACAATATTTCATCATTTCGTTATAATTGGGGATATAATCCTATGCAATATTTGGTGCCAAGTGGCTACTTTTCAGAATGCCCGAATGATCCTTATACAAGGATTAATGAACTAAAGGAATGTATAGATGTCATTCACTCTATGGGACTTGGGGTAAATATGGATGTTGTATTCAATCATGTGTTTGACGCCAAGTGGTTTCCAATGGAACAATTGGTACCAGGTTATACCTTTAGGACTGATGATAGAGGTTATCTAACGGATTCTTCCTGGTGTGGTAATGATTGCCATACCAAGCACTTGATGGTTAGAAAATTGATCTGTGATGCTATTCATCATTTTCAAGTGCATTATCAAATAGATGGGTTCCGCTTTGATTTAATGGGATTAATAGATACCCAAACAATAGCAACAATTGAGCAACAAGTTAAAACACAAAATCCACTAGCTATGCTGTATGGAGAAGGGTGGACGATGGATGTAAATCTTCCCCAAAATGAAAGAGCAAATTTAGAAAATGCGCATCTTTTACCTCATATTGCTTTTTTTAACGATCGATTTCGTAATGAAATCAAATGTTTTAGTATAGGAAATGTAGTAGATTCGCTCGAATTATGCCATTTGTTTCAAGGTTGTACGACCTATCAAGGTGAATTACTAGCACCTAGTCAATCAGTTAACTATGTGGAATGCCATGATAATGCAACGTACTTTGATTATTGTATCAAACAAAATATCACAAAAGAACAAGTGATAGATTATGTAAGATTGGCATTGGGCATTGTTGTTTTGGCATCGGGTATTCCGTTTCTACATGCTGGAGAAGAATTACTTAGAACCAAAAAAGGGATAGAAAATTCTTATCAATCACTGGATGATATCAACGGAATCAATTGGTGCACAGATAACACAGCCTATGAGAGTTTGATAGATTTGATAGCCATTCGAAAAAAATATGATGTGTTTCGGTATCACCAAAAAGAAGATGTAGAAAATAAAATAAAATTGGAAAAATCAGATGGCTTGATATCAATTCGGTTATTTGGTTTACATACTACAATTCAGGTAGTTATTTCAAACCAATATGAAATATTAACAAAATATTTTGCACCAGGAACATATTTGATTTATGATGGTAAGTCCAAATGTTATCAAGAAGTAGATAAAATAGTGGTCACTAAACCTGGAGTATATGTGTTTGAAAAAAGATAGAATAGAAAGAGGAAAAATCGTGGAATATAAAGCAATGGATCATGGTGTAAATATAGTTACACTTCAAAAGAATATGCAAATATATGCAATGACGTGTGCATGGGCAATGCAAGTCGATTATGATAAAATCGTATTGCTAATGGGGGCACAAAGTCAAACTGGACAACAAATTCAAGAAGATGATATCCTAGGAATATCTATTTTGAATCAAGAACAAATGGAAGTAGCTACTAGGGTTGGGGAAACACATAGCACAGAAATTGAGAAATTACAAAATATTTCAACAATGGATTTAAATGGGGCAATTGTTCTTGCGGATTCAAACCGCGTTTTACGAGTAAGAGTTTCACAAATTCTACACCTAAAGGAAATAGAAACTGACAAGCTGATTTATGCTACAATCACAGAGGGGCGTGACTTGCAACAAAAGCCATTTTTACATATGAGTGATTTTTAAAAAAATGAGATTCCTATGAATCTCATTTATTTTTTGTATTTTTTACATAAAGTTGATCAACTTGAATAATGGCATAATAATTACCCTCTAATTTATTTACTTCGCTACAGATCAATTCTCTCAATTCACCGGGTGTACAAGTGTATTTGGCAGGAATGGCAACATCAAAGAGTAAATTGGTATGTGTTGTACCATGAACAACCCTAAAGTCATGCATACCTATAGAAGGATCAATAGACTCTAGCAAATGTTGTATGATTTTTTTTAAACGAATGGTCTCTGGATTACTAATATCGACGGGATCTAAGTGAATGGTTAAATTGATATTCAAATCTGCTTTAAAGTCACGCTCAATGTTATCAATGACATCATGGCTGACAACCACATCAACTTGTGAATCTACCTCGGCATGAACAGTAACAAAAGTAGTACAACTACCATAGCGATGGATAACTAGGTCATGAATTCCTAGAATACCAGGATAAGACATAATTTTTTGACTGATGAGTGTAATCTCTTCAGCAGATGGCATATTTCCAATTAAGGGGTTCACTGTATCAATAATCATTTTTACACCAGATATCATGATAAAGATAGCGACAAGAATACCGACTAAGCCATCTACGAAATACCAATGAGTCAATTTCACCAATAAAATGCCAATAATAACGGCAGCTGTAGAAATACAATCATTAAGGCTATCTTTAGAACTTGCCATTAAGGCTTCAGATTGAATGGCCTTGGCCATTTTCTTGTAAAAAATAGATTGCCAAAATTTCACCAAAATAGAAAATATCATAATGCCTATTGCTAAATAACTAATCTTATTTGCTACTTCTTTTTCAATGATTTTTACAACGGATTCTTTTCCTAAAGTAAAACCGATGATGAGAATGATAAAGGAAATCATCATACCTGTAATATATTCAATTCGTTCATGACCATAAGGGTGATCATCATCTGCTGGTGCACTAGATAGTTTAAAGCCAATAAGCGTAATGATGGAAGATCCTGCATCTGTTAAGTTATTGATTCCATCAGCGAGAATAGAAACGCTCGCAGTGAGAAGACCTAAGGCAATTTTTACGCTACATAGCAGTAAATTGGAAATAATACCAACTATACCAGAGAGGCTACCATATTTTCCCCTCACTTTTGAATCAGTCACATTTTGATAATCTTTAATAAATAATTTTACTAATAATTTTTGCATATTATACTCTCTTTATGTATTCATAATAAATGAATATTTTTTTGTTTTAATGATTGAACCATTTCGTCACCCCAAACGGAAGATTGAACCTCTCCAATATGGGCTTTCTTTAGAAAATACATACAAAGCCTAGATTGTCCAATTCCACCACCAATGGTAAAGGGAAGTTGATTTTGAAGAACAGCTTGGGCATAAGGATTGTTGAGTTTTTTCATTTCGCCTTTTTCTTGCAATTGCTGGTAAAGTGCATTAGAATCGACGCGGATACCCATGGAAGAAATTTCTAATGCACACGATAAGGTATCATACCAAAGCAAAATATCACCATTTAAATTCCAGTCATCATAATCAGCAGCCCGACCATCATGAGGTAGGCCATCTGCTAGGGGCCAACCAATTTGATACAAGAAAACAGCTCTTTTTTCTTTGGTAATTGCATTTTCTCGTTCTTTTCTAGAAAGTTGGGGATAAAGTTGTGCAAGTTCATGGGTGGAAATAAAAAAAATTTGATTGGGCAATGGGGTTTTTAGTAGAGGATAAGCCATAGTTACTTTTTGATTTAAAGATAAAATAACTTGATAGATAGATTCTACAGTTTCAAATAAATAGGATAAATTTCTATCATCTTCTGAAATAATTTTCTCCCAGTCCCATTGATCAACATATACGGAATGAAGAGCATCCAGTTTTTCATCTGGACGAATAGCATTCATATCTGTATAAAGCCCCGTATTGGTTGAGAAGCCATACTTTTGTAGTGCTAGTCTTTTCCACTTGGCCAAAGATTGAACAATTTCGACTTGTTGGCCTAAGTCTAAAATATCGAATTGGACAGGACGTTCTATTCCATTGAGTTGATCATTTAATCCTGTTTCTGGTAGAACCATTAAGGGGGCAGAAACTCGAGTCAAACCAAGGGCATTACTAAACTCTTTTTCAAACTGATCTTTGATATATTTGATAGCAATTTCTGTTTCTAAAATATTTAGTTTAGATTGATAAGTCGTATTTACACCTCCTTATTTTAGAAATTATAGCACAAATTTTCTTTTTTGTATAGCAATTTAGTGCAATGTTTTTTCAAAAAATCGAAAAAAAGAGTATAATAGATATATCTATCGAGATTTGACAAATGAGAAATCAAAAGTGAGGTTTATATGAAACATTTTTTTATCATCAATCCCATAGCAGGTCATGGCAAAGGAGTAGAAATTGTAAAGGAACAAGTTTCACGATTGGAGGAAACCTTGCAAGAAAAACATGAATTTTATTATTATGTTACGAAAAGACAATATGAAGCTACTGAATTAGTGGAGCAAATCTGTCAAACTTATACAAAAGAAATCATCCGAATTTTTGCTTGTGGTGGAGATGGTACATGTTTTGAGGTAGTCAATGGTCTAAAAGAAAAAAACAATGTTCAAATGGGAATTATTCCTGTTGGTTCATGTAATGATTTCTTAAAATCATTTCCAAACTCTTCTTTTTTAGATTTAGTGTCTCAAATCAATGGAGAAGCCATACCAGTAGATTTAATTCGAGTCAATGACGAGTATGCCTTAAATGTGGCCAATTTTGGATTTGATGCTAGGGTAAATCATGATCAGATTCGTTATCGAAATCGGTTTAAGACAGTTAAACGTGCCTATAATTATGCTCTAATGAAAAATATTTTTTCACCCAAATTGGGAGATGAATTGACTATTACTGTTGACCAGCAAGTTCTTTTTCAAGGTAAGGCATTGTTAATGACCGTTGCAAATGCGATGTATTATGGAGGAGGATATAAATGTGCCCCTCTTTCCGATTATCAAGATGGGTTATTAGATGTAATGGTTGTTAAAAAGATATCACCATTTACATTTATTCGTTTGGTCAAATATTATAAAAAAGGAGAACATTTGAAACATCCTCGATTTGCTAAATTCATTGCATATCAAAAAGGGAAACAGATTCAAATTGATAGCAAGTATGATATAGTGGGGTGTTTAGATGGCGAAACTAAAATAGGTAAACATTTTGAATTAGAAGTAGTTGCTAAAGGATTAAATTTCATCTTGCCTCAAAATAAGTAACTAAAGTGTATAGTTTGATTCAAAAAATGAGTTGTGATAAAATAAAGGAGTCAATAGGAGCGACACTCATCACTAAAAACAGGAATTGACTACATTGTATCCTATAACAAAGGGGGAGACACTCATTGCAACAAACAGAAACGAAAAAACACGTTATTGTTATAGATGAACATGGTAAACGTTACGAATCTACGTATTTGAAAAGAGCTAAAGGTTTGGTAAAATCTGGTAGGGCACATTTCGTAGATGAGCATACCATTTGCCTGATGTGTCCGCCAAAACAGTATATTTTGGAGGATAATAAAATGAATAACAATAATGAAAGCACTAGAAATAAAGACGTTTCACTCATTAACTCAGTATATATTATGGATAAAATTGATGAAATATTAAAAATGAATCAAGAGGCGATTAATAAAAACTATGATCTTCAACCGACTGTAGAAGGAGGATTACATCCAGTTCAAGCCATTTGTGAAACCAATAATAGGATGATTCAATTTTTAAAAGAAATCTATCAATCACTATTGCCTAAAGAAGCCTATTTGGCTGAAAAAATGTCAGTAGCCCTTACAGATAGTTTAGAGATAGCTATCGAAAGTGGGAATGAAGAAATTGCTACACAAATTCTTTCGACAATTACTCATTTGAGCACAATGAAATAACAAGATACACACCTTATAAAATCACTTTATAAGGTGTGTTTTTAAAAATAATATAAAACAACTCCATCGAAGCCACATATTTTTTATAAATTATCATACAATGAAGTGGTGATCATATATGAAAAAAATAATACAAATTGGGATGACATTTCTCTTTTTATTTATCTTTGTGTATGCTGTAAAAGTAGTGGAGGCAAAAGATGATGTTGTCAAAAATTCAAAAAGTGGTATAGTCATTGAATTAGATACAGGTGAAACCATGTATGAGTATAACGCAGATAATATTCGTACACCAGCTAGTACAACTAAGGTAATGACCATTAAATTAGTAATGGATGCATTACATAATAATCAATTGAGTGCAGATCAGATGCTTACAACATCAGAATATGCATCATCTATGGGAGGAAGCCAGATTTATCTTGCACCAGGAGAGCAAATGAGTGTAAGTGATTTATTAAAAGCGGTTGTCATTGCTTCTGCAAATGATGCGGCAGTGGTATTGGCAGAGGCTATTGCTGGGACAGAAGAAAATTTTGTGCAAATGATGAATGATGAAGCTACACGTCTTGAGATGAAAAATACACACTATAATAATGTAACAGGACTTCATATAGATAATCATTATACTACGGCAAGAGATTTATCCACCATTGCTAGAGAATTACTATTACAATATGAAGATGAAATACTACCACTTACATCGACTTATGAGGATTATTTAAGAAAAGATACAGATAAACCATTTTGGTTAGTCAATACCAATAAATTAATTAAAGGAAGTACCGGAATAGACGGATTAAAAACAGGTTGGACAACACAAGCGGGATATTGTTTAGTGGCTACCAAGAAACAAAACGGAATGAGAGTCATCACTGTTGTTATGGGGGCAGAAAATGTAAATGATCGTACAGCCGATACACTTGCCCTAATGAATTATGCCTTTGCCAATTATGATAAACAATTGATTAGTCCCAAAGGGGCTATTGTAGAAACGCAGGAAAATATTTTACATAAACCATCTGTATATAATATCGTATTATCGCAGGATATTTCAAGAATTATTAAAAAAACCGATACAGGAGGTTTAATTACCTACCAAATTGAATTAGATAAAGATAAACTTCAAAATGGCAATGTAAAAGAAGGAATTGGTAAATTGCATGTGTATATTGATAATAAGTTATATCGTACTATTGACCTTGACTTAGATGAAAAGGTAAAGAAAACCAATTTCTTTGAATTGTTTGTATCTGTATTAGAAGCCATTTTATAAAACAAGGAAGTAGACGTTTTTACAGGATGTAAGTCATTCTATAAAAATGGCTACTTTTTTTCTATTTTATGCCATGCGAAAAATGGCGAAAGGTAAGGAAAAACAAAAACATGATAAAGATATCTTGTGATTGAAAACAGAGTATGGTATACTTTCTATAATGAAGGGGGAGAAGGAAAATGGCAATACATATTCAAATGGCGATTCGCAAAAATCGTTTATTTGTACGTTTAAATGGTGAATTAGATCAAGCTGTGACTGAGAAACTAAAGGTTCGAATCAGCGAATTAATTGATAAATATGAGATAAGATATGTGATTTTTAATTTTGAAAATCTACATTTTATGGATAGTAGTGGTATAGGTTTTATTATAGGTAGATATAGCCAAATCAAAAAACGACATGGTAGAATTGTAATTTGTTCAATGAATCAATTGATTGAAAGAATTTTTAATCTATCTGGACTTAAGAAAATTTGTCTAGTGGCAAAAACAGAAGATGATGCAGAAAAAATGGTGGAGGTAGCATAATGTACAATGAAATAAAATCAACGTTTAGTGCAAAAATAGAAAATGTAATGTTAGCAAGAACAATTGGAATTGCTTTTTTAGTAGAATTAGATCTTACGTTAAATTTTGTTAATGAAGTAAAAACAGTGATATCTGAGGCAATTACCAATGCAATCGTACATGGATGTTTATCCAATGAGAACAAAGTGGTTCAACTCAATATGTCATATGATGATGTCAATATATATATTGAAGTGATTGATAAAGGCGTGGGAATTGCGGATATAGAAAAAGCACGTGAGCCACTTTTTTCTACCAAAGTTGATGAAGAACGGGCTGGATTAGGATTTACTATTATGGAAGTATTTACCGACAAATTAGAAGTTAGATCTAGAGTAGGTGATGGTACGAAAGTAATAATGGTAAAGAAATACCATGGAGAAAACAATTGATCAAACTTTAGAAGAAAATATTGGATTGGTTTATTTGGTCCTATCGCGTTTCACAGTATCAACCTATGATAAAGATGATTTGATTCAGGCGGGTCTTTTGGGACTATATATGGCCATTAGACGATATGATCCAAGCAAAGGATATGCGTTATCGACATATGCGGTACCACTTATTTTAGGAGAAATGCGAAAAGAATTAAAGAAAATAACTCCAGAAAGAAATCTACCAAGTCTAAAAAAATATATTGAAGAACATCAGGAGCAATTGTTTGTATCCAATCCAAAACAAGTACCAGATATCGAAGATATTTGTTGCCAACTGGCTTTACAAGAAGATAAGGAAGAAAGAATGTACATTCTCAAGTATAAAATGGGGTATACAGATAGTGCTATTGCGAAGGAACTAGGAATACATCAAACCACTGTTAGTCGAAGATTAAAAAAAATGCGAATGAGAATGGAAGATTATATGTCCAATTCATCGATTGAGATGAGAAAAAGTATATAAAATGTGATATGGCAGGTCCATATCTTTTTTATTTTTTAGGAAAAAATTGGTTAAAGTCACGCCTTCTGTGCATATAAATGAAAAAAGGACTCATACTAAATATTAGAAAGGAAGTAAAT
>JAMPAL010000023.1 GCA_023667245.1 Anaeroplasma bactoclasticum
AACCTATTTTTTTGATTTTTTTCACAGATTTGTGGCTATTAGATATATCCTCTTTTTCTATGCTTGGCAAATCAAATAATAATATGATTCTCATTTTTCTATAATCACTAATTTTCATCATCAAAATAGGGGAATATAATATTTTCTATCGATGCATTAGTTAAAGCATCCGTGATAGAAATAACATATAGTCTAATGGATTCTATTATTTTTTGTTTGGATTTACCAAAATTTATATACTGATACATAATATTTAATAATTTTTCTTTAAAAGTAGATGTCATAAATTCTACCTCCTCTTCTTGAATTAATTGAATTGCATAATAATCGATTATGGGTCTATATACCTCTATCATATCATCAGCTAATCCAAAATAGTTATATTCACTACAATGAAATATACCTAATGATGGAATATATCCATGTGCTACGATTTCTTGCGCAATTTTTGCTCTTGCTATTTGATAAATATAGTTTAATGAACTATTGATTATATCTTCTGCATTTCTTTTTCGAATAAAATCGATTCCAAACAATTCATGAAAATATACTTTTGCAGCTAGACCTTCTCTATTAGTTATATCGCCTTTTTCAACTTGCTCAATATACCCTTTTAAAAGTTCTATTTTTTCTAGCTTTTTCATTTTATATAAGACGACCATTTGTAACAATATCTTTTGCTTTACAATTCTTTGCCATATCATTTGTTTTGCTTCCTTATGCCATTCTATTTGATAACGATTGTATTTTGCGGCACGTTGATTATCGCTAATTCCTTGCAAGACACCAAGTGGCATATGATTTTCGCCACATATGACTAGAGATATTCCTTTTTTAGCAATCTCTGATAAAAGTTTAATAGATGTATTACACATTAATGTCTCTATAATAATCATATCAATTTCATCTAAACATATCCATACAACCTCATCCTTTTGTAATACTCCTATACTATTCAATTGATAATTGATTCTCATCGCCTCTTCAATACAAACAATTCTCCACCCCATATCTTTTACCTCTTCTAAATCATAAAAAAAGAGAGGGATTAGCCCTCTCCTGGATTCCACATACGTGTAATAATAGGAACCTTTGTTAAATTTGAGTATGAAGCACTACGTCTAGTGCATTTATATTATACTACAAAATTTTTCTACTGTCAAGTCTTACATAACGATTACCCAAAATATCTGTTGTATAAATGATAATTGCTTGATCACTTGTCATTATACCCGTTTTGGAAGCAAGATTAGGACTAAGCCCATTTGTATTAACTATTAATCCATTACTTTTTTTATCATAGTAACTATATCTTCCTTCTTTATATTCACCATTTCTCTTGATAACGCCAACCCATTCTCCACAATAAATAGAAGCAAATTCAATCACTTTTTTCTTTTCTACCAATCGATTATACGTTTCAATATAATAGGAATGGTTTGTATTCAATATACCGTTTTGATAACAAATAGATGGTATAGGTAAAAATATAAACTTCTTATCCTCTATTGCATATAATATTTGAGTTGATACTTGACTTAAAGAGGTTAACCCTATATTTGTTGCCTGTTTCATCGGCATATCAATAAATTCACTATATTGATTTTTCTTTCTAAGACTAACTTGTTGCTTTAGATATGGGTGATTTACTTTTTGCATATATCTTAATCTAACAACAATTGGGCTTTTTTTATCATCACTTCTATGAATACCATGAAGTAAATACTCAAATTTTTCTGTCCCCTCTTCTAAACCATTTTTATAGATGCATTCTTTTCGAAAAGGATTACCTTCTTCTGGATAAGAATCATAAATTTGTTTTAACTTATGATATAGTTGCTTGTCCTTTTCGTAGCATAATAATTCAACTGTATGATCATCTGGATTAAATAATTTGTCTAAAAGTTTTTTATCCTTTTTTTCATCGTAACTATAAATATTATCAATTTGACAAATCTGATAGTATGTGTCGCCACGTTTAATAAACTTCGCATAATTGGTATCTGAAAATTGTCTTATAGGGTTTTTTAATACTTCATATGATCTTTTTAATAATCCTTCCTTATTATCAGATGGCTGGTTATCACATGCCTCATTAAATTCCTTGATTTGTTTTCCACACGATAAATGTACTCCCGCAATCATTTGGTATACACTTTCATAATGCTGTTTATCTTTTATACCAATCCAGTATTTACTATCATTTTGTGATTTGATTAATACTTGGCCTATTGGTGTATCACAAAGGCCTGCTAAAATCATAGCGTCTATTGCATGATGATATAAATAGTCTCTATTCTTTTCTGACAAATCTAAATTTCTTCTAATCTTACTTGTCAGTTGTCCTGGAGCACTAATGATATTGATTTGATATCCTATTTTTCCTGCTAAATACGTATTATATTTTTCAAGTTCCTCAATCAAGGCAACCGTACCATATGCTGTATCTCTTAAATTACGATTGATAAATTTAATAGCGTATTTGTCAATACTACCCTCAAATAGCAAATTATTCTTTTTAGATTCAGGCATATTTGTAAATTCTTTTAAAATACGTTCTTTAAATCCTTGATATTTATTTTGACCCGATAAATATTCATATGGTGTTTTGTTTGATTTTTCTTTATTACATTGTGGACAAGAACAAGTTAAATTCCTCAAAGAAGAATCCATTGTTTTTGATTTAGGTAAAATATGCTCAATATCTGTTTGTAATAAACTTGCAAGAGGAACATTTTCTCCACAATATGCACATTTATGATTGGTTTCTTGCCAAAGAACCACTTTATCAATATTCTTATTATTTACAGGAAATCCCTCATCTGTTAAAATCTTCTTAGCATCTTCATTTTGTTTCTCATACATCGATTGTTCTTTTTCAATTTTTTTCTTTGCTTTATCTCCATTCATTTCTTTAGCTGATTCTATAACGATGGTATCTGGATAATCTTTTTGTTGTTGCATAATTGCGTTGATGACTTTCATTGCCTTTCGCAAAGTTTTCTTTACTTGGGGATTAGCAATGATATCATCTATATACTTATCTTCCATTGGAAAAGGTTCTTTTATTTTTGATGAATAGTGATTTTGAAAATATTCTCTCATTTCCTTTTCATATTCTAATTTCTTCATAATTTGCATGAAATTATATTCACAATTATGTTTTTTTATATCATTTAATGCTTTCTTTAATATTGATTCTGATAAGGCATGATATTTTAATTGGTCATTTTTCTTTCTTTTAATCTCCTGCAATATTTCAATTTCTGGTTTAGAAAATGAAATATTCGATATTCTATCTGTAAGCATATCTTCTATTGCATAAGTAGATGGTGCAACCGTTAATACATATACTACTTTGTTATAAATAACTTTATCCACATCATCTAGCCAATCAGGATGTAATTCCTTTGCTTCCATTTGTTCTTTCACATATTTATAAAATTCAAATTTTGTAAATTCTGGTTTTCTGTTTTTATCTATACGATATCCTTGAATATCTCCTTCTTGCAATCCGAGAATCTTTTTTAACATTTTATTGAAATTGATTGTTTTATTATTTAAAATATATTCTTTGAATTCTTCAATGGTCTCTTCTGTAAATTTGCCACTATTTGATTTGATTTTATATTGAAATTCCTCTTCAATATTAGAAGGTTCTTTTACACTCATATTGATAAAATCATTGTAGAAATTAAATTCTTCCGCAAAATAATTGCACGCTGGCGCAACAGGATCCATATTTCCAGTATTATCCATTGATAATTCACATTTTCCAATTAATACTTCGTATAAATATTTATGATAAGTCGGATCTTTTGCCAATTCCTCTAAATCTGCTACTGTAGCATATCTACCATATGGGGATAACTGATTGTCTCTAGCTCCTCCTGGTCCTTCCCAAAATTGTCTTTTTGACCGAATGATATCCATAATGTTTTGGATAACTTCATTATTTATTTTGGAATGATATTGCTTTTGATTTTGCAATAGAGTTTCTAGTTCCCTCATATTGTCTTTCATTAAGATAAGTTCACATTGACCACGATATTTTTTATATTTTTCATAGTAGGACTGAATATAAAAACAAGGTAGTTCATCATCTCCACAATGGTGCACTTCACGATCTGTTTTTTCTTCATCAAATGGAATATATCCTCTATGAATAGAAAAATAATATAAAATATTAGTGATTTCTTGTTCTGTTAGTTCTTCTTTTAATCCTTTTATTCTTTTTTGTAATAAATCAGGTTCATAACTTCTTTTTGTCCAAAAACCGATTTTATATAAGTATTGGGCTAATCGCTCTACACGATGACGTCTTCTTTTTGTAAGTCTTCTGCTCCCTCGAACCTTTCTTCTATCTTGTGCACCGGACGCTTTTTCATACCGAACAACACCTTTATCTATAATTTGTTTTTCTTCTAAATCGTATATGGCCCAACCTACATTATTAATACCTAAGTCAAGACCAATTGAATATTTTCCCATAATGTCCCTCCATATGTTATATTTAACTATATTATATCATATATTGACATTTTTTGGAAAGTATATTTATAAGATTTCTTCTTCTTTTTCTACCTTTTTTTCTTTCTTTTTTCTTTTTACCAAAGATGAACAAGTATCTTTGATAATTTTTTGATAATGTTTCCATCCTTTTTTCATTCCTTGTACGACGGGTTTAGAATAGATAAAGGGTTGAATGACTTTTTTAAGAAATGAACATATCTTCTTGATGACATAAAATGAAAATGTTAGTGTTTTGATAAAGACCTTTTTAAATATATATCGATAAAGGATATATCCTGCTAGAATAAACAAAATAAAATAAATGGGCAAATAACCATCTAATAACCGATAACTAAATAGATATGTAATATAACACTGAACTACCCAGTACAACATTTGAAGAATGCCTTTAATCCATTTTTTTTGAATTCGTTTGGTACATTCTTCCATCATATCAAGCGTAGCAAAAAGATATATCCCATATGCTATCAAATACAACATGAGATATACTTCTTCTTTTAGGGAATATAGATTCATAGGCTATTTGAATACTTTACCAAAAAAGTTTGTTTTTTCTTTTTTTGTTGGTGCTTCTACATATTCAATAGCACTAACTAATCCGACTATCCAAAGGTTACCTTTATCCATATCTAGTTGTTGCATTTCTAATTCTTGACCTTTCACTAGTAATAACCCCAATTTAGTATCAATCAGAAATTCTTCACTATTGAGACTTTCCACCTTTTTAATACCTGATATTTCTAATCGTTTCCGATCTTTTAAAATAATATTTTGACCGCTAATCGCAGTAGTTTGATCATAATTCACTTTCATCACTCCTAGAATATCCTATTCTGATGTTTTCTTTTTTATGATTATTTTTTGATTCTATGTAAATATTTGGTTATTTTTTTGAAAGTGTGTTATAATACATTTAATGAAAAAACTATAGTTATATAGGAGGAAAATATGGAAGATATACGTCTAACCGAACAAGAGATCGTTCGACGTAATAAAATGCAAGAATTAAAAGAAAAAGGTATAGATCCATTTGGTAGTCGTTTTGAACGAAATGCAAGTTCTAAATCGATTAAAGATCAATATTTATCCTACACCAAAGAACAACTAGAAGAAATGCATATCACGGTCAAATTAGCTGGACGAATTATGACCAAACGCCGACAAGGTAAGATTGGCTTTATGCATATTCAAGACCGTTTTGGTCAAATTCAAATCTTTTTAAGATATGATGCACTTGGTGAGGCACAATATGAACTCTATAAGGTAGCCGATATTGGTGATATCGTAGGTATTGAAGGGGAAGTGATGAAAACCCAAACGGGAGAACTGAGTGTACGAGCAAACGTGTACACGCATTTAACCAAAGCACTAAAACCTCTTCCTGAAAAATTCCATGGCTTACAAGATAAAGAGGAAGCTAGACGCAGACGTTATTTAGATTTGATTATGAATGATGATGCACGCCGTATTGCTTTTACTAGACCTAGAATCATCCGTGGCATTCAACATTATTTAGATAGTAAAGGCTATGTGGAAGTAGAAACACCTGTTTTAAATCCAATTTTAGGTGGTGCTGCCGCAAGACCATTTGTGACCTATCATAATGCTTTAGATATGAATTTCTATTTACGAATTGCAACAGAACTTCATTTAAAACGCTTGATTGTTGGTGGTATGGAAGCCGTTTATGAAATTGGTCGTTTATTTAGAAACGAGGGAATGGATGCTACCCATAATCCAGAATTTACTACCGTGGAAGCTTATCTTGCTTATGGTGATTTATCTGATATGATGTCACTTGTAGAAGGATTAATTGAAACACTAGCTAAAGATGTCATCGGTACAACTGAGATTACTTATTGTAACAATGCCATTTCTTTACAAGCTCCATTTAGAAGACTCCATATGGTCGATGCGATTAAAGAACAAACAGGGATTGATTTTTGGCAAATTACAGATGTAGAAGAAGCAATGCGTCTTGCCAAAGAACATCATATTGAAGTACCTAAACATCAACAATCGGTAGGACATATTATCAATTTATTCTTTGAAGAATTTGTTGAAAAAACATTGATTCAACCTACTATTCTTTATGGCCATCCAATTGAGATTAGTCCACTCACCAAAAAGAATCCAGAAAATCCACGTTTTACTGACCGTTTTGAATTATTTATCAATGGTAAAGAATATGCCAATGCGTATACAGAGTTAAATGATCCAATTGATCAAAAAGAACGTTTCTTGAACCAACTCAAAGAACGTGAATTAGGTAACGATGAAGCAACAGATATGGACTATGATTTTGTTGAGGCACTAGAATATGGTATGCCACCAACTGGTGGAATTGGAATTGGGATTGATAGATTGGTGATGTTACTTACAGGAACGGATACCATCCGAGATGTCTTATTATTCCCTCATATGCGTAACAAACAATAAAAAACAAAGCCATTTCAAAATTGAAGTGGCTTTTTTATTTTCTTTTTTTACTTGATATATTATAATTATGGCTAGAGGTGACTTATGAACAATTATACTACTTTTCCAATTAACAATCATATCTATCAAATCAAAGACCCAATGGGTGTATTGATGACGCTTGTTATCGGGAAAACCCATGCATTACTAGTCGATACCGGATATGGGCTATTCAATATCAAAGAATATATCTCTCATATCACAACGCTTCCTTTAATCGTTGTAGACAGTCATGGTCATATGGATCACACAGGAGGCAACTATTTATTTGATCAAGTCTACATCCATCCACTGGATATGGATTTGTGCAAACTACACAATAGTCCTACTTGGAGATGCAATGTTTATGAAAATGCCTGTGCTATGCACCTAATAGATGATACATTTGATATAGATGCATTCATAAAGCAAAAAGAAGGACATCTTCTTCCTTTATCGAATCACCAAGTATTTGATTTAGGAGATATTCATGCAAAAGTCATTCCAATGGAAGGACATACTAAAGGCAGTATTGGTATTTTACTTGAAGAAGATGCAATCTTAATTGTAACAGATGCCACATGCCCATTCGTATGGTTATTTTTGCCAGAATCTACAACAGTTACTACTTATATACAAATGCTGACTAGAACCTTAAATTTGCCATTTCAGCACATTTTACTCGGTCATGGTAAAGGTATCACTCTTCCTCGTTCAAAGGTAGAAGATTTCCTATATACTGCTCAAACGATTGATATGAAAAAAGCTGTAAAAGTAACATTCCATAACTTTGAACAAGAAAATAGTTATTGTTATACCTTAGGTAAAATGTATGATCAAAATGATGTAGGGATTGTATTTGACCCAAATAAATTAAAGTAAAAAATAGTATGCATATATATGCATACTATTTTTTAAACCAATTCTAGTTCTTCTGCAATCAGTTGGAATACCGCATATGCTGGTTGATACTCATGTTGATGCATACCTAAATCCTCAAGTGCCGCATCTAGAGAAAGCGTATATTCACTTGCTACTTCCTTTTGATGAGTGAAGATACCGTCTAGTTGTTCTAAAAGGCGATTGAGTTCTTTTTCTGTTTCTGCTGTGAGCAATTCTTCTGAAGAAAGAAAGGATTTATAATCTTCTATACAAATAGAATACAGTAATAATTCACTATAGTGTTCAAATGTCTCTTTATTTTTATCAAAGCAATCTTCATAATACGTTTTCATATCAGCTAACACATTGGATAAAAATCCATAACCAATATCAAAGATTTCTTCTAGATCTTCATTCACCTTTGTACCTGTTTCATATTGGTGATAGATATATTCTGTTACCTTTAGTACATCTGCAATGGCATAATATACATTAGCCCCATGCGTTTTTAACATATCTAATAGTTCATCACATTCCCCAATGTATTTTTCATAGTCTTCATAAATATTCATATGGCTACCTCTTTTTTCTTGTTGATTGATTAGTTATATTATATACCAATAATTGGGTTTTACGCAAATAGAATGCGAAAAGTATTTTTTTGTTTTTATTTTCCAAATTGTGGTATACTAAACATAAGAAAATAGAATATAAAGAGGTGAAAAGATGAAAGATGAAATTGTAAAAGCACTCGCCTATCAAAAGTCAGTCCGAGTATATGCGGTATCAACAAAAGAGGTATTAAATGAAATTGGAGATCGTTTTCAATTTTATCCTAGTGCACTAGATGCAATGGGAAGATCCCTGAGTATGGGTGCAATGATGGGATCTATGCTTAAGTTGAATGAAACATTGACGCTTAAAATTGAAGGAGATGGACCGATTGGAAAAATCCTGATTGATAGTGATGCTCATGGACATATTCGGGGATATGCTCAAAACCCCCATTGTCATTTTGAATACGTGGATGGAAGATTAAATGCTAAAGAAACAGTGGGGACAACTGGTTTTATTAGTGTCATTAAAGATTTGAAACTAAAAGAACCTTTTATTGGTTCTACACCTTTGATTAGTGGGGAGATTGCGGAAGACTTTGCCTACTATTTTCAGGTGAGTGAACAAGTCCCCTCCGCAGTAGGACTTGGTGTGCTTGTCAATGAAGAAACGCATGCTGTAGCAAGTGGTGGATTTATTATTCAACTGCTTCCCAATACACCTGAAGAGGTCATTCAAAAACTAGAACAAAAACTATCCATGATACCTAGTGTTTCAGATATGTTATCTTCCGGATATACGCCAACTGATATCATTTACAATATCGTAGATGATGTAGAAATTATTGAAACAATACCCGTTACTTTTCAATGTAGTTGTAGTAAAGAACGTTTTGCCAGAGGAATTTTATCCCTTGGTCAAGAAGAAATTCAAGAAATGATTAATGAAAACAAACCTCAAGAAACCATTTGCCATTTTTGCGCAAAACAATATCTGTTTACAACAGATGAATTAAAAGAATTATATGCTATTGCAAAACAAAAGGAGTAAGATGATGTTAGATATTCAATTATTAAAACAATTAACTTCTATACCCAGTCCATCTGGATATACAATGCATCAAGTGGAATTTATCAAACAGTATGTAAAATCACTAGGATATACCCCTTTCCAAAATCAAAAAGGAAATGTATTTGTGGAAGTAAAAGGTAAGTCTACCTATAAAACCGCCCTTTGTGCACATATTGATACCCTAGGCTTAATGATTAGAAGCATTGATGCTAAAGGTCAAATTTTATTTACTACAATTGGGGGACCACTACTTCAAACATATGATGGTGTATATTGTAAAATCCATACTCGAACAGGAAAAGTCTATACTGGAACAGTTCTTTCTACTTCTCCTAGTGTTCACGTTTTTCCTGATGCTAAAACCAAAGCAAGAGATACTGATCATATGTATGTACGCTTAGATGAGCTGGTTTATAGCAGACAAGATGTACTTGATTTAGGCATTGAGGTAGGAGATTTTATTTCAATTGACCCTCAGTTTGAATATACTGAGAAAGGATTTATTAAAACAAGATTTTTAGATGATTTAGCCAGTGCCTTTTTGCTGCTTGAATTATTAAAAGCCATTCAAGAACAGCACTTTATACCAGAACATAGTTTATTATTTGCCTTTACTACCTATGAAGAAGTAGGCCATGGTTGTTCCCATATTCCACCTGTGGATGAAATGTTGGTAGTCGATATGGGGTGTGTTGGTGCTGATTTAACTTGTACAGAAGAAATGGTTTCGATTTGTGCGAAAGATGCTTCTGGTCCTTATGATTACCAAATGACATCTACTTTGATTCAACTAGCAAAAGACAATCATCTACACTATGCTATAGATGTATATCCGATGTATTCTTCTGATGGCTCTAGTGCGTTACGCGGTGGAAATGATGTAAAGTGTGCTTTAATTGGCTCAGGTATTCAAGCTTCTCATGGCATGGAAAGAACCCATATTCATGGTTTAATTCAAACCTATCAACTGATTCAACTGTATATTGGAATGAAATAAAAAATACGATATCGTCATGATATCGTATTTTTGTTCTTACGCTTTTTATTTTTACGGGAACCACCCATGTCTAGGTCTAAATCCAAATCAAAGTCACCACCTAATATGATGATAGCAATCATAATCGCTACAATGATAACTGAATAAGAACAAAGCAAAAGTCGTTTTATCAATTGAGGCATATCTTCACTATGCGTATATACCGCAAGCATCAAAGCCAACTGAATCACCATATCATACCCAAAAGTGGAAAGCCAAGTGGTTTTTACAAATAATATCAAAAAGATATAGGCAACAACTGATACAATAACCAAAATGATAACAACTAGTTTCGTTAAAAAAGGATTTTGTTGGATAATAGGAATGCTTGTAATGAGATAAACCAACCATAAAAAAGCAAGACAAAGGCCACTAATACCCAGAAGTTGGACAAAAGATAAATCATAGTCTTTATAAACCAACCAAGCATGAATAGCAAATCCCATAGCAACACCATTTAAAAATAAGCAAAGGATATGGAAGGGAGTACTATTTCGACCTATGATAGCTAGTAATACACTAAAGGCCAAAATCACAAATGTGATTATAATGAGATTTTTGGGTATAATTGTTGTGGTATTTAACAACAAATGGGTCAGTGATGCTACTAGAAAAAAGAGCGCTGAGCAAATAGAAACTACTTTCATTTTAAACATACTATCACTTCCTTTTTCTTATTATACAAAAGAATGGCACAATTTGTCAATGTTTTTTACATTCCCTTTATTACTCTAGATGCGTTTGAATATATTGGTATAATTCACTTAAATATACTTCTAGAACTTCTTTTTCAACACGCTCAAAACTATCTTGTTCTGGCATTAAAGTAAGTGTCAAACCAATAATGGCTTCTAACAATTGATATGAAAGCTCTGTTGTTTTGGATTGTGCATCTAATGTTGTCGTCAATTCAATTAATGTGGGAATATGTGATAATGTCGTATCAATTTTTTGAGTAATTTCATTCAGTACTTTTTCTTTATTATTCAACCAATCGTCTAAATGAATCCCTTGATAAAAACTCGTATAAGCACTTAATTTTTTTAGCATATTGAATAATGCGGGATTTTTAGGATTGTCTTTCATAATGACCTTAGCCAAAACCGCTTGGGCATATAAATCCATATTGGCTAATATATCATACCTGGAAAATAATTCTGTTTGTTCTATAGCATTGTCAATAATAAATTCCGATAGGTGCATAACTTCTAGATATTGTGTGTGAATTAAATCAAACAATTGTTTATTGTATTTCATGTTCAAACTCCTTTAGTTCTTGATAAACACGGCAAATGGGTAAACCCACTACATTATAATAGTCCCCTTCAATCTTAGATATATAAGTACAAAAACTGCCCTGAATGGCATAAGAACCTGCTTTATCATATACGTTCTCTTTTTGAATATAGTCAAAAATTTGACTCATCGTTAAGGGAATAACCGCTACTTTAGTAACCTCATGGAAGGTTTTTACTTTTCCTTGATAGATAATAGTTATACCCGTTACGACTTGATGCGTTTTTCCACTTAAACTTTGAAGCATTTGAATGGCTTCTTGTTCATGATGGGGTTTACCTAAAATCTGACCATCTATGGCAACTATAGTATCTGCACCAAGAATCACATCATTCGGGTAATCCTTGGCCACATCTGATGCCTTTTGATAAGATAAATTTTCTACTACCTCAAATAATGATAACCCATCAGGTACAATTTCTGGGCAAGTAGAGGGTATGACTTGGTGTTTGATGTGGGCAAGTCTAAGAATTTCTGTTCTTCTTGGCGAATTAGAGGCAAGAATAAGAGCCATAGTGTTCATCTCCTCTTGTAATATGCTTGATTTATTATACCATATTTGTGCCCATAATGGTCGTTTTTGGCAATAAAAAAATAGCAAGAAAATCTTGCTATTTTGAATTAAGCTACTTTAGCGGATTTCGCCCATTCAATAAATTGATCTTTAGAAGCATCAAAGTTCTTTTCAAAGCACCAAAAGTTGAGTGTATAATACTTATCTTTTCCCTCTTTAGAAATAGTCATATACCCATAGGTTTTTCCTTCTACTTCTGCAGTATAGCATACATATTCAAAAGTTTGCTGATCATCTTTATATTCTTGAATCGTTAATCCATCACGTCCAGCATTGGATAAAACCAACTCTGTATATGCATGTAACGTATTTACATTGAGTGCAGATTTATCATTTCCAATAGCACTGAATCCATATTTATTAGATGCATATGCCATTTCAAAGTCACCACCATCAATTTCTTTAAATTGATTGGTTAGTGTAATTGTGATATCCCCTTTTGTAAATGTCTTTTCTTTTGCAAAACAAGAGGTAAGTAAAACAGCAAGTAATACCAAGCAACTTATTTTTATCGTTTTCATGATTTTATTCATATTTTCCTTCTTCCTTTCCTTTTTATATTGTACCAAAAAATGGTGATTTATACAAGGAAATACACTTTTTCTAATTGATATTCTTATTATAAAGCAGATTTAAAAAAGTTGTAAGTAGGATTACTTACAACTTTTGCATTTTAATCTTTGAACGTTTCACTCACTAGTTCATACATCAAACTTGCATCTGACTTTTTCGTAGAATCGATTAGTGATGTAATCTCCACTTCAACAATTCTTCTTCCGTATGTAATTGTAAGATGATCACCTATTTTCACTTCTTTCGAAGGTTTGGCAATAGTACCATTTACTAAAATACGATCTGCTTCACTCGCTTCTTTGGCAAGGGTTCTTCTTTTAATAAGCCTAGATACTTTTAAATATTTGTCTAGTCGCATATTGCTTTCCTTATTCTTCTTTGGTATCGCTTGAATTGGTTTGCTCAGAAGGTGTTGCATCAGATGCTGAGTTTTCGTTTTCTACACTTACTCTTTCTACTGGAGTGTCATCAATCATTGCATCTTGAGCCATTTTGGCTTTTTTCTTTTCCCACCAATTGAGTTTTCCAGTATTGACCAGTTCGTCGATATCTTCTTTTGTAAGGGTTTCTACTTCGACTAAGTGTTTTGCGATTAAATCAAGGAGTGCTCTATTTTCTTTGATGATTTCAACACCTTGTTGATAGCATTCATCAATGATTTTTCTTACTTCTAAATCAATTTCATGAGCGACTTTGTCTGAAAAGTTTTTATCACTCATATAATCACGACCTAAAAATACATTATGTGATCCACTTTCATATTGAACAGGACCAAGTGAACTCATACCATATTCAGTAACCATCGAACGAGCAATAATAGTGGCACGTTCAAAGTCATTGTGTGCCCCGGTTGTCATTTGACCGAAGACAAGTTCTTCCGCAATTCTACCCGCAAGATAACTCGTAATGTTCGCAGTTAAAGATTGTTTTGTTTCTAAGAACGTTTCTTCTTCTGGTGTCATTAAGTTATATCCACCTGCGTGTCCACGTGGCACAATCGTTACTTTTTGTACAACAACAGCGTGTTTTAATTTTAGTCCAATAACGGCATGACCTGCTTCGTGATAAGCCACAAGCGCTTTTTCAGTATCTGTATATTTTTTACTTCGTTTTGCTGGACCCATCATCACTCTATCGATAGCCTCATCCACATGATAAATTTTAATTTCCCGGCAATTTTCTCTTGCGGCAAGTAGTGCTGCTTCATTGAGTAAATTTTCTAAATCAGCGCCACTAAATCCTGGTGTACGTCTTGCTACATCAGCAAGATTAACCCTAGGAGATAAATGCTTGTTTCTAGCATGTACTTTTAAAATAGCTTCACGTGATAATAAATCTGGATTACTAATTGTAATTTGTCTATCAAATCTTCCAGGTCTAAGTAGCGCCGGGTCTAAGATATCTGCTCGATTGGTTGCAGCAATGACAATAACACCTGAGTTTGGTGCAAAACCATCCATTTCAACAAGTAACTGATTGAGTGTTTGTTCTCTTTCATCATGACCACCACCAAGACCAGCACCACGTTGACGTCCTACTGCATCAATTTCATCAATAAATAAAATACATGGTGCATTTTGTTTTGCTGTTTTAAACATATCTCTTACACGGCTAGCACCTACACCTACATATAATTCAACAAAATCAGAACCTGAAATGGTATAAAATGGTACTCCAGCTTCTCCAGCAACTGCTCTTGCCATTAAGGTTTTACCTGTACCAGGACTACCTAATAATAATACACCTTTTGGAATTCTAGCACCCATATCATAATATTTTTTAGGGTTCTTTAAGAAATCTACTAGTTCTACCATTTCTTCTTTTTCTTCTTCAAGACCTGCTACATCCTTAAATGTTACACCTGAACGTTTTGCAAGTTTAGCACGACTTCTTCCAAAGTCAAAAGCTTGATTATTCGATTTGGCATTTCTGAGCAAGGAGAATGCAACAATACCTACTACAAGTACTGTAGCAACAATCATTACAATACTAAATACATCAACTGTTTTGTTTGCTTTAGGATTGATTTGAATCGTTGTATAAAGTGGATTGGTTAATCCTAACTCAGCATTGCTTGCTTTGATTTCTTCATTTTTAGCAATAATTTGATTGACAATTTCTAAAATTAAATCTCTATCTCGTTCTGTACCTTGGAATGCATAGGCTTTGCCTTCTGCTGCAATTCCCATACAATTAGAAGATGACTTTTCATATAATGTAAAAATATAAAAATCATTGCCATCACCTGTTGCCCCACGCCATATGATTTTATTAATATTGAGCTTATCAGGTGCTAAAATTGCTTCTCTTAACTCTTCATCTTTTAATTCACCTTCATAAGCTTTGGCACCATCAGATGCACTATTGAAGAATTTTTCGTAGAATTCTTCTCGTTTTTTGATTTCAGTAGCTCTTGATCCTACGCATGACCCCGCAAACACTGTAGCGATAATTGCAAGAATAATACCAAAAATAATGATGTCTCCAATGAGACGTCTTTTAGGCGTTTTTTTCATGTCTGCCATAATTTTCCTCCTTGTTACTTTTTAGTGTAGCCAAGTACTGCTACAACACAATTGTTTTGATTACATAATAATAATATTTTTTGTCTTTCTAAATACGGTACTTTTGAATCTGTCAAATAATCACTAATGCTTTTTGTACCTGATTTCAATTTGATTTTATCACCGTCTTCTCTTGTTCGAATGATAAACGGATAACCAGGGTTATTATACCACAACTGTTGTTTGGATGTGATAAAAGTACAAATATTTTTGCCTACTTCTATCTTACGATTTTCTGGTAAAATATATGTCCCCTCTTTTACTATTGTGCAATGAAACTTCATTTTCTCAATGCTTCTTGTAGTCAAAATAACATACCCATATTCTTTGATAAAATTTAATTGTAAGTTGATTGGATAGACTATTCTTGATTTTGATGAAGCCATTTGGTTTTGTATATTGTGAATAGCCTCTTTTGATAAATCAAATGGCTTGAGTAGTCTAAATAAAACTTGTTCTTGTAAAAATATATCCAATTGTTCAAAATCGACAATATTTATTTTTACAAAATAATCATTATTAGTATGAACCAAATTCAATGTTTTAATAAAATTTATTTCCAATTTTTCGAAATAATCTGATGCATGAAAAAGCGTTGTACTATAATTGACAATGGCTTTGGTTAGATTGGGATTTTCTTGTTTGAGAAGCGGGATGACGTGATGTCTTATTCTATTTCTCATATAGTCATCTGTATCATTTGATGCATCTTCATAATAAGTAATATGGTTATCTTTTGCATAAGTATAGATTTCATCTTTTGTAATACTTAAAAGCGGTCGATACAGTACACAATCTTGGTAATGCGATAATGTTCTTATGCCTGCATATCCCTCTAGTGACGCAGAGCGAATCAATCGCATCAAAATGGTTTCTAAGTTGTCATCCGCATGATGAGCAAGCAAAATCATATCAATGTGTTCTTGTTTAGCAATGGTATAAAAATGCTGATATCTTAATGTTCGTGCCCATTCTTGAAAGTTACTACCTTCGTAGTGAGGCAGTTTGTGTGTATAACAAATCATACCTAATTTTTGTGCATACGCTTGAATAAACGCTTCTTCTTCTATAGAGGCAAGACGTTTTTGATGATTGATATGTACAACAACAATATCTTCTTTTGCTTTTATCAAACCAAGAAGATGAAGTAGCACCATTGAATCAACACCTGTTGAGCAAGCCAAAAGCACTTTCTTGTCTTTCAACATCTCTTTCATTTGATGAAGCACACGGTTTATATTTTGATTTTCAGTCCATTGCTTTTTCATGTTTCACCCATTATTACTCCATTATGTATTATACTATAATTTCCAAATTTTGTAAAACAAATGATTTTAAAGTAAGATTTATTTTTAAATCTTTTAGAATAACTTCACATTTCAATTTTGTTTTTTCTTTTATTGTTTATTCATTTTTTCCTATTTATACTAAAAACACTTTACGTATAAGTAAAGTGTTTTTTTTGGACAATCATTATTTTCTTTTCGATAAAATAACCTTATCAATTAATCCATATTGGTGGGCTTCAACCGCAGTCATAATGTAGTCTCGATCGGTGTCTTTTTGGATGGTTTGAATAGATTGTCCTGTATTTTCGGATAGAATGCGGTTCAACCTATCTCTTGTTTTTTTCAAATGATCAGCGACAAGAATAATATCTGAAGCTTGTCCTTGCGCTCCTCCTAAAGGTTGATGAATCAATATTTCACAATTTTCAGTTGCCATTCGCATTCCTTTTGTACCTGCTGATAATAGAAATGCACCCATACTTGCCGCAAGACCTAATCCAACAGTTACAATTTTAGCATCAATATAATTCATCGTGTCATAAATCGCTAGTCCATCGGATATACTTCCACCAGGACTATTAATCTGTATGGTTATCACTCTATCTTCTAACGGAATATCTTTGGTTTTGAACTTATTATCCAAATACTGTAACTGACTAATCACCATTTCTGCCATTGCTGTATCAATGGGACCAAAAATATTGACTGTGTTTCTATCTAATGCATACATTGGGCTAAATTTTTCATCGTATGTTCTTGCCATCCTATTTCTCCTTATCTATTAATTTTGATGAATAAATGTGATGAGATCATCCACTGTTATTGTTCCTGCATTCATTTGAAATAACAAAGGGTGATACCTATTTACTGTACTACAAGCGCAATCTATCATATATTGAATGACATCTTTTGAAAGTAGGCTACCATCAAAAATGCATGTCACTCTAAATAATACTCTTCCTTCATTTAAATCCATATCAAAATGGCCATTGATTAAAGAATAATTGATATACGATGTGGCTAGTGCGACTTCTACTTTTTTGTGCTCATCTATACAAAACGGAAAAAAAGAAAGAAGTGATATATATTGTCCTTCTGTTTCTGCGCTCATTAAAAATTGCATATGTATTTGATTGCTACTCACCGAAAAAGCCACTCTTTGATTTTCTTCATCAGCATGATATTGCCATTTTCTATCTTCTAATGCATCTAGCATTGTTTGATAGACGACTTTAGCTGGTTTGGATTTGATATCTAGATTCATCTATATTTCCTCACTTTCTAGTTGCATCATGAAGTCTTGTAAGGATATTACACCATCTACCAATTGAATCATTTTGGGACTATACTTTTCTACTGTATTGACTACAGTTGCGAGTAAATCCTGAATAGTTTCAAGTCCAATGATGCTATTTTGAAAAGGTGTTACAGCACGAAAATACATTTTACCTGTTGTAAAATCATAGTCAAATCCACCAATATTCAGTGTATAATTGATAGCTGTAATGGCTCCTACCATCATTTTACGTTTTTCATAAGGAATGAGAATGTTTTGAGGTGAATGCACTAAAATGAGGCTTCGATTGCTATCGATTTGAATTTGTACATCAAAAGTTGTTTGTTCTGCCTCATAACGAAATACCGCTTTTAACGTATCTTCATGATGACGATAATCTAGCTCAAATGCATCTAGTGCCTTACATACAACTGTAAAGGTTGTTTTTGCTTGCCGCTTTTTATTTTCATCTATCATATGTTTTCTCCCTTTTAATAAAAGCCATACCGTTCTTTTTTGGCCATCATTGTTTTAAATTCACTTTCTGAAGTGGAACGAATAAAATCATCTTTTTCAAGAATAAGGCTATCTTTTTTTTCTAATTGACAGCGCATTGCGGCCTTCGCCCACGTTCTTTCAAATAAATTGCGCACAAACCGACCATTGCTAAATTCTTTGGACTGAAGCATTTCATCTGATAACTGATCAAAATAGGCTTTGGAGGCTTGAAATAGAGATTCATGGTAAGCAAATTTCTTTTTCACCATCGATACAAAGATAGCTTGTAAATCATCTTTCGTAAAATTAGGAAAATCAATTTGATAAGGCATCCTACTTGCAAGCCCCACATTGGCTTTCATCAATTGATCCATATCCTCCGTGTATCCAGCCATAATCACTAATAAATCAGAACGATGGTTTTCCATTTCCGCAATCAGTGTATCTAGTGCTTCTCTTCCATAGTCTTTATCATTATCTGTACTACGATATAATGCATAAGCTTCATCTATAAATAAAACTGATCCATATGCATCTCTACACATACTTGCTGTTTTAGGAGCTGTTTCTCCAACATATCTGCCACAAAAATCTCTTCCTGAATATTCATAGAAATTACCTACTCGAAGGATTCCTTTTTCTTTTAAGATTTTACCAATCAGCCTTGCGACAGTGGTTTTTCCTGTTCCAGGGTTTCCTAAAAAGCGCATATGAATGCAAGGCATATCAACAGATTTATTTTGTTTGGCAAATTCAATTTGAGTAATAATTTCTTCAATACTTGCTTTAATTTGTTTTCCACCAATCAATTCATCTAATAACTCCATCGCTGATGCTCCACCCATTTTCAAATCATTACATAGCAATCGTGTATCGCATGCCTCAATGACAAAGTGACTTTCATTTTGATTAGCATTAGATAGTTGTTTCTTATATAGCAATTCTCGTACTACTTTTTGAACCGTATTTAAGCCATAAAACTTACCATCACTTTTTTCTTCTGTAATTCGTTCATGAAAATAGGACCATGCTTGATCTTGTACTTCAAATCCATATTTCCTAATTTCTGCTAATGCAAAAATTTGTAATTCTTCGTTGGTAAAGGGCTGAAAAGATATATCTCTAACAAATAATAAATCATTTAAACTATACCGAATTTTAGCTAAAATTTCTTTATCCACAAAAGGGATTCTAAAAATCACAATATATGACCTCAGTTCGTTTTCTAGTGTTTGTAAAAAATATTTAAAGGCTCTGTGGTTGGTTTCATTCATCCACTCGCTCATATCAATGCAAAGGATTCTGCCCTTTCCCCTTTTCCCCTTAGCAATTTGTTCCATTGCATATGCAAAAGGTTCTAGTGTTTCTCCTTTTGGTGCTTCTAATTTGATTTCCAAAATTGGTTCATGAATAAACATGGGTTGTAAACCTAATGCGTCTACTAATTTTGCAAAAAGAGACAAATACGAAGTTAGACCATATCCATCATTGATTGAAAAAATATAGCTTTGATAAAGAAAGGTGTCAAAGGTTTGATTGTGAATAATTTGAGGAGCTACTTTTGCAATTTCATGCATTAATCCTTTGTATTCTTCTGCCCCAATTAAGTGATCTATCCTAGTAAGTATTTCATCTACTGGCCTAGATTCTTTTGTCTTTTCTTGATTTTCCTCGAATAATTGGGCCACTTTTTCAATATTGTACTTAGAATGAACTCCGTCAAGTGGAATTGGTGTATATTCTACAGTATAAATAGGCTCTCTTACGCTATATCTTTCTTGTAGGAGATTTTGGATAAAAGTTTCCAATTGAAGACCTATTTCTTCTGTTTCAATCATAAAATCCATAGAGACTAAATCTGTTTTTTCCACTTTTACTGGTAAAGGACACTTTTGTTGTATATGGTGCTCAATCCATGCAATGGGTAGTATATCGTCATTTCGGTGTGCTAATATCCATTCATTGGAAAATACGATTGTCATCTTGATGTTCATATATTGCTCCTTCGTTTTTGCATTTTTCTACAAATCATTCTATTATTTTTTTATTATACTACAAATAAAAACAATAGTCAAACTATATAAAGAGTAAAATGATTGAAAATCTTTTGGCTATTTTGATTCAAGAACAAACAAAAAGTCTACACTTTATGTGTAGACCTTGCCTTTTTAATACCCTATCCCATTATAACAATCGATACACAAAAGAAGGATCATACTGTGTTCTAGGTGGTTTAACTTCATTAGGATATCCGATATAAATAAGTCCAAGAGGTATCATTTCTTTTGGTAAATCTAGTATCATTTTAGTCCTTTTTACTGAACTTTTTACTGGATATATACCACACCAAAGACTTCCTAGTCCTAAGGCTGTACTAGCAAGCAATATATTTTCAATGGCGCTAGAACAATCTTGAATCCAAAAGTCATTTGCTTTTGTAGAAAGGGAACGTTTGGTATTGCCACAAACAACAATTGCAAGTGGTGCTTGATGGTTGGAATATTTGGAAACCTTTCTTAATTCTTCTTTTTTATCCCGATTTTGGACCACATAAAATGCCCAAGGTTGTTTATTGCACGCACTAGGAGCGGCCATGGCTGCTTGTAACAATTGATCAATGATCCCTTCATCAATAGGATCTTCCTTAAATTTTCGAATACTTCTTCTTTGATATATACATTCCATGGTATCCATATACTTATCTCCTTTTTAAATCGGCTAGTACCCACAAAAATTTACCTGTAGTATGACCCCAGATTTCTTTGAATACCGCATTGGTTATCGTAGGCCAGTAAGGTTCATCATCATATCCTTTGGTTTGTATACCTACTGGTAAAGCACCTACGATTTGTTTTGAAAAGGCTACATATAGCGGATGACAATGATGCCCTTCCCCGTACATTGTAGAAGCAGCAAACGGATTTTTTCCTAATATCCATTCCAATTGATCAATTGCGATTTGGTATAATTTTTCATCACCTAGTACCCTAGCAATCATACTGACTGCCTTAGTTTTACTTAGCAGCGTTGCATGAAATCCCCTTCTTTGTACTGCGATTGGAAAGATTCTAAGATATACGTCTTGATCTAATGCTATACCCTGTCTTGCTTGTTCTTTTAAGTTTTCCATACCTTCTTCTTTTGTGCCATGACTTGCGGGAATGGTAAAACGTTCTACATTTAATTTATTAATGTCATAAATATGAGCAGGAAGCAATCCATAAGGAGCTGTGATATCAATGGTTGCCATGACATATTCTTTATACAATAATAAACCTTCTTTCCACTTTTCGGCATTGGCATGATGGGGTGCAACTTCATATAATCTCGCTAGGCCTTGTACTGGTGTTTGTTCATGTCCTCTATGTTCATATGTCAATATCTTTGTGTGTTTGGGGTCTTCATAAAAGAATCCTCTGATGGGTGTTTTCCAATTTGGGTATTCACTTTGTTGACAAGCTAATACAATGTCACCATATTGGCTCGCAAGCTCTATATATTGTTCATCTTGTGTGACTATATATAACTCAGACGCAGCAAGCATAGCTTCACCACAAACTTGTGCATCAATATTGGTCCCCCAGCGTTTGGTATATATGCCTTGTTCATAACCTATTTTGGCAAATTCAAAGTCTTCTTTAGCGGCTCTTAGACACCAATTCGCAAATACGGGGTCTTCTTGTTGGAATAGTCTTGCAGCAACCGCTTCGGCAGCTGCAGCACAGAAATTTTCAAATGGACCATTTTCTGCAACGCTATTTTCGACTGCTTTATTTTCCTTAGTCAAAATATTGGATCTCCATATTACATATCCAACAGCCATGGCACGCATACCATCACCAAACCGAGTTCGAAGCAACCAGTTAATGCCCACCTTTGCCTCTTCTAAAAGGCGATCACTTAATGCAAGATCACTTTCTTTATAGGTCTCAGCTAAATCTAAAATCGCATGAGCCATTTCAGCGGTACAAATTTCAAATTGTGATACATCTCCAGCATCATGCCATCCACCATGATTGGGTACCATTCTACCATCTGGATGTACTGTTTTACAATGCAAATGACAAGCGCTATGCACTCCTGCAACGTCTTCACCACATCTAAGCATCCGTAAAAATTGCATACTTTTCCATATAGCACTAGCATAAGGGGTATCACTGATTTCAAACAGTTCTGTTTTTCTATCTTCTACTTGTAAATAGTAAACTCCTTCTTGGTTAAAAGAAGAAAAATCAAGTTGATGATATGTCCCCCAATCTACTTGAATATTTTGAACAGGTCCTTCCCACACTATTTGATGTTGTTCATTCCGTATAGAAAATGTATTTGCCTGAATACCTTGTGTTAAGGCTATTTTTTGGGCATATGAATAATATCCACTATGGCTATACGCAATCCGGTTGTCTAGTTTCCATCCTTTTTCATATTCTGGATCCACTTGTTCCGCCACTACTCTATCTAGATATACCCGAAGGGTAGGTTCTGCTTCAGGTGGACATCCCATTAAAAAAGGCGTAATTCTTATTTTCTCTACACAGTCTCGCTCTACATCATTGATTTCCCACATGACTCTATTCCACTCATTAGCCACTAAACTTGGCGCATGAGAACATTCTTTACCTTTATTGCCAATGGAAAGGTGAAAATAGAAATTCTGAAACCCTACTGCTTCTGGATATATCCAAACCGAAATCCGGTTATATATGGATAAGTCTAATTTAGGAAGTTGAATTTGCATAGAGCAAGTGGGTCTAGAAAAGGGACTTTGGCATGTATTTTCAATATCTGTATTGGTTGTTAATACCACACTTCCTTCTTGAAAATATCCTTTATCCGGACTATATTCTACTGTACAAGGGCCATAAAATTGAAGCATTTCTCTATCACTTGGTGTAAATAATACTTTTTCTTGATATACTTTTTTATTCAGCCAATTCCCTGTCGCATCATCTTTTGGATCTATTTTTACTTCTTTATGCGCATACTGACTTTGTTCTATAAACCTTTTTGTATTGATCATATTGATTTCTCCTACTTTATTTATTTTAATTTGTATTATAACATTTCTTTTCTTTCTGTCAAGGATTTTGTTAGATTTTAGCATCTAGATAATGACTTTCCTAATCCATAACTATATGTTTTTGTCTAAATAAAAAAAGCCCATAAAATGAACCAAACGATTTCATATATAGGCTTGTCTTTTTTATATTAATGTGATGATATGTTCCATTTCGTTTTCTCCTAAAGTATCTAGGGCAAATGTAAAATCAAGTATATCTATACCACACGCTAATCTTTTTTCTAAATCATCTTTTAATGACTCTATTTTTTCTAGTCTTTCCGTATTCAGTAGTTCCTCATTCAAAATGACTAGAAAATCAACATCACTATTTTGGTGATTTGTCCCTTTTGCATAGGATCCAAATAAATATAATCTCTTTACACCATATGTATTCATTAATTCATCTTTTATGCTCTTTACCATTTCTATGATTTCATTTCTAGAATATTGACATGGAAGAGTATTGTCTTTTACATATTCAATATCAAAAAATACTCTTATTAAGTCAGATAATTGATTTGTATCTATTGCACGTTGATAATATAGATGCACATACTCATATGGTATAAGTATCCCTTTGTTTTTCTTCATCATTACATAATTGGAAATGAGAAATGCAAACTCAATACTTTCTTGTTTTATATTATGAATAATGAATAAATGTAAGATTGATGCTATGTAATGTGCTGAATTATCATAGTTTTCATAATATACACATACCAATTCTTTTAATATCTTTTCATCTAATAACTGATTAGTCAATAAAAAATAAAGTTGGTTAACTATGACACCATTTAATGTTTGATTCACATTATTCATTAAATGATTGAACGTATTTACTAATCTTTTCAGATAAAATTCTTCTTCTGTCAAGCATTTGATTTCATCATTTGCTATTTGAATTATTTTTTCTTTAGGTATTTTATGGTTAGTTAATATACATATATAATATATGAATTTATGTATTAGTTTTTGTTTGTACATGGTTATATCCTTCTTTATATTTATTTTACACATAATTTTATAGAAATGGTATCAATAGCCTATTTATGCTATACAATAACTATATAACTCATATACACTATGTTTTTCAATTTCTAAATGAATTTCTTTTAAAAATCTTTTAGTTTTTTTAAATTATTTTTCTTTCCTAATAGAGTTGATATTCCCGAAATCTTCTATATCTAAGAAGTTGTTTTTATAAAAATAATATTATCATTTAAAATGAATTCCTCCATAAATTGAAATTTTAATATTATCCTAGTTCTTCACTATATACCTTTATTTTTTTATTATCTTCATTAATGGCTTTAATCGAGATATATCCAAATAAAATTGAATAATCATCTTCAGTTAAGCCCTCATTGCCATTACTCTCTACATCATCAAAATCCCAATAATTCTTTATTAAAATTTCTACTTTATATGACTTACCTCTATTTTTATTAAAAACTTTTTCAATGAATTCATAATTTATCATTTTATTTAAATCAAAATCTGCTGAATCACATCCATGAATACGATTATCAAAAAGAAGATGTTCTTTACCACACTTTGAGCCTTTTCCTTTAATAATAGTGGTCTAATCAATAGGATTTATT
>JAMPAL010000024.1 GCA_023667245.1 Anaeroplasma bactoclasticum
TATTATTTTACTTATTGTTTAAAAACTTTTAAATAAAAAGTAATAAAAAAAACGACGTTTTTGATAAAAAAAGTATAAATAAGACTTAAAAAAGCTAAACGGTTCTAATATTAATTATTTTAAAAAAATATACTATATATAATAATAAGGAATATACTTATTTATGTAAAAAACATTAAATAATAGCTTATATTTTAGTGAATGTCGTTTTTTTAATAGGAAAAAATTGAAAAACAACTTTAAATAGAAAACGCAATAAAAAATATAAAAAAAGCACAAAAAAAGCAAAGAAAAAAATCACATTTTTTAAGGGCTAAAAAGTTGATAAAAAAACAATATTATGGTATAATTAGAATGTAAAAAAGAGGTGCTTTTATGGAAGAAGTAAGAATTCATACTAACGCTATAAAATTAAGTCAGTTTTTAAAGCTAACTGGTCTAGTTTATACAGGTGGGGAGACTAAAGAATTTATTGATAAAAACCGCGTTTTTATTAACGGAAATATAGAAAAATGCAAAGGGAAAAAGTTGCAATTGGGTGATGTTGTCATCATAAATGATAAAAAATTTGTTCTTGTGAGTGAAAAATGTTTATAAAGGCAATAAAATTGTTTAATTTTAGGCAATTTGAGCAACTAGAAGTGTTTTTTTCTCCCAGTATTAATGTTGTTACTGGAATGAATGCAGTTGGGAAGACTTCTTTGTTGGAAAGTATCGGATATTTAGGTGTCACTAAAAGTTTTAGAGAAGCATCAGAATTAGATTTGATTCGGGATGGACAAAGCGAATTGGCTGTTTTAGGGACGATATTTACCCAAAACCAAGAAAAAAAACTGCGTGTTTTAAAACAAAAACAAGGTAAATCGGTTTTTTCTAATAATTTTCGGTATAAAAAAATAAGCGAATATTTGGGAGAGTTATTGGTGGTTAGTTATTGTAATGCTGATTTAATGATGCTTGTAGGAGGCGCTGCAGATCGACGAAAAATATTTGAGCCGATAATTTGTCAAATATCACCTTTTTATGTAAGTGTTTATAATTCTTATAAAAAGGTTTTATCTGAGAGAAATGCTTTGCTAAAACGCCTTATTTTTGAAAATAACAATAAGTTGTTAGAAGTGTTAAAAGTTATTGATGAAAGATTGGATGATTACGGAAAAAAAGTAATAGAAGAAAGAAAAAAGTTTATAGATAATCTTAATGTTTTTTTAGGTTCAATACACAACAAAATTTCAAGTACTTTTGAAACTATAAAAATAGAATATTTACCTTCAGTAAAAGATGGAGAAATAATGAAAAACTTAGAAAAAAATTTTAATGAAGATTTGAAAAAAGGTTATACAAATTATGGGCCTCATAAGGATGATTATATTTTTATTATTAATAATAAAAATATAATCCATTACGGATCCTTAGGACAGCAAAAAAATATGCTAATTACAATTAAATTAGCATTTGTAGAATTAATAAAATCGGTAAAAGGTGATTATCCAATATTGTTGTTAGATGATGTTCTAAGTGAATTAGATGGCATTAGACAAAATAATTTATTAAAGGCGATTAATTCGTCAGTTCAAGCAATTATATCTTCTGCTACGTTGTCAGAAATAAATCCTGATTTATTATCTAAAGCAAAGATTATAACGCTGGAAAAAAGGAGTGTGTGATTATGGATGAAAAAGATTTAGCCACAATTGAAGCTGAAAAAAATTATGATTCTGGTAGTATTCAAGTATTAGAGGGATTAGAAGCAGTTCGAAAAAGACCAGGTATGTATATTGGCTCTACTGGTCCTAGAGGTTTACATCATTTGGTTTGGGAAATTGTAGATAATTCAGTTGATGAGGCTCTTGCTGGGTATTGTAATCAAATAGACGTGGAAATAAATGTGGATAACTTTGGGAATAACACTATCAAAGTTGTGGATAACGGAAGAGGAATGCCAACGGATATTCACCCTAAAACACATGTAAGTGCTACTGAAACTATTTTTACTGTGTTACATGCGGGGGGTAAATTCGATAACAATAGTTATAAAGTGTCAGGTGGTTTGCACGGAGTAGGTGCTTCAGTAGTGAATGCCTTAAGTGAATACTTAGAAGTGTTTGTGCATAGAAATGGTCATATACACCATCAAAGGTTTGAAAGAGGTATTGTAAAAAGCCAATTGGAAGTTATTGGAGAAACTGAGCATACTGGTACAGTAGTATTGTTTTGCCCAGATAAAGAAATTTTTAAAGAGACTACAATATTTGATTATGAAACATTAAGACATCGTATTCAAGAATTGGCTTTTCTAAATAAAGGTTTAAAATTAACGATTAAAGATTTAAGAAATCCAGAAAATATAAAATCAGGAGAGTATCACTATGAAGGTGGTATTGTTGAATATGTTGAATATTTAAACAAAGGAAAAAAATCTTTACATAGTGATGTTATTTCTGTAGAGGAAGAAATAGAAGGTACGCAAATAGAAATTGCTTTTCAATATACAGAAGATTATAGTTGTAATATTAGATCGTTTACCAATAACATTACCAATAATGAAGGCGGAACTCATGAAGAGGGATTTAGAAATAGTTTGACTAGAATTCTTAATGCATATGGGAAAACGGCTAACATCTTTAAAAAAGATGAAAGTTTGTCTGGAGATGACGTCCGAGAAGGTTTAACTGCTATTGTGTCTTGTAAAATAAGTGATCCTCAATTTGAAGGTCAAACAAAAACAAAATTAGGTAATACAGAAGTAAGAAGAATTGTTTCACAAGCAATGACTGATAAGTTTGAAGCATATTTGCTAGAAAATCCAACAAATGCTAAGATGATAGTTGAAAAGTCATTATTGGCATTAAGAGCTAGAATTGCGGCAAAAAAAGCAAGAGAAGCAACAAGAAGAAAGAGCCCATTAGATTCTTTAGGCTTTGCTTCTAAATTGTCAGATTGTAGAACAAAAGATCCACAACTTGCGGAAATGTATATTGTCGAAGGGGATTCAGCGGGAGGTTCTGCAAAAATGGGGAGAGAAAGTTATTATCAAGCCATATTGCCTCTTCGCGGTAAAGTGTTAAATGTTGAAAAAGCAACAATGTCAAAAGTGTTAAGTAATAAAGAAATCCTTTCTATGATACAAGCAATAGGTACTGGGATTGGAAATGAGTTTCAAATTGAAAACGCACGTTACCATAAAATTGTAATTATGACCGATGCCGATGTCGATGGCGCACATATTCGTACGTTGCTACTTACTTTCTTTTATCGTTTTATGCCACAAGTGATAGAGAAAGGCTATGTTTATATTGCTCAACCACCACTATTTAAAATTCAACAAGGCAAAAGAATAGAGTACGCATATAGTGATGAAGAGTTAAATCTAAAATTAAGTGAAATGCAAGGAAGAAGAGATATTCAACGCTATAAAGGGTTAGGCGAAATGAATGCAGATCAATTGTGGGAAACCACGATGGATCCAAAGCGACGTGTTTTATTACAGGTAACAATGGGTGATGCTGAACAAGCGAATGAAACATTTTCAATGCTAATGGGGGAAGATGTAGAACCAAGAAGAAAATTTATAGAAGAAAATGCAGTGTTTGTTCAAAATTTGGATATATAGGAGGTTAATTCATGTCTGATAGTGAAAAAAACATAAATATTGATGAAGAAGATATTATAGAAGAAGAAAATGCAGATGAAGAAAATAACCCTGATATTGATCCTGAACTTACTAAAATTGATGAAAATTTATTAAGCGAAAAAGAAGATTATGATAAAATTCAACCAGTAGATTTAAAAAATGAAATGAGAACATCATTTCTAAGTTATGCTATGAGTGTTATTGTATCAAGGGCGCTACCAGATGTTCGTGACGGCTTAAAACCAGTTCATAGAAGAATTTTATATGCTATGAATGAATTGGGGATATACAGCGATAAAGCACATAAAAAATCAGCCCGTATCGTTGGTGATGTTATTGGTAAGTATCATCCACATGGTGATACTGCAGTGTATGAAGCGATGGTACGGATGGCTCAAGATTTTAGTTATCGGTATCCTTTAGTAGATGGACATGGAAATTTTGGTTCTGTTGATGGAGATGGGGCCGCAGCAATGCGTTATACAGAAGCAAGAATGAGTAAACTTGCTAGTGAGATGCTTCGAGATTTAAATAAAAATACAGTAGATTTTGTGGATAACTATGATGGATCTGAAAAAGAACCTGCAATTTTACCTGCAAGATTTCCAAGTTTATTGGTCAATGGCGCATCTGGTATTGCTGTAGGTATGGCCACAAGCGTACCACCACATAATTTAACCGAAGTGATTAATGGGACACTTGCTTTGATTGAAAATCCAGAGATTACGATTGAAAAATTAATGGAGTATATTCCAGCTCCTGATTTTCCAACTGGTGCCACCATTATGGGGCTTTCTAGTGTAAGAAAAGCATATCAAACAGGTATGGGAACAGTAACTGTTCGTTCCAAAGTAGATATTGTTTCGCTTCAAAATGGTAAAAAAGAAATTGTTGTTACCGAAATTCCTTATCAAGTAAATAAAACACGTTTAATCGAACGAATTGCAGAACTTGCAAAAGATAAAGTGATAGATGGTATTACAGACTTAAGAGATGAATCTAACCGAAAAGGAATGAGAATAATTATTGAATTAAGACGTGATGCCAATGTAAATGTGATTTTAAACAATTTATATAAACATACTCAAATGCAAACTACATATAGTGTCAATATGATTGCATTAGACCATGGTCAACCAAGAGTACTCAATTTAAAACAAATTCTAGAATGTTATGTAAAACATCAAATTGAGGTTGTAACAAGAAGAACCCAGTATGACTTAGATAAAGCTTTAGCTAGACTACATATTGTAGAGGGATTATTGATTGCATTAGTAAATATTGATGAAGTAGTCGCAACAATTAAAGCATCTAAAACAGGGGATGAAGCAATTCAACAGCTAACAACAAAATTCTTATTGACAGAAATTCAAGCTAAAGCAATTTTGGATATGAGATTGCAGCGTTTGACTGGTCTAGAAATTGAAAAATTACAGTCAGAGAAGAAAGAGTTGACAGAAGTAGTTGCTTATTTAGAGGATATTTTAAGTAATCATGAAAAATTAATGCATGTTATTGTTACAGAATTGACAGAAGTGCAAAGAAAATATGGTGATGATAGACGTTCAAACATTGATCTTAGTGAAGATTTAGAAGTCGAAGATGAAGATCTAATACCGGTTGAGGATGTAATTATTACTATAACGAATAAAGGTTATATCAAACGGATGACAGTAGATACTTATCGCGCGCAACGTCGTGGAGGTAAGGGAATTACTGGAAGTAAAATGCAAGAAGATGATTTTATTGAGAAGGTTATTTATACATCCACTCATGATAATATGCTTTTCTTTAGCAATTTTGGAAAAGTATATTTGTTAAAAGCATTTCAAATTCCTGCTGCAAGCAGAACGTCGAAAGGTTTGCCTTTAATCAATTTATTAAAGTTTGAAAATAACGAAAAATTAGCGGCTGTTATTAATGTGAAGTCATTAGATGATCCTGGGTATGTTATTTTTGGTACCAAAAATGGTATTATCAAAAAGACAGAACTAGTTCAATATAAAAATATTAGAAGTACAGGTATTCGTGCTCTGATTTTAGGAGAAACGGATGAATTAATTGCAGTAGCAAGAACAGATGGTACACAAGATATTATTTTTGGAGCATCTAATGGAAAAGCGGCTTGTTTCAATGAATCAACCGTTCGTGCTACAAATCGTGCTGCAAGCGGGGTAAAAGGAATTCGTGTAGCAGAAGATGAACGTGCTATCGGACTTGTTGCTGTAAATGGAGAAGAAGACGAGATTACAGTTGTTACAGAATATGGATATGGAAAAAGGACACCTACTAGCGATTTTAAGATTAAAGGACGCAACGGAAAAGGTGTAAAATATATGAATATTACTGAGAAAAGCGGTAGACCTGTAAGTCTAGCTCCATCTACTGGTGAAGATGACTTAATCATTATTACTGATAAAGGTATGGTTATTCGTACGCATTTATCAGATATTTCTGTTATTGGTAGAGATACACAAGGTGTTCGGGTGATTAAATTAAATGATGGTCACTTGGTATCAACAATTGCCATTGTACCACGCCAAGAAGAATCAGAAGAAGAAGATGTAGTAGATGAAACTGAAATGATGAATGAAAAACTTCGTCTATTAGAAATTATGGAAACAGAAGACACTGAGGAATTAGAAGAAGAAAATACAGATGAATAAAGAAGTCTTTTCTTGACAAACTAAAAAAAAGAGATTATAATTTGAGTGACTAAATTCAGTGAAAAGGATTAGTAACTAAATGTTTATATTGTAGAGACTTGATGGATGGTGAAAATCAAGATATAATGTTAGTGAATCTACCTTGGAGAAGAAGTAGCAAACTACTTTCGGTAAGAAACCGTTATCTTTCTATATTAAGCGAGAGCATGCTCTAATCGGGGTGGCACCGCGGACTATCAAAATGGTTCGTCCCTGTTACAAAAGAAAAATCCTTTGTAACAGGGATTTTTATATGTCAAAAAGGAGTAAAAATATGTTAGATATTAAATTAATTAGAGAAGATGTTGAAGAAGTAATTCGAAGACTAAATACAAGAGGTGGAGACTATGCTTATTTAAGAGAAGTTAAAACAATGGATGAAAGAAGAAGAAATATCTTAAGTACAGTTGAGTCTTTGAAAAACGAGAAAAACCAAAAGAGTAAATTAATTGGTGAGTATAAGCGAAATAAAATGGATGCAACAGAGGTGTTAAATGCCGTTGCGCATATTGGAGAAGAAGTAGCTTTATTAGAAAAAGAACTAGAAGAATTAGATGAAAAAATTAAATATTATATGCTTAGAACACCAAATTTAGTGAGTTTAACCACAAAAGTTGGGAAAGATGAAACTGAAAATAGAGAAATTAGACGTTTTATGGAGCCAACAAAGTTTGACTTTGTGCCTAAAGATCACGTGGCGCTTGCAGAAAAATTGGATATACTTGATTTTGAACGTGCTGCAAAAATAACAGGTGCTAGATTTGTTGTCTATAAAGGGTTGGGGGCAAGATTAGAAAGAGCGCTAATTAGTTTTATGATGGATTTACATGCTAAAAAACATGGGTATACAGAATTAATGCCACCTTATATTGTAAATGGAGCAAGTATGCTTGGAACAGGACAATTTCCAAAATTCCAAGAAGATGCCTATAAAGTAACTGCAGGTCAAGGTGATGATGCAGATTGGTATTTAAATCCAACTGCAGAAGTGCCTAGTATCAATATGTATCGTGATGAAATTATCGATGGAGACAAGTTACCTATACAATTTTGCTCTTATACAACAGCGTTTAGAGCAGAGGCAGGTTCAGCTGGCCGCGATACAAGGGGAATTTTAAGGCAACACCAATTCAATAAAGTAGAATTAATTAAGTTTACAAAGCCGGAAGATTCATATGATGAACTAGAAAAAATGTTGCAAAATTCAGAAGAAGTACTCAAACAATTGCAAATACCGTATCATGTAGTGGAACTTTGTACAGGAGATATGGGATTTGGTATGGCAAAAACTTTTGACATAGAGGTATGGTTACCTGGTCAAAATTGTTATCGTGAAATTGGATCAATTAGTAATGCAGAAGATTTTCAAGCACGTCGTGCCAATATTCGTTTTAGGAGAACAAAAGATAGTAAAACGGAACTTGTACATACGTTAAATGGATCTGGCCTTGCAGTAGGAAGAACCGTAATTGCTGTATTAGAAAATTATCAACAAGAAGATGGTTCTATTCGCGTTCCTGATGTCCTTGTTCCTTATATGGGTGTAAAAGAAATTCGTTAATTAAAAAACTCTCGTTTTGATTTTAAAACGAGAGTTTTGTTTTAGTTATAATGAGAAGATTTATTGGGTGAGTTTAGTGTATAATTTTTCTAATTCGGTAAAATTAGGCTCATGATCAACTTGATGAAAATCAATTTCATCGTCTACATATCGGGGAAGAACATGCAAGTGAAAATGCATAACGGTTTGCCCTGCCCCAACACCAGAGTTATTTAATAAATTGATGTCTGTAATGCCTAGTTTTTCTTTTAAAAGATGAGATATGACTACGGCTGCTTTCATTACTTCTTCGGCATATACTTCTGGAAGTTCAAAAATATCTTGAATATGTTTTTTAGGTACAACTAAACAATGACCTTTTGTGGCTTGCGAAATATCTAAAAAACAAGTTACAAATCCATTTTCATATAATTTATAGGCAGGAATTTCGCCATTTATAATTTTACAAAATACACACATGATTGATTGCTCCTATCTGTTTATATAATCGTATTTTATCAAAAATAAATGATATTGTAAAGTTAAATAGGAAAATAATGTAAAGGTAAAGTCCAAAACAAGCAAAAAATGAAACTATTTTTATTAAACTGTAAAAAACTACATAGGTTTATCAAAAATGTTAAAATGAGTCTATTTTTAGCCTAAAATAAAAAAGTAGACAAAGGCTACTTTTTATGCAAAAGGATACTCATATTCAATATCTTCATCAAATGTGACATAAGATAAATAAATACGAAGTAATAAATAAGTAGTATCAGTTTGCTCATCTTTCAGTAAAATATGGTCGCGACCTGCTCCAAGCAACTCCCCTTTAAATACTTTTGATCCCCATTGACTATTCTCAAAATTCATATAAACGGTAATGTTTTTTCCCAAATTCATACGTAAAATGTTTTCGATAAAGGAATGCTCAAAAGTTCTATAAGGGTTTTGTTGATTGTACATAGGAGGGTAACCATAGTTGTTACAGTTGGGTTGACCATATTGGCCATATTGTGGATAATAAGGAAATTGATAGTTAATCGTCATAATGCTCCTTTCGTTATTTTTCTTTTTACAATGCATTATATTGAAGTAAAGTTAAAATTATACATAACAATTTTCACTTTCCACTGGTCCATAGAAACAATGGGATTTATATCTACCTGTATTCCATTGTCCCCACCACTTGCTTCTACAGTCGTCATCTCCTGCATTATAGAACCATAAGGCCTGGCTTGCGGGGAAAAATTTTTCGCCTTTTAACACCCTTCTAGCAAGAGCGATATCACTTTCTCTAACAGGTTCGTAAAAATAAGAATACAGTGTAGATTCAAATCCTCCTGGATGTTGAAAAACCATATCTTCAATGGAAGTAATATCTTCAAAGCCTAGACAATTAGCGAGTACACGATTTACTCCAACGTTGCCAACCATAAGCATGCCTAATTCACCTTCACCTTCTGCTTCTGCTCGCATTAACCTAGCAAGCAACTCTACTTCTTTTTCGTTATATTTAATTGTTGCCATTTTATCACCTGATGTAGTATACGTATGCAAATATAAAAATATGATAAAATAAAATGATATCTTTGCAAAAAAAAAGCGCTTGATGTATAATAAAATAGATTTAAGGTGATTGTATGGAATGTAATAGCAATTGTAAGACTTGTGTTTCATTATGTGGCAAATCCTGCCCTATTTGTGGTACAAGAGGAAAAACGGTATCTAATGTGACAGTAAAATCTCTAATAAAAGGGGATTTTTTGTTTGATGAAAATCGAACGATATATATGTGTATTCACAAAAAATGCTCAGTAGTATATTATCAAGAAAACCATCCAAAATATTATAGTAAAGAAGAAGTACTAGTTCCTATCTGGTTTAAAGAAAAATATGACCAATATATGGTTTGCTATTGCCATCAAATTTATTTGAATGATATTGTAGAATTGGTACAACATATAGATGAGCAAAATTTAACAAAAAAAGAAGTATTAAAGTATTTAAATAAACAACAACAAGAGGATTGCCTACATTTAAATCCATTAGGAGAATGTTGTGATACGTTATTTGAAAATGCTATTGCATACGCATATAAACAAAAACAGGAGGAAAAACAATGAATATTTGGCATGATATTGAAAAAAATAGAATCCATTGTGACGATTTTTATGCGGTCATTGAGATTAGTAAGGGAAGTAAAAATAAATATGAGTTAGATAAAAAAACGGGACTAATTATGCTAGATAGAATTTTATATACATCTACTCATTATCCTGCGAATTATGGTTTTATTCCACTGACTTATGCAAATGATTTAGATCCACTTGACGTGCTTGTACTTTGTAGTGAAGCTTTAGTGCCTATGAGTTTGGTTCGTTGTTATCCTATTGGTGTTATTCGAATGATTGATGGAAATTATATAGATGATAAAATAGTGGCTATTCCATTTAATGATCCTAATTTAAATCACTATAAAGAGTTAGAAGATGTACCTGAGCATATGATTAATGAGATAAGTCATTTTTTTAGTGTATATAAAAATTTAGAGCATAAAACAACAACAGGGTTTAAATTAGAGGGAAAAGAAGTTGCGTTACAAATTATTCAAGATGCCCTTTTCGAGTATGAGAACAAGAAAGAGCAATTAAAAAATGAAATCATTAGATGATAAGTCTAATGTTTTTGACATATATATGAATGAATTCGAAAAAAGGAGAATGAAAATGACAATATTAGATGGGAAAGCATTAAGTAAAACATTAAAAGAGCAATTAAAAAAGCAGGTTTCTGAACTGGTTACCCAAACATCCATCATTCCAGGATTAGCTATTGTATTCGTTGGAGAGGATTCTGCTAGTCAAATTTATGTGCGAAATAAGATTAAAGCAGCGAGTTATTGTGGAATATTGACCAAAAGAATTGATTTTCCAACAACGATTACGGAAAAAGAATTGATAGATTGCATCCAACAACTCAACCAAGATGATGCTATTCATGGTATCATTGTACAGTTACCACTACCTAGTCATATCAATGAGCAACATATTATTGATACTATTGCTTATACAAAAGATGTAGATGGTTTTGGCATTCAAAACAAAGGTAGACTTTTTAGTGGCCTTCCTGCTATTGAAAGTGCTACGCCAAGGGGGATTATGCGACTTTTAGAAGCATATGATATTGATGTCTCTGGAAAAAATGCTTGTGTTGTGGGAAGAAGCAATATTGTAGGTAAACCTATGGCAATGTTATTATTGAATCATCATGCAACTGTCACTATTTGCCATTCTAAAACGCAAAATTTAAAAGAAATAACTAAAAATGCAGATATCTTAGTTGTTGCTATTGGCAAAAATCGTTTTATTACAGAGGATATGGTCAAAGAAAATGCTGTCGTAATTGATGTAGGCACGAATCGAGTTGAAGAAAAATTGTATGGGGATGTTGATTTTGAAAAGGTCAAAGAAAAATGTGCTTATATTACCCCTGTTCCAGGTGGTGTAGGTCCATTAACGATTGTTTCTCTTTTAGAAAATACAGTTTTAGCCTATCAACATATTTTAAAAATAAACTTAGGAGAAAATATATGATTATTGTAGGACTTGGCAATATTGGTAAATTATACGAAGAAACACACCACAATGCAGGATTTATGGCCCTAGATCAAATTGCTTTGACCAACCAACTATCCTTTCTACAAGAAAAAAAATTTCAAGCGTATGTGGCAGAGTATATGTATAATGGACAAAAACATTATTTTATTAAACCGACGACTTATATGAATAATTCAGGAATAAGTGTAAAGGCTATTATGGAATATTATCATAAAACGCCTCAAGATATATTTGTTATTTATGACGATTTAGATTTACCACTAGGACGTATTAGAATCCGTAAAAATGGTTCAGCAGGGGGACATAATGGTATAAAATCCATTATTTCTCATCTAGGAACAAATGAATTTGCTAGATTAAGAATAGGAATTCAGAAACAAAAAGAAGTAGATACTATTGATTATGTATTATCGAAGTTTTCTAAAAAAGAATTAGCGGTATTGCAACAAACTTTAGAAAAAATGCCTCAAATTGTAGATGATCTACTCAATTATGGCATTGACTATATTATGAATCATTATAATGGGTGAATCAATGCGTTATTTAGATTTATTAGAAAGTAAATTAGCTTTTACAAAACCATTCCAAGAATTATTATTTCATCAAAGCAATCAAGAAACGAAAAATATTTATATTACAGAATGTGCATCTCATCTATCCAAATTACTTGCGGCAAACTTATTTTCTCAAAATAAGCAAACTGTAGTATATATTACATCTTCTATTTATGAAGCATCAAAGGCATATGAAGTCTTATGTGATATAACAGGAACTGACAATGTCAGTTTTTTTCCCGCAGAAGAGTTTATATCTAGTGAACTAGTGGCAACTAGTGAGGCATTTAGGCTAGCTAGGATGTTAACATTACACCATATTGTTCAAAATCACCCTCAGATTATTGTAACTAATGTTGAAGGGTTTACAAGACAAATGATGTCTAAAAAGTTCCTTCAAAAATCTATTTTATCTTATCAAATTGGTTCAACTATCAATAGACAAACATTAGTTCAAGATTTAATTATTAGAGGATATAAAAAAACAGCGATTACTTCAGTGAGAGGGACGTTTAGTGTAAGAGGTAGTTTAATAGATGTTTATCCTATCAACGAAGATTTACCTATTCGAATTAGTTTCTTTGATGATGAAATTGAAAATATCAAAAAAATAGACGTAGAAACACAGATGTCTAAAGGCGTTATACCAGAGGTATCTATTTATCCTTTATATGAAATTTATTATGATGAACAAAATATTCCACAAATTAAAGCAAACATTATCAAGAACCAAGAATTAACGGATAAGGTGAAAATGAATATAGAATCTATTGAAAATTATCAAAATCTAGATCAGTTATATATCTATTTGCCTTATTTTACATCTGAATATCAACCATTTTACCAACTTTTGAATCAACCTGTTTGTATTTATGAAGATTATCAAGCCTGTTTAGAACATGAAAAGGCAATGTTTCATGAAATTGCTGATTATTTTTCAAAAAATAAAAATATTGCTCCTGATGACTTTTTTGTGACATTGAATAGTGGTTTGTATGCTGCTAAAACCAATGTATTTACATCTATCTTTAACTCTTCATTAGTGGGAATGAAGTTGGATCAACATATTGTGCTTGCTACAACCAATTGTTTTGAGTACAATAATAATATTAAATCCATGATTGAAGATATTAAAGCAAATCCTCAAAAAACATATTTGATTACACATGTTGATGAAAAAAAACTATTGTTTTTAAAAGAAACGTTTACAGCAAACAAAATAGAATATGTTGAAATAAACCATATTACAAAATTGCAACAACATCAAGTAAATGTTGCAATAATGTCTGATGGATATGGATTTGAGGATTTAGAATCCAAATTTGTTTTGATTTCTCCTAATGAATTTGCACCAGGTAAAATTGTTAAGAATTCAAAATATCAAAAATTTTTAAAAGATTCTGTTAAAATTTACAATAAAGAAGAACTCAATCCAGGTGATTATGTGGTGCATCAGGATTATGGTATTGGTAGATATATTGGTATCCAAACCAGAGAGATTAGGAATACAATCAATGATTTTTTATGCATAGAATATGCGGAAGAGTCAAGGTTATTGATACCGGTAGAAAATATTTATGTTTTAGAAAAATATATTGGTTCAAAAGATAAATTACCCAAACTGAATAGTTTAAAAAGCAAGGAATGGCAGAAAAAAAAGGCGAAGATCAAAGAGAAAACCAAAGACATAGCTAAAAAATTAATTAAAGTACAAGCTGAACGGGATGCAAGACCAGGATTTGTATATCGTGAAGATACAGTAGAACAATTAGAATTTGAAAGTGATTTTGAATATACAGAAACACCCGACCAATTAAAAGCAATTGAAGAAGTCAAAAAAGATATGGAAAGCAGCCATCCATTAGATCGTTTGATTTGTGGGGATGTAGGGTTTGGTAAAACAGAAATTGCAATGCGTGCGGCTTTTAAGGCAGTTGATAATGGAAAACAAGTAGCCTATCTTGCACCAACAACAGTGCTGACAAGGCAACATTATTACACTTTTAAGGAAAGGTTTGAAAAATATGGGGTAAGAGTGGAGTTGCTCAATCGTTTTACTCCGCTCCAAAAACAAAAAAATATTATTGATGGATTAAAAAAGGGATATGTTGATATTATTATCGGAACACATCGCATTTTATCGAAAGATATCATATTTAAAGATCTAGGATTACTGATTATTGATGAAGAACAACGCTTCGGTGTAGAGCATAAAGAGCGGATTAAAACAATGAAATCTAATATTGACGTTTTAACACTTTCCGCGACACCTATTCCTAGGACGCTTCAAATGGCACTTTCTGGATTACGGGACCTATCTTTGATTGAAACAGCACCGAATAATCGCTTGCCTATTCAAACTTATGTACTTGAAAGCAATGATTCTGTCATTCGTGAAGCGATTAATCGAGAAATGGGACGAGGTGGGCAAGTATTCTATTTGCTCAACCGTATATCAGAGTTGAATCATATTCGCTCAAAGGTTCATCAATTGGTACCTAAAGCCAAAATAGGCCTAATACATGGAAAAATGGACAAAGATGATATCGAAAATGAATTGATGATTTTTTTGGATAAAGGGTATGATGTGTTAATTTGTACAACCATCATTGAAACAGGTATAGATATACCCAATGCCAATACACTGATTATTGAAAGATCAGATACATTAGGACTTTCTCAATTATATCAAGTAAGAGGAAGAGTTGGAAGAAGCGATAGAATATCTTATGCTTATTTGATGTATGATAAAAGCAAGATTATTACTGAAAATGCTGTTAAGCGCCTAGAAGCTATCAAAGAATTTACAGAATTAGGAAGCGGGTATAAGATTGCAATGCGCGATTTGGCAATTCGTGGCTCAGGGGATATTTTAGGGAGTGAACAATCAGGTTATATCGATGCAGTAGGAATGGATCTATATATGAAATTATTAAATGAAGCCATTCAAGAAGAAAAAGGTCTTCCAATAGAAGAGGCAAATACAAAAAAATTCCCAATTGATATTTCTAGACACGTTGATGAAAGCTATGTAGAAGATGACGCTATTCGAATCGATATTCATAAATCAATCAGTAAGATTACTTCTAGACAACAAATTCAAATGCTTATAGAAGAATACACAGATCGATATGGCAAGTTAAGTGAGGAAATCTTGCTTTATATGGAAGAAAAATACTTAGAATACTTGTTGAAAAAATCCGGTGTTGAAACGTTTAAACAAACACAAACGGAAATTACTATTGTTTTTGAAGAAGAAACAACTGCTTGTATCAATGCAAGTAAGCTTTTTGATTTATCAATTGATTTACATTTGCGTTATAAATTTGATTATCGTAATAAAAAAATTATAGTAACCATTGATCCTAAAGTAACTACAAGAAGTTATATATATGGATTAACGATGTTTTTAGAAAACGTAATAAATAAAATTATTGTTAGAAAATAGTTGAGAAATTCTGTATAAAAAAGTAAAAATCCCCCATAATAACTATAGAGAAAAATTGTTACGGAGGTTATTATGAAAGCAACTGGTGTTGTCAGAAGAATAGACGATTTAGGTAGAATCGTTTTACCTAAAGAATTAAGAAGAACAATGCGCATCAAAGAAGGGGAATCTTTAGAAATATATACAGACGGAACGGATCGAATAATATTAAAAAAATATTCTCCGGTACAAAATGTAAATGATTTTGTCGAAGAATTCGTTGAAAGTTTATATGCTTCTAACAAAAAAGATATTATTATTACAGATAATGAAAAGGTCATTGCATATGCAGGAAACTTTAAACAAGATATATCTAATAAAAGAATATCACTGCGCTTAGAAGAAAAAATGAGCAAGCGACAAACTCAAGTCGTGGATAAAGCAGAAAACTTTGAATTCTTAGAAGATTACCCTATATCTAAATCCGCTATTATTAAACCTATTAATGTGTTAGGAGATATATCTGGATCTGTTATTGTGTTAAGTGATGCGATTACAGATGTAGAAAAATCGCTTGCGGAGTTTGGTGGTATGTTTATGGGAAGGTATTTAGAAGGATAGTATAATAAAAATAGTTGTTGAATTTATTTCAACAACTATCTTTTTACTTTCAAAAACAATCGAGTAAACTGTTTTTAAGATAATACAATTATCTATGTTATTATTAGACGAAATAAAGTTAACAAGGATGATTCATAGGGATAATAATGGTTCAATCATATGCTAAATAAAATGGCAATATAATATATAATTAAGAGTAAAAATGGTAGTATCAGTATTTGTGAGATATTTGTGGAAAAATTAAATCATTCGCTGTAATGATAGTATAAAAACAGGTGCTTTTTAGCTAACTCTCCAAGACCTTGTGACTTTGCGATAAAAATGTCAATAGAATCATTGAGAGAAAAAAGGAGATCAAGATATAACCGTATTGACTAAAGAAGCAAACGTTGTTATTAAAACTAGTATTATAAAATTTATTTGAAATACAAAGGTGAAAAAAATAAAAATCCTTGTTTATATAATGGTATTTTTGTCATTAACAATGATGTTTATTTTCTGTAAAAAATCAATCAACATCTCTGTCAAATGAAAAATAATACAAAACAACTTGATGATCATAGTCACTCTAATGATAATAATTCATTAGCACTAACAAAAACGTTTATTTAATGGACAAGGGATGAAATTAAATATCTATTTGAATGTATATGAATCTAGTATGACTCTTCATTACTTACAACTACTGAAATGGAATCTAGTTATAGTCTTTTTCAAAAATTATATTGCAACGGATAAAGTGAATAAAACAGAAAGCGATGAACTAGAGATTCATCACTTTTTTTGATATAATCATTTGGAGGTGATAAAATGGATAAAAAGAAGATGTATCAATTATTAGAAAAAATGAGCACGACTAGAGTAAGCGGTTCAAATGAAGAATTCCTTTGCGCAAATATGTTAAAACAGGAAATAGAGAAAATGGGTGGAGTAGCAAATGTTGTACCTTTTCAAGTTTCACAAACTGACTTTCAAAAAGTAAGTTTAGCTACTTGTGATGGACGAGAGTATGAAGTAACTGGATATCGGTGTAGTCTCGATACTCAAGAAGAAGGAATAGAAGCTCCTTTTTATTATATGGATTCAACCAATCCCATCCATTATATATATGCAAAAGACAAAATTGTTTTGGTGAATGGTTATTTAAGAAAACCTACTTATGAAGCATTAATTCAAGCTGGAGCAGTTGGCTTTATTACATTTGATGGCGATGTCTATGATGAACAAGCGGATATTGATATTAGAGAACTAAGAGAGCCTTTTTTTGAATTAGGAAAATTGTCTGGTGTACATATGCGCACCATTGATGCAATGCATTTGGTAGAAGAAAATCCAAAAACAATAACACTTACATTGTTAAAAGAAGAAAAAATGGTGGATTCTCATAATGTTATATCTGAAATAAAAGGCTCTACATATGAAAATGAAGTGATTGTATATACAGCGCATTATGATAGTGTGCTATTTAGTAAAGGTGCATATGATAATGGTGCAGGATGTGTGATTCTTTTGGGATTGTATGATTATTTTATGAACCATAAACCAACAAGGACTATGCGCTTTGTTTGGTGTGGTAGTGAAGAAAGAGGATTACTTGGTAGTAAGTATTATGTATCACAATTATCAAAAGAAAGCCTTGAAACCATTGTGCTCAATGTAAATGTGGATGTTGCGGGGGCCATTCTTGGAAAAGATAGCTCAGTCGTATTAGGGAATGATGCGCTAATGCATATGATTACTTATTTGGCAAAAGAGGTAGGATTTCCAATAGATGTTACACAAGATATTTATTCAAGTGACTGTATTCCTTTTGCAGATAAAGGAATTCCTGCAGTCAATTTTATGCGTTTTGGTGTTGGGAATTCGGCACATATACATAACCGCTATGATACAATGCATTTTATTGGCGAAGATGCACTGTACCATACGTATTCTTTTGTAGAGACTTTTTCTAAAAAATTGCAACATTATCAAGTCTTTCCAATTGATAGAGAAATTCCTGAAAAAATAAAAGAAAAGGTAGATAAGTATCTATTCAAAAAGATAGAATAAACAAAATAAAAAGGTATTCCGGTTTACTTTTAGAGTACTTTAAGGTAATATATATATGTTCAAAATAAAATTAAAACAAATAGGAGGAACGAAAATATGCCACTAGTTAATATGTGTAATATGTTGGCAAATGCCAAAGCAGGTAAATATGCTGTAGGGCAATTTAATATCAATAATCTAGAATGGACAAAAACTATTCTTGAAACTGCTGAAAAAAATCAATCACCAGTCATTTTAGGCGTATCAGAAGGTGCAGCAAAATATATGGGTGGATTTGATACTGTAGTAGGTATGGTAAAAGGATTAATGAAATTTTTAAATACAACCGTTGAAGTAGCCATTCACTTGGATCATGGTTCTAGTTTTGAAAGTTGTAAAGCAGCTATTGATGCAGGTTTTACTTCTGTGATGATTGATGGCTCACATCATCCGATTGATGAAAATATTCGAATGACTAAAGAAGTTGTAGATTATGCTCATGCAAAAGGTGTAAGTGTAGAAGCTGAAGTTGGAACAGTAGGTGGAAATGAAGATGGTGTAGTAGGTGGAATTCAGTATGCAGATTTAAATGAATGTGTACGCTTAGTTAATGAAGCAAAAGTGGATGCACTTGCTCCTGCATTAGGTTCTGTTCATGGTCCATATCAAGGTGAACCTGTATTAGGCTTTGTGGAAATGGAAGCCATTGGAAAAGCTACAAATCTTCCTTTGGTACTTCATGGAGGAACAGGTATTCCTGATGAAAAAATTCAAAAAGCCATTGCTTGTGGCACTTGCAAAATCAATGTGAATACGGAATGTCAATTGGCATTTAATAAATTACTAAGAGAATTTTTAGCAGATGAAAAAAATGCGAAGGTATATGATCCACGTAAATTAATTGGTCCTGCAGCAAAAGGTATTGCAATGGCAGTAACTGAAAAGATGAATGTATTTGGATCTGTAAATAAGGCAAACTAATTATTAAAAAAGGTATAATCTTGATGTGAATTAAAGATTATACTTTTTTTTATTGCAATTGTACAATTTATTGCATATAAAATAGAGCTTTTTATAAGGCTTATATGTTATTCAAAAATCATTCAACGATACTGTACAAACCTTGATATGAACATCAAGTGACTAGTATAGTTGCTGCGAGTAGTTAGGGGACCATTTTAGTAAAAAAAAAAGGAACTATACGATACAGGGCTTTGCTATTGTAATCTTGATTTTATTGATATCATAGAGATAGAGGTATATAATTGGCAACTTAATATAAGTTGTTGATAAAATGTGTTAAAATATATATTTGCTATAGGTGGCACCCTATAATAATATTAGTGATGGGTAAAATGAGTTAGTAAAAGAATAAAGTGTATATATGTGGCTTGGACAAATAAAGATTAAAGCCCAAAACAGGACCCTTGGAGGATATCAAGAAAATTAAGAACTTGGCACTTCTAATCCGTGTATATATTTCTGGACAATATGGGAATTTTTTCTATGATTTGTTTAGATTTGAGGTAGTAATACATATAGAGCACAGCTTTAAAGATAGAGAAAACATCTATATATACAATTTAGGAAAACAAGTGAATTTGATAAAAGTTTTGCATATCATCAACAAATATATCAAAGTGAGATAGAAGAATAGGACAAAATAGAGACTGATAGTAGACTTTGTGTCTTGTCAAAAGCGGTAGATTTATTTGAAGTTGGGAAAGAATATATTGTTCAAGGGGGGGATATTAAAGTAAAATGGGCAAATAGAGAAGAGATTAGATGTATGGATTTAACTTTTTTACAGCGCCATAGTACAAATTTAGATATAATACAAGTAGATTGCCTGGCTGAAGTGAATAATAGGAAAGTATATCCTAAAGATTGGGTTATGGGTTTTATGGTGCTCATATCTCACTTTATCAAACTTTTTTAGATTTCGAATCAGTTGATTTTTATAAAACAAAACTTTACTAGTAGTGATAGTTGTGAAGAATTGATCATTTGGTTAAAATCTACTTATACATATTCTAATGAACGTCCTAGATCGCCGTATTGCTAAAACGAATAGAATAAAAATAATAAGTAAGTCTAATTCTAGTATTTGGCTGGAATTAGACTTTTTTGTTTTGTATCCGGTAAATGATAAATATTTACAATAATTTAAATAAAATAGTATGAACCTATTTTCAAAAAAAATAATTTATGATATAATAAGGTGAATATGAGGTAAATGTATGGAAGAACAACAAAATCAGTTTTATGATATCCATGTGAATGCGGCACTTATCGTACAAAAAAGAATGATAGATCAAGTGGATATGAAAGAATATGTTAGACAAATTACTACATATATTCAGTATATTGATCACTTATATATATATAATTTAACAAATCAGGACTTAAATGAGTTTTATCAAATGCTAAAAAAATATAATAATATTTCTTTTACGGATTGTGAAGACTTTGGGCAAGTGGCGAATTATCAAATGGTTTATGAGCAACTTCTAGAAACACAAGCTGATTTTGGTATGATTATAGAGCAAGGGTATTACTTTGAAGAAAATGCACTGTTAACGATAAGAAGATATCTCATCGAAAATGATTATTCAAAAGTAGCTGTTGCAACACCAATGCCTTTAAGAGGATGTGAAGTTTTAGAACGTCAAGCAGAAACGGTACGACCTTGTATGGGGTGCAATTTTGTGGGTGCTCTTTTGAATTTAAAGTTATTTAAAGAATTGGGTGGATTTAAATTAGAATATTATCAAACTACTTTTGATTATGAATATTGTATTCGGGCAAGATTAAAAGGGTATAGCATATTGTTGTTCCAAAACGAGGTTTTGCGTAATAGTAATTATTATTTAATTGAAAAAAGAATTCTATTTTTTAAACTCTCTACCTTTGATTATGATTTAATGGATGTGTATTATCAAACAAGAAATCGGTTTTATTTATGGGATGAATATGCCGCGTTAGATGCTAAATATGTGAAAGTGGATAAAAAACTATATAGGGCAGAACGACATGAATTAAAGGTAAGAGATCCCAATTACCGAGATAAATTTTATATGATGGAAGAAGCGAGATTTGATTATGTAAGGGGATTAAAAGGAAAATATAAAGGAGGACAAAAAAGTGAAAAAAATTAAAAAATTATCGTTAATCCTATTGATTAGTGCTTTTGCATTTGTAGTACTATTGCAAACAAATGTAAAACCTACCTATGCTTATGATAGTATAGATAATACAGGTGCTGCAACATGGACAGTATCAAATGAGGAAACTTCTGATAAATATGGATTACACTATTCACACGCAATTGGAACTACAATGAATAATGGGGCAAAGAGTGTGGATTTAAATGCTAATTTCTTTAGTATGAAAACAGATGGCGAAAACTCTAAACTAGTAACTTGGGCTATCCAATCAGGAAATGATGCTTTTGTAACGCAACAACTTTCAGTTATTGCCAAGGATTATGAGCAAAAACACCCCGGTTGGATTGTTGTTGCGGGAATCAATGCCGATCAATGGTATTATGGTACGGATATGTATAATCAAAAAGGGGGATATTTTTATTATAAAAATCAAACCTATTATCCGTTTACTGTAGATGGTCAAAATTTATTTACGATTAGTCCGTTGAATACACGTGGTAGTGGTGTAGCTATTATGAATGATTCTACCAATCCAATTATTGATGTGTATGATTCTCAAGGCGTTGAACTTCAAATTTATGATGTAAATGATCAATTAATTGCAACATATCCTGTTTCTGGATATAACCAAACGCCTAGTGCAGGTGCAACAACTGTTTGGAGTGGCTGTATGAGTGCGAAAGAATTAGGCACATTTGTATCGAGAGAAGTCACATCTTCAAACATGCTCTATATTGTTGAGCATGCAGAACTTGCGTTTATGAATAATTCTAGAGATTATGCAGAAGGAAATACAACATATGGACCAACAGATTCATTTTATGGTCGTGGTGTGATTAGTACAACAGGAACCACCACAACACTTGCTAGAGGACAATTTGCAATTGAAACAACAAATGAAGAAGTCAAACAAAAATTAGCAGAAGGGGTAAAAGTGATTGTCGAACAACAATATTTACCATCAGATGCCAATAAGGCTGAATCTGTAACAGGATATCATACCGTTCATGTAAGAAATGGGGTATACAATAATGCGGGAAGCAATGACTATAATAATAGTGATAGACCAAGATCTATTTTTGGGGTATTAGAAGATGGCTCTTATTTCTTGTTTACTGTTAGAAAAAATAAGGCAAGTGGCGGTACTGCTTATGCTGAAACCAATGCTATTTTAAATTACTATAATGCCTATACGGCATTCCAAGACGATGGTGGTGGTTCAGTTATGTCAATTTATAGAAAAGATGATGGTACTTTTGAAAATGTTAGTCCATCAACAGATGGCCGCGGTGTATTTTCAGGTTTGTTCTTTGTTGTAAGAGATCCAGGATTAAACAGTAAATATGCAGAATCAACCCCAACAACCATCACG
>JAMPAL010000025.1 GCA_023667245.1 Anaeroplasma bactoclasticum
GAATACCTTTCACAATTGAAAGCCCCAAACCAGAACCTTGAATTGACCTGTGGTGTGCTTTATCAATCCGATAATAGCGATCCCATATACAAGATAAATCTTCTGACTTGATACCGATTCCATGATCGACAACCGCAATTTTTACTTCTCCTTGTTCTATTGTTTGAATGACTTCAATACACGTAGAACCCTGACTATAATTAATTGCATTGTGGATAAAGTTATAAATAACTTGTTCAATTTTTTGTTCGTCAGCAACAACATCAACTATTTGGTCATACAAAAATTGAATGTGAATACCTGTACTTTCATTAAATTTTTGAATTCGTTCCACTATATCTATTATATTATCTGTAATACAATAGGTCTGTGATTGCATTTTTACTGTCTTAGCAGAGAGTTTAGATAAATCAAGCATATCATTGACAAGTAAATTTAAACGATTGACCTCATCAATAATGATTTGTAAATTCTCAGGATTATTTTCACCAGGAATATCTTTCATCATTTCCGCATATCCAGTAATCATTGTCAATGGTGTACGTAAATCATGAGAGACATTCGCCATCAATTCTCGCCTCAAATCTTCAGTTTTTCGCAATTCCTCAATTGTGTTATTGAGTGTTTGGTTCAATTCATCTATCTCTAAATAGCCATTGCCTTCAAATACGACATCATAGTTTCCTTTGGCCATCACTTTAGCTGTTGCATTTAGCCTGGCAATCGGTTTAGAAATATATTTTGATAAAAATATAGCGATGATAGTAGATAAGACAATGACGATAGCACCAATATAAGTCAGTTGCATTTTTAAGGTTTTGACAACTGATCCAACTGGTATTAGTTTATTATCTAATATCAATAAATATTCATTCCCATCCGAAAGTTGCACAAAAGCACAACACATAATTGATTCTGTTCTACCTGATAAATCCTTGGCTAACATCCGTTTTGACCGATTCATATCAATCAATTGTACTTTACCAAATCTAGCATCAGGTAAACTGGAAAAAATGGCATAAAATTTTTTATAAGATGCGTCGCTTGCTTTTCGCCATATTTCACTGATTAACTCATAATCTAGTCCCTCAAACGAACTACCCGAATAGGTTTTATAGACTAAATTTTTATCCGCAATAATTAAACTTTCCCCACTAGTTACATACACAGTTGTTTTGGGTTTTCCATATAAGTAAATCGCCGTTTCTTCTTCAACTGATACATTTTCTAATTCATAACAAAACGGATTTTCTGTATCTTTAAAAATACTTAAATCCTTCCCTTTTATCTCCGAATCAACTTGTGTAATCAACCCTTCCATCCGATTCATTTTATTGGAACGGTAAATGGTTTCTAGCAAAGTAATTTGAAAGACGATAAAAACAGCAGCAATCAATGCTGCAAATAGAAATATCGTGACAAATAGTTTCCATTTTAAGCTAATTTGTTTCAGTATCAAAACGATAACCTACCCTTCTAATTGTGACAATATTGTCGGCATAACTTGCTATTTTTTTACGCAACGACTTCATATGAGTATCTAATGTTCGGTCATCACCATAATAATCATAGCCCCATATTTTTTCAAGGAGTTGTTCTCTTCTTACTGCAATATTGGCATTGCGAATCAAATATAAAAGGAGTTCATATTCTTTTGGAGTCAATTCAATCCGATTTCCATCAATATAAAGAATGTGGGCGCTCAAATCGAATTTCAACGTTTTGTACTCTAAAATCTCATTTTTATCCACAGCCTGTTTTTCATTTTTGTTTTTTGAACGACTAAGTACAGCGTGCACACGCATCATCAATTCTTTTGGAGAAAATGGTTTCGTCACATAATCATCAATTCCAAGGTCAAATCCATATAGTTTATCATATTCTTCACTACGCGCTGAGAGCATAATAATAGGTACACTTGAGAATTTGCGAATTTCTTTAACAGCCGAAAATCCATCTAATTCTGGCATCATAATATCCATAATCACCAAATCATATTCGCCTTGGTGAACCTTTTGAATAGCCTCTATTCCGTTAGAAGCAGTGTCAAAGTCATAATTTTCAAATGCAGCATATTTTTTTACTAATTCTCTAATATGCATTTCATCATCTACGATTAATAATTTTGCCATAATTTCACCTCTTGCCTATTATACCATAATTTTGTTATTTCTTCGTGAAATTTAACTGAATTTTTCGTTATTTATCACTAAATATGAAAGCGATATCTTTTTCGTTAGTTTTGACGCATTGACATTTTTTTGGTATAATCGATAGATAAGTATTTTGGAGGTATTATGGAAAATATAGAAAAAAATAATTCAAAACAATTCGAAAAAGACAACAAAATGCGCACCACTCCAATTGGAAAATTACTTTTTACAATGGCATTACCTGCCATTTTCTCAATGCTTGTACAAGCCTTATATAATGTAGTAGATAGTCTCTATGTATCGAGAATTAGTGAGCAAAGTAATGCGGAATTGAATGCATTGAACTATGCCTTTCCCATTCAAATGATCTGTCTAGCAATTTCTCTAGGTATTGGTATTGGTGCAAGTTCTGTCATTTCAAGAAGACTTGGTGAACGCAATCAAGCTAGCGCTGATTTGGCTGCTAAAACAGGAATTATCCTATCGATTATTGCCTACTTTATTACACTAGCTTGTAGCTTTTTCATCCCTACTTTATTTATGAAAATTTATCATGATTCAAATGAGGTAAAAGCACTTTCGATTCAGTATTTGAGCATCGTAATGGCATTTAGTATTGGTAGTTATCTAGAAGTAACAATTACCAAAATCCTTCAAGGCACGGGGAATATGATTGTTCCGATGCTTTCACAGTTGATTGGAGCCATTACCAATATTATCCTTGATCCAATTTTTATTTTTGAACCAGGACAAGGCTTAGGTCTTCCCTTTGGTTTGGGGCTTGGCGTTTCGGGTGCTGCCATTGCTACTGTAATTGGACAGTGTGTTGCTGGCATATTTGTTATATGTATTATTATATTTAAAAAACAACAAGTTAGTTTTGATTTAAAAACGTTCCGTTTTGAAGGCAAAACCTTAAAGGATATTTTCAATGTTGGTTTATCGGTTGCTATTATGAATTCAATCAATGCTCTAACAACCATTATCCTCAACTTGATTCTGTCGTCAGATGGTGTAACCATTCTAGGTACCTATTTTAAAGTTCAATCCTTTATTTTTATGCCTATATTTGGATTAACCCAAGGTGCAATGCCTATCATGGGGTACAATTTTGGTGCAAGACTAAAGCATCGTTTCTTAAGAACCGTACAGTTATCGTTAATCGTTTCGTTAAGTGTGATGACTTTTGGCCTTCTTCTTTTTCAATTTGGTTCTGGCTGGATTGCTAGTGCATTTCAACTTGGTGAGACTACACCACTTGCAGTTCGAGCATTTAAAACGATTAGCATTTGTTTTATTCCTGCAGCTATTTCTATTATCATTTCATCTATGTTTCAAGCCATTGGCCACGGATATAAATCTATGTTGATGAGTCTTTTACGACAAGCTGTTATTTTGATTCCTTGTGCCCTTCTTCTTAAACTCATTACTCATTCTGATCAAGCAGTATGGTGGGCGTATCCTATTTCTGAAACACTATGTTGTCTTATTTTTGTTGTTGTGGCACTCATTACCATTCAAAAAATATCATCCCATTTTTCCCAATCTCATCAGATGGAAACTGACTTATTATAATAAATTAGTCAAAAGGTACTCTATACCTTTTGACTTTTTTATATCTTTTGCAAAAATATGCTATTTTTGATATAATATGCATATCAATATGTAAACGAGGAGAATTTATGGAACTAGAAGAAAGAAAATTAAAATTAAATACAAAAAATACGTTATATATAGGCTGCGCCTTTTTTTCTATCCTGATGCTTTGGCAAATGTATAACAATTATTGTCCCTTATTTTTGGACTATTTATTGCGTGATCAAACTGGAAAAAGCAATGAATTTATTATTGGTATTATTATGGCATCTGACAATGCTTTAGCTATTTTTATGCTTCCATTATTTGGTGCTTTATCCGATAAAACCCACACCAAAATGGGAAAACGGATGCCTTATATTGTCATTGGAATGATTTTATCTGCACTATTATTTCCTATGATTGCGGTGATGTTTTATCTCCATTCCTTAGTTGGAGTTATCATTATGATGGCACTCATCTTGATTATTATGAATATGTACCGTAATCCTGCTGTTGCGTTAATGCCCGATGTCACTCCAAAACCCCTTCGTTCAAAGGCCAATGGAATTATCAACTTTGTTGGTTATCTTGGTGCTATTCTTGCTGGCGGACTCGCTATGTTTCTAAAAATTGCTGATAATTCAAAGGTGCAAAACTGGGAACCCACTAAACCAGAAAATGCTATTATTGCATTTTGTATTGCTAGTGCATTTATGATAATTGCCCTTATTATTTTATTATTTAAAGTCAATGAAAATAAATTACTTCAAGAAAACCAAGCAGACATTGCTTATGGTGAAAAGCTAAGTGAAGCTATGGGAGAAATTGCGGAAGACAAGCCACTGAGCAAAGCAGATAAGAAAAATCTCATAATTTTAATTTTAGGCATCCTATTTTGGTATATGTCATTTAATGCTATTGAAACGTTCAATAGTCTGTTTTGTAAAAATATTTTATTAGACGAAGGAATTGCTTCTACTATTGTCATTATTTTAACTGTATCTTCTATTATCACTTTCTTGACTTCGATCAATCTTCCAACTAAAATTGGCCGAAAAAATACCGTGCTCCTGGGTATTGCTGCCCTAGTCATTGGTTTCTTAGGCATTTTGATTTATTTATTTGCAAATGGTGTTTTTAGCGATGGCTATCATGAAAAGATTACCGCAAACGACAACCAACTTTTCTTTAGTGTGATTCCAATTTATCTACTCATTGTAATATGTGGCATTGGATGGGCCCTCATTAATGCCAATTCATACCCAATGATGGTGGAAATTTCAACTAGCAAAACAATTGGTAAGTTCACAGGGTACTATTACACTGTGTCTATGGTTGCACAAACTATAACCCCTATTTTGATTGGCTTGATTATGTATAATAGCCAGGCTAGTTTAAAATTACTCTATATTTATTCAGCTATTCTTATGATCTTGGCGCTGATAATTATGTTTTTTTATCAGGAAAAAAAGAATGTAAAAAACAAATCTAAAAAGAAAAATATTGGTTTTGATGCTTTAGACATCGATTAATGGACAAAAAGACTATATTTTCAAAATGAAAATATAGTCTTTTTTATCTATTCAACTGATTTAAAACTTGTGACACTTCTGCCTCAGTTTCTACTGTAAACACCAATAAAAAACGATGTATTCCCAGTTTTTCTAATTTTTTTTGATAATGCGTCCAATTACGAATATGATAATCAAGTATACGCAAGCTACATCCGTATCTTTTATCTGGCAAAATAGTGAATTGATTTCCATATTCATCTGCTAGGGCATATTCCCCTTGACATGCACCACATTGTTTGGTCTCATATCCTTTGGATTTAGATATCATACAATGCTGTGTGACCATTACATCCATCCTGCCATATATCATAACGCCTATATCAACAGGCATTTGGCTTACCTGGAAACGGCAGACTTGCTCAATAGATAACTCATTGGACAAATACACACATTGCATACCAAAATGTGCTAAAAAAGCTACTGCCTCTGGGTTGACTACATTTAAATATGGTGAGACCACCTTTCCACTAGTGAGTTGACTTAAGTTATGGATTAACCCCTTTTCGCCCTTGGCTACGTGTAAACGGTTATAATTTTGATTCTCGCTCTCATAATCACTATAAATCGTTGTTATTCCCCATTTTTGACAAATCTTAGCTTGTTCTAATGTGTGTACGATTGCTTCAATTTGGGATTCATGCCAATGCACATCTAGAAAAGGCTCTATATAAGGTTGTACAGCCCTATGGCGCTCTGCCAAAATTGCATCATTGAGAGCATCTATTGCCTTTCTACGCACCGCATTGAGGTCTTTGACAGGAACGAAAGCAACTTGATCATACTCTACTGTACAATGGCGTAAAACAAAAGGAGTATCTTTCAATTTATTTAATTTTTCCAATATAACCGATGCTATCGTAGGCTGTTTTGCTTGTTCTTTTAAAATTTCGCCTTGAATAGTCACCTGATGTATACCATCACTTAGCGTCAATGTAATTGGATGATGTAACTTTATGGACAAATGGACATCTACTGGAAAACGAATTGGCTCTTCTTTTTTATTGTTTTCTAATTCTTGTTGAAGCAAATAGCTTTGCGTTTTAACGACTTGTGCTCCTATGCTTTGCTTATGTGTGATTTGAATAGATACAATTTCACCAGGATATGCTACTTCACGTTTTTCTTGATGAACATAAAATGATGATACAACAAATCCTACCTCTTCTTTTCCTTTTATTCGAATGGCATCTTTTACATATAAAGGGGCAGTAAGAAGAATATCTATTTCATTTGGACGCACTCTAATTATCTTTCCCAAGTGGGAACCTTGATGATTAACATCAATAATATTCGTCAACTGTGCATTGCTTTCATGCATTATATACCCTTTTGTAAATTGCCGGTTAAATACCGTATATAAATCGGTTTGTTCTTTTTGACTAAAATGCTCATATTCTCCTCTTTCCAAAGCATCTAATGCTTGGCGATAATGCTTGACGATACAATAAACATAGGCCTTACTCTTCATTCTACCTTCAATTTTGAAGGAACACGCACCACTTTCTGTCATTTCTTTCATATAAGTCAATGTATTTAAATCCTTCATCGAAAGTAACGACATTTTTTTAGAAATTATCCGCTGATTTTCCAATAATGTATATCGCTTTCGACAAGGTTGAGCACATTGGCCTCTATTACCACTTCTTCCACCAATGGCATAACTCATCAAGCAATTGCCGGATGACGCAAAACAAAGTGCCCCATGTACAAATATTTCTACTTCAATGCCCGTTTGAGCGATTGCATGTACTTGTTCAAGTGATGCCTCACGGGCTAATACGACCCTTTTCACGCCAATATCTTTTAAAAATTGTGCTCCCTTTGGATGGTAAATATTCATTTGCGTAGAAGCATGTATTTCAAAATCTGGGTAATGACACCTGATATATCGTAATACTCCTAAATCTTGGACAATCAAAGCATCTACTCCGATTTCATACAAAAAGGAAAGATACGCAACTAGATCGGACCATTCTTCTTGATATACAATTGTATTGACAGCGATATAAATTTTAACGCGACGAAGATGCGCATAAATTACAGCCTCTTTTAATTCTTCTTCCGTAAAATTCGGTGAAAAAGATCTTGCGCCAAATTGTTTTCCTGCTAAATATACTGCATTAGCACCTGCTTGTACAGCCACCTTTAGTATCTCTAAATCCCCAGCTGGGGCTAATAATTCAATTTTTTTCATGCTCACTCCTTAAAAAGAAATACCATTAGCCAGCTAATGGTATATTTTAACTCTTCTATTGCATTTCTTTTGTCAATGTCTTTGTAAAACAAACAATCCTACTAGATTCTTTGAAACCCATTGCCAAATGGAATTCAAAACTACAATGATTTTGCACTTCACAATCACTTGCAAATTCCAAGCAGCCTTTTATTTTGACCCAGTTTTCATAAGCCAATACTCATTCTTTAGCATATCCTCTATTTCGGAAATTTTCCTTTATAAAAATGCCGTCCAAATAGCCTATGGGGCTAGTTGTCGTTCCTCCTACATAATCATATCTCAGTGGACATTGTGCAAATCCAACGGCTATATTCTCATCATATTTTAAGAAAACTTGTTCATCATCTTTTGCAATCAAATTGTAAAATTCCTCTTTCAGTTCTTCTATATTATGGTTATTCCATAACAAACTTGCAATTCTACTATTTTTTCTATATCATTTGTATTGGCCTGTCGAATCATTTTATATCTTCCAAAATCTTAATATTATTCATTTTAAAAATCAGATTAATCGACTACATTTTCTACTTTTTTCACCATTTCATCTTTCATGATATACAAAATGCCAATAGTATTTTTTCCACAATGAGATCCAATTACACATCCCGCAACAGTCTCATATATATGCTCTATTTTCTCTGCTACATTCTCAATCAAACTTCTAATATAATTTGCACCCTCATAAGCAAATGTATGGGTAATAAAAACAAATTCTTTATCAATTTTATCAAAATCTTTGAGGAACATATTGGTCATCCCCCTTTGTGCTTTCGTAATGTTTCCAATAAATTTTGCACCTACTTGCATCGTTTTTTCACGTACCACAATCATTGGCTTTACGCGCAACACTTTAGAAAAAGCGAATTGTACAGCTGTACAACGGCCCCCTTTATATAAATAATCCATAGTATCAATGACAAATTGTGATTTTACTCTTGGTACAATTTCTTCTAATTGGGTAGCAATTTCCCTAGCGGAAAGACCTTCATCTCTCATTCTTGCTGCCTTTAGTAATAACAGACCTATACCCGTTGATAAATTACCACTATCTACTACAAATATTCTAGTAGTATCCAATTCTTCTCTAACCAAAGTGGCCACTTGAAAAGTAACAGACATTTTAGAACTAATTCCTGTATACACAATATCATATCCATCATTTAAATACCTTTGAAAAAAAGATTTAGTTTCTCCATAAGAACAAGCGGATGTTGTTGGTAGATTCCCTTCTTTTTCCACTTTATGATACAATTCTTCAAGAGTAATATTGACACCATCATCATAGCTACTTTCGCCAAAGTTTACATGCAACGGAATGGTATCAATGCGATATGCATCTAGTAAAGTGGCGACTAAATCGCATGTACTATCAGATAAGATGGCGACTTTATTCATCAAATTCTCCTCTTATTGGAATAAGAATGTCTTGGGTTGCTTCCACCTTGGCAATCAAAATATCCCGAAATAAAATACCAGTATTAATAGCATTGGTCCCCTTATAAAAAGGATACGATTTTTGATCAAAAATATAATCTATAGTTGCAACAGAATACTTTTGTTGATCATTTAAGGGATTCCCATTAATATAAATAATATTTGATCGCACATCTACATTTGCACTTTTGACAAGCGTTCCGTTATTCACCAATGTCCTTATATCACTGCCATAAAGTTCTGTTGTTTTGAGCACATTATCAAAAGGCATGATTTCATAGATTTTTGAAACTAAGATATTTTCACCAATTCCAATTGGAAATGCTTGCGAACGGATACCACCAATGTTGATTACTGCAAGATCAGTTTTTGCATATTCCCATAATGCTGTAGCAGCCCAGTCTGCAGCACCATATCGGTCTATTCTTGAGCTAGCTACTCCAATCACTCTTCCAAACACAGGTGCAGTTTCTTCTTCTAATTGAGAAACAATATTAGCAACTTTTTCGTTTTTTTCACCAAGATTTGCTTTTACAACAGATGTTCCACCTGTTACTTGTTTAGTCTCTTTATCAATATTTAGGGTAATTACTCCATAATTTTCTCCAGCTGAACCCGTTTGAATATACGGAATAAGTACTCCATCACTTCGCTTTAACGTTCCTGTATAACGAATATGGGTATGACCATTAATGATAGCATCAATTCGTGCATCTCCTTCTAAAAGTGCCAATTCTTGATTTGAATCTTTTCCCTCATGTCCTACCACAACGACTACATCGACATTTTCTTCTGTACGCAATTTTTGAGTCAAGTCGCGAATAACAGGAACAGGCTGAACAAATTGATATGGTTCTATCATTTGAGTCGCAATATCGCTTTCATTGCCATATCCCATATAGCCAATAATAGCAATTTTAAGCCCACCTCTTTCAACAATTTGATATGCCTTTACACCTTTTGGTAAAGTACCTGTTGCCTTTTCAATGATATTACATCCTAAAAAAGGAAATTTTGCCTCACCATTACTTGCATTTCCATCTACGTATTGATACATTTCGCTATATCCCCAATCAAATTCATGGTTACCTAGTGTCATCGCATCAAATTCCATCATGTTCATAATATCTATAATTGTTTTCCCATGATTGTAGTTTGAAAGCGCAGTCCCTTGAAACATATCCCCTGCAGATACAATCACAGTAGCTTTTGCTGCATCTTGAACCGTCTTGAAATTTTGAGCAAGTCTAGCAATACCATATTGACCACTCGTTTCTGCAATTGCACCATGAAAATCATTGGTCGTTAGTATCGTTAATTCCTCAACTACCTCGTCTTTTTGGGGCGGAGTAGTGGTTAAACCACATCCAATCAAAGAAATAGACAATAGCATAGTTAACAATAAACAAGCACATTTTTGTATTATTTTCATATAGTTCCTCTTTCTTTTTTCTTTTTCATTATACCAAATTTTCTATTGAATTTCAACCTTATCACCTTGAATAAGACCTTTTTTTACGATTTTCAATTTCTCCAAAATAAAATAGTGAATTGACAATTCTTTTTATTTGCAAATTGTTACGAAATATAGTATAATATTTGAGCATAAGTTATGCACCCTTAGCTCAGTTGGTAGAGCAACTGACTCTTAATCAGTGGGTCCAGGGTTCGAGTCCCTGAGGGTGTACCAAAACGACAATATTGAACTACCACTTCGGTAGTTCTTTTTTTCGCCTCATCCCGCTCTATATCTTAAACTATCCTAAGCAAAAGGACTTCCTAAGAAGTCCTTTTTATACAACAATTAGCACTATCATATTACTCTTAATTCCATCTACAATTGCCATCACCTGAATCACTGTACCAACTTCCACTTTTTCATCTACAAATATCAGATTCCCAGATAGATAAACACCCTCTATTTCATCTAAAAGGAAGTAATGAACACCTGATTCAATATCTGCATTCATAGGTGTGTATTGACAAAATAATGCATATGAGGTGTTTTTCTCTATATAATTTTGATCGCATCGTAATACTACACTTTCTAGATTTCGTTTTTGAAGTTGAATGTGATAAGCCGGAGAAGTAAATCTTCCCGTATGAACACTTAACCAAATTTCTAAATCAAGTGGTGCATTTTCCAATATCGTTAATACACCTTCTTCTGATATCGATACATACCTATCAATGTAATTCACATTAGCACTGATTTGATAATGCATATCGCCATAAGATGCATTTTCTGGCTCCACAATGGTCTGCAATAATAATGTACTTCCTCTTGTCATCTGAAAGGTAGATTCTAATTCTTTACCTGTTTCCCTATTCAAAATACGCATCTCTTCTATAGGAATAGGCGTGATTTTCCATTCAATCGTTTGCATATATCCTTCTACAGTATTTATTTCAATCTGAATCCGCTGATCAATATCCTCAAATTCTTTAGAAGCAGTTAAATAGAACTTTTCTTCTATTTGCTCTATATGAGCTAAATTGGGTGTAAGTAATATAATGTCTACTGATTCTTTTAATAGATTGGCTGTAGCGTTTTCTGGATAAAAATTCAACTGCATAGTTAGGGTTGCACCTGAATCAATGTAATTTTGATACGGAGAATAGGCAATGCGCTGAATCGGGATTCGTGTTATATCAATAATCAGTATGTTACTTTCTATACCTTCAGTCTCATTTTTTGCTTGAAGATACACTTTTGTTCCTATTTCTATTTGCCCGGTTGGCGTTATAACCCATTGAGACATACTCTCTTTTTCAATTGTAAGATATTGATGAGCATCCTCTTTATAAATGGTACCATCGGCTTTTTCCATTTTAATAATATGAATGGTATTCTCATTAAAATAAGTAGCATCAAATGTTTGAATTTCAAGTATAATTCTTTTGCTTTCAATCAATCCTAGTTCAGTCGAATGATCACTCAACGCTATATCCATTTGTACAATAGATATTGGCGTTTTTAGAACTTGTACAGAAAGAATCAAATCTTCGACTAGAATATTCAAATACCCTTTATACTCCTTTACAGCAGCATCTTCTAATTCAATCCGTATATAGGATGTCGAATAAGGAATAGAAGTCTTTAAACCTGACGAATGAAAAAATGTCACTGTATTGATGTCGACTGGAGCATATGTCACTTTATCTTTTGTCGTTGTTTTGATGAGCAATTGTGGTAAAATAACCTGTCCAAATTCATCTATCTCCATGATTCTACTTGCCCCAAATGTTTGGTCAATCGATATTTCTTCATTTGAATAATTAGGAATAGAAATGGTGTCTTTTTCACATTCTGTTTCAAAAATCAGTTCTCTTCTGGTTATTTGAATGGGATGAGAGGTATCTGGTATCGGTATTAAAGTAGAATCATTTTGATTCAATAGCGTCCAGGCCAATAATATTATGGTGACTACCACTAGCAAGCTAGCTAAAAGTAGAATCCCCGCCTTTTTCTTCGTCAATAGTATACTTTTTTTCACCACTGGATCAGATATAAGCATATTGGGATCAACTTCAAAATAACTAGCCAGTAAAGCGAGTGATTCTACACTAGGTAATCCCAGTCCATTTTCCCATTTGGCAATGGCACTGCGACTCACAAAAATTTTGGTTGCTAGTTCAGCTTGTGATATTCCTTTTTGATGTCTTAACTGCTTGAGTTTTTCATGAAACTGCATACTTATCCCTTCCCTTATCTTCTTTATATTTCTATATCATTATACCACAAACGAAACAAAATGAAATGCACATCTCGTGTTACTTTCTCTTTTTTCATTGTTACTTATTACCAAATCTCATCCAAAAAGGCTAGTATCACTCTAATACTAGCCTTCTATTCTCGTTCATTGCAATCACTCAATAACGTAAGCTATATTCCGCCATGTTTTTTCTATTACCGATAATGCATATTCACAATATACACGAGGCACATTTGGATCATTGCATAAAATAAATAATTCTCCATCAATATAGCGATATCCAATCGCAACAATCAAGTGACCATTTGTTGTATACGTCTTTTCACTTGAAACCATCGTTCCTTTTACACTTAAGGCAACAGGTCCCACTGTGGCCAAATGATAAATCAATTCATTAACAGAATACATTCTAGCTACATAAGCATGAAATCCATATCCTCCCATTGCCACTGTATTGTATACCCAGTTACCATAAATTTGATTCCCATAATCTCTTACAATACTGGCCATATAACGATGCTCAAATTCTTGATCTTGATTGGTAAAATCCAGTCCTTTGTACTTCAATAGCATCGTTGTAGAAGTTGCGCTACAAATGCTACCACCAATGGTGGGAACAACATTTTGATTCAACTGCGGTACATCATAACAGATGAATTCAGGAATTCCAGTTACGTCAACATCATACCGATAATTGGGAATTTCTAGCGCAAATGAGACGAGGGAAAGCGCAGGCGAGTCCACTTCTAGCCTATTTCTACATAAAATCACTTGAAACTGAATTGCTGTTGCCTTCTTCCCATTTAAAACTATTACCTCATCCGTACTCAAACGTATGACTCCGTTGTTTTGATTATGAGATTGATTTTGTAAACCTAATCCCCAAGGACTATAAGTAATATAATCGCTCCACATACCATCGACTCGTGCTCTCAATTGTAACTCTACAGTCGCATCTTGGCTTGTGATAGCCGACCAAGATGCGACAAGTGAAGTAAATGCATCCGTCTCTATTACAGGTGAAATATATTTACCTGCGATTTGTCCCGTTTGTAATCGTAGTCTTTGCTCATGTACTTCTAATTCAGAAATGGCATCAACATCCATTTCATCAGTTCTTACAACAATTTGATGTCGTTTATTTTGTTCTTCCTTAGCAGCTACCGTAAAATAAAATACTTTATCCAAACTCTCACCTTCTAACGTTAATAAAATGTGTAACTCTACTTTTATTTCTTCATTTTGACGAATAATCTTTCCTTCATTAGTGCATACAGTAGGTTGACTTGATGTGTATATAGCCTGCACATGATAGCTTAAGTTTTCATATAATACCAAGTCTTGATATACTTTTTGTGGAAACGTAAATGTATCCATAACAAGTTGTAATTTTTCTTCAGTCGTATATGCCAAAACCGTAATCACATAGGTTTGTTTTACTTCCACCTCTTGAAAAGTAAACGTAGCTTCTAGTTCAACTTTTCGATTGGCAGATGTTTTTGAAATGATTCCCTCATTGGTCATAATATATGACTTATTACTTCTCCAGGCAATAGATACACCATCTTGTTCAATTGGTAAAACAAGATTTTGACTTGTTGTCTCTGGTAAAACCAATTTAGAAATTACTGCATTAATCTGATCCACTGCTTGAAGCATCGGAACTGCCTCTGATACAACTTTGTGACAAAGCAAGCATTCCTTTTCACGCCGTCCTTCTTTTTCGTAGGTGGCTTCTTCAACTAGATGCCATTCACTATACTGATGTTCTAGTGGTTCACCACTTATTTTGCCGCAAATAGCGCAAGTCTTTGCTACATCACAAGAAACACTCATCCACTGATGTCCAAGTGCATCCACCTTAGACTGTGGGACAATTACTTCTCCACATTCTACACAATGCTTACCTTTTGTGAGTCCTGCAGTCTCGCAAGTAGGTAAAACCTCCTTATCTTCAACCAATTCGTGCTGATGCTTTTCATTACAACTCATGAGAAAACTACATCCAATACACAAAATAATGATTCCTTTTATATATTTCATTTTTATCCTTTCCAAAAGTTTAATAGCCTTTTATTTGACTATTTCACCTTAATTTGCTATAATATTAGAGCGTTTAATAGATGGCTCTGTAGCCAAGCGGTAAGGCGTGGGTCTGCAACACCCTGATCACCGGTTCAAATCCGGTCGGAGCCTCCATCTTATTTATGATAATGCCTACAGGCATTTTTTATTTTTTACTATTTTGATGAAAAACTCCCTATAGGGGAGTTTTTATTTTTTGTACTTTTCAATGACTTCAATTAATCTATCATATTCTTTCTCTACTAACTCTTGAACAAAGTTTTCAAACGGAACTGAATTTTTATTGACTTTAAATTCCTCTAATAAATCAAAATATTCTAATCGACGTTTTGCTGGAATGCTAATTGGAATATATCCATATTGAATCAAAAAGAAATTGAGAATCAGCCTGGCCAGTCTACCATTACCATCTAGGAAAGGATGGATTTTTGCTAGTTGTAAATGGGCATATGCAATGGCTTCAAAATCAGTTTTATCTGTATGATTGACATCGTAAACATATTTTTTCATGCGATCATACACTTTGATGTAATCGCATGGTGTATGCATTGATCCTTTAATCTTGATATTCACATTTCGATATAATCCACCACCCTCTACTAATCCGTCTACAATCATTGCATGCAAATCTTTTAAAATGTCTTCAGTTAACATTAAATTCTCATTTTTTTTCAAACAATCTAACATCATATTATAGGCTTTATAGAAATTAAAAATGCTTCGTTTTAAATTCTCATCTATTTTGGTATTGTAGCCCCTAACAGTTGAAACAACTTCTTCAAGCGTTGCCATTTTCCCACTTTCCATCCCAACTGAGTTTTTAGTCAGTACGCAAGCCAAATTAAAATCAAATGACTGGCGTTCTTCTGTTGGGATATAATGGGCATTTTCCTTAAAGTAATTTCTCTTTTCTTGAATATTCATTTGTTATATCCTCCTATCACGAGTATAGTATAACATATTTATTTTAAAAAAGAAAGCGATTTCATTATTTCTTTTTTATGATTCGTTCGAATAATTGAGAATGATTTCCTCAAACTCTTCTACACTTAAATATCCGTTATGAATGTACTTAATTTCACCCTTTTTGAAAAACAAAAGCGTAGGTGCAGTTCTTACTTTGTAGAGATTGGATAAATCTTGATATGCATCAGCATCTATTTCTATCACTAATATTTCAGGATGCAATTCTTCAATTTCTTCTAAAACAACACCTACTCGTTTACAGGTAGGACACCATTTCGTATAAAAATGGAGTACAATCAATTGCTCGTTTGATTGCGATATATCTATTTTTCCGTTTTCTATTTCTTGAATGTACATATTATTTTAGAGTAATTACAGTTACCCCAAAACCTCCTTCTGTTTCACCACCATATCGATATGCACCAATATGCGGATTCGATTTTACATAAGATTGAACCATTTCTCGGATTACTCCAGTTCCAAATCCGTGAATAATACTTGCTTGTTTTAAGCCAGTTAGCAGTAAATCATCAATATATTTATCGAGTGCCTCTTTGGCTTCCTCATAGCGTTTCCCACGCAGGTCTAACGTAAGTGATACACTTGCTCGCGACTTTTCAATATGCGTTCCCCCCGTTTTTCCTTTTGTCACTGGTGCTTTATCTAAAACATTGAATTGATCTCTCTTCAATTTTAAATGCATATTGCCAATAGCAACCTCAGAAGCCCCATCTTTAAATTGTTTTTGAATCACACCATATTGGTCATAGGTAGTAATATACACATCATCACCAATATGAGCTTCACGCTCCACCTTTTTTGGAATTGCCTGTTTTTTTTCTACTTCTCCACCCAATTGTTCTATTTTATGCTTTGTTTCAATAATTTGATGGAGTTTAACATCACCTTTACTAAGTTCTTTCGCTGCATCAAGCGCAATCAGAGCCTCCTTACTCACTTTTTCCACAAAAGCATCCGCATCTTGTTGTGCTTTTGTCAAAATAAGCTGTCGCTCTTTTTCTACACGTGCTAGTTTTTCATTGTAGTCTGACTCTTTTTTGTGTAGAAGTTGACGCTCTTGTTGCAAAAGCATCATCTTCTTTTCATATGTTTTGACCTGTTGTTCCAATTTTAAAATCAGTTTGCGCGCATCATCTTCAGACGTAATTGTCATTTGATAAGCATCTTGAATAATCTCTTCTTTTAAGCCTAAACGTTTGGCAATGTTAAGGGCATTACTGGCCCCACTTACACCCAGCTTTAGACGATAAGTGGGTGATAATGTATTGGCATCAAACTCCATAGATGCATTGATGACTTGAGGTGCATCAAATCCGAATGCCTTCAATTGAGAATAGTGGGTCGTTGTGATAAAACTAATTTTATGCTCAATCAAATATTTCAATATTGCCTTAGCCAAATTAGATCCTTCAATCGGATCAGTTCCTGAACCAATTTCATCAAATAGCACCAAAGATTGTGGTGTAATTTGATCAATAATCTGTGTAATATTATGCATATGCGATGAAAATGTTGATAAATTACTTGCAATACTTTGATCATCGCCAATATCACAAAAAATTTGATCAAAAACCATCACACGACTATCTGGGTCAGCTGGAATCAATAATCCATATTTAACCATTGCACAAAGTAAACCAACTGTTTTTAAAAGGACTGTTTTTCCACCTGTATTTGGTCCAGTAATGATGATTCCCAAATAATGATCCCCAAATGAAATGTGGTTGGGAATGACCTTTTTTACTTTTAGAAGAGGATGACGTGCATTGCGCAATTCCAATTCACATTGTTGATTCAATTGTGGCGCAAACCCATTATAAGACTCTGCAAGCATCGCTTTGGCAAATACAAAATCAAGTTGACAAATAATATCAAAATTCATTTCTAAGTTGTCTACTTCCTCAGCCAACATATGTGACAAATTTTTTATAATTCGATTGACTTCTTTTTTTTCTTCTTCTATCCACTTGGCCTTTTCTTGCATCAATTCATTCACAGCATATGGTTCAATAAAACAGGTTTGCATGCTAGAACTCATATCATGTAAAATACCTTTGATGCTGTTTTTATGCTCACTTTTTACAGCTAAGCAATAGCAATTATCGCGTAGTACAACAGAAGTCTGTGAAAGTTTATTTCCTTCTCTTCCTATGATTTCTTGTAATTTATTTTTTACCTGAATATCCATTCGTGCTAATTTCTTACGAATGTTTTTCAAATCAGGACTTGCATCATCTAAAATATAACCACTTTCATCTACAGATTGAATCAATATCTTTTCAATGGTATTCTGATACACGCAAGTTGAAACAAGCGACTGATAAAATGAACTAGGGATACCGTTTTTTTGTAATTGTAGCACCATAGCTTGATTGGCTTTAATCGTTTGATATAACAATACTGTTTGATACAATTCTTCTCCTGAAAGAATGCCATCCTTTTTCAAAACACTTAACAATTTTTCATATGCACTAGATAAATAAATGGGTGCTCTTTCGCATCTTCTAAGAATAGCTAAACATTCATCTACATGACTTAATTCTTCTTCCAAGTAAGTTATATCTTGTGATGGAACTAAAGATGCAATCTGATTTTGTACTCGCGGTAAAATCGCGAATTCCTGAAGTTGATCTAAAATGAGATCTAATTCTAATTTATGGAAACATATTTTTTGAAAATCAGTCATACTTGACTCCTTTTGTTATCAAATTTTAACCATTTTTTTTTATTTGTGGTAAAATAAAAGTGGTGGTGATCATATGCAATCAAGTGGAAATCATAAAATCAAAGCTACATCAGAACAAATTAACACAATGCTTGCTTATTATCAAGGATATTTGACCTATAATGCAAGTGATTATATTATTGCAAGGGCAAAATTGCCCCATGCAACGATTACATTTTATAAAACAAATGTAGTTCTCTTTCAAGGTGTTAATGAAATTATAGAATACAATATTTGGGCCAAAGAATTCGGTTTAGCAATGGACCAATCCAAAAAAACTATCCAAAAGGACCTTTCATCTTTATCCGCAATTGGTAGTGACGAGGTCGGCACTGGAGATTATTTTGGTCCTATTGTTGTATGTGCTGCTTACGTTTCTTCTTCTATGATTGAACAACTGCGACTTTTAGGGGTAAAAGATTCAAAACTGCTCACTGATAAACAAATGATTCCTATGGCACTCAAACTTTCACAAATGATTCCTTATTCTATTGTTTATCTAGATCCTGAACGAATCAATTTACTTTCCAAAAAACGCAATAATCTTAATTTTGTAAAAGCTTATTTGCATAATAAGGCTATAAATAGTATACTAAAAAAGACTACAGGTGTAAAGTGTGACGCTATTTTAATTGATGAATTTACGCCTCAGGAAAAATATTTTGAATACTTGTCGCAGGAAAAAGATGTGGTACAAAACGTTACTTTAATTCCCAATGGAGAAAAGGCGCATATGAGTGTCGCTGCCGCATCAATTTTGGCTAGAGTTACTTTCTTAAGGGAACTAAGCAAGCTGAATAAAACCTATGATTTTGAATTTTATAAAGGTGCAGGACCAGAAGTAGATAAAAATGCTATCTCTTTTGTAAAAGCAAATGGTTGGGATGAGTTAAAGAAAATTGCGAAAATGAAATTCAGCAATACGGAACGTATTCGTCAATACTTCCTCAACAATCCCATGCCTAAATCTAGACAAGGTAGTTTTTATAACGAAAATTAAAAAAGCAAATCTCTCGATTTGCTTTTTTTCATTTTAAATTGTTAGTTTCTAATAATTGAATCATATTCACAAATTCAGATGGAAGTTCTGAAGTAAACTCGAGATATTCCCCTGTAATAGGATGATAAAAACCTAGTGTTTTAGCATGCAGATATTGACCAAATGTAGTGGTCTGTTTTTTCACACCATATAAAGGATCATTTAGAACAGGATGTCCGATATAAGCCATGTGCACCCGAATCTGATGCGTTCTACCCGTTTCTAGTTTTAGTTCAACCAAAGTAAAACCTGGATAGCGATCCAATACTTTGAAATGCGTAACCGCTGATTTACCATCTTCTACTACAGCCATTTTTTGCCGATTATTCGGATCACGTCCAATTGGTGCATTGATTTTTCCAAGATTATGACCAATTGAACCAGTTACAATTGCAATATATTTGCGCGTAGTAATCTTGTCCTTCAACTGCTGACTCAATATTTTATGTGCATGGTTGGTTTTACACGCAACAAGCAACCCAGAAGTATCCTTATCAATCCGGTGTACTATTCCAGCTCTAATGTCTCCACCTATATTCGAAAGACAATTGCAATGATACAAAAGCGCATTGACCAATGTTTGATGTGGATGGCCTGGGGCTGGATGAACAACCATTCCACTTGGCTTATTGACAACAATTACCTCATCATCTTCATAGACAATATCTAATGGAATATTTTCTTTTACCATATCAATTTCTTCAGTGGGTTTCATTTGAATATCAATACAATCCCCATCTTTGACCTTAAAACTAGGTTTCACTACCTTAGTTCCTACACTAACAAGTCCCATATCAAAATAGTCCCTGATTTCGCTTCTAGATAAATCTTCACATACCTCAGCCAAATATTTATCTACTCTAAGTTCTATACTCTCGGTTTCTAGCAAAGACAAATCTACAATATATTGTTCTTGAATCATTGCATCTTCTCCTCTTTATCCTCATCACTGGATTCAGTTGACTTTTTCATGCTTTTATTACTTGTTTGAAATAAATCAAATATGACCACAATGGCTAATAATATCGTGCCTACAACCAAAAATGAATCCGCTAGATTGAAAATAGGAAAATCCATAAAGGCAGTTTCAATAAAATCAACTACACCATTTGGCCGAAAAAAACGATCAATCATATTTCCTATTGTTCCACCTAGAATAAACGCCAATGCAAGACTATATAATGGTTTTTTGCGTAGGTTAAAATCTTTCATAAAATATAAAATAACAAAACTAGCAACTAGACTCATAATCGCAAGCATATTGGTATGGTTTGAACACATACTCCAAGCAGCGCCTTTATTATACGCTAAACTCCAATTTAAAAATCCCTTAATAAAGACAACACTTGACTTTCCTTCTAAATGAATGATCGCTTGCATTTTTGTAAATTGATCAAGAAAAATAATCATCGCTACAATTAAAAATCCAGTCACAAAAGGTCCCGTTAATTCTGATAGAAACTTTTTCCGATATTCACATTTTGCCACTTTCCTATTTTCATAATTAGCGAGTAATTTTTCATATAAAATAGTTGAAAAAGCAATCAATACAGAAAAAAGACAAATGGCTACAAAAATAATTACCCAAAATAACGGTGTAATTATTGAATATTGTAAAAGAAGAGTAATCCAAATCACTAACAAAGGGATAGCAATAACCAACATAATGGCAAACATACCTAAAGAGGCTTTTACCTCATTTTGAGAAAAATATTCTTTACACTTTTTTAAAAATGATTTCATATCCCACCTACTTGTACTGTTCTAAATAGACTATAGCATCTGCAAGTGAGGCTATAGGCACCAATTTCATATTGGTTTTTTTTAAACGTTCATAAGATGCAAGAGCATCTTGATAATTGGATTCATATTGATAAACATGGGGATCCATGCAAGACACAGGAACAAAAAAAATATCCGCATGAGCCAAATGTGCAGTAATTACCTTCTGATAAATACCGCCAATTGCACCTGCATTTCCGTAGGAATCCACTGTTCCTGTTCCCACAATCTTAAGCCCCCTTGTCAAAGTATTTCCTGTTAGTGATTCATATACATAAAGGGACTGCATCAATCCTCCACTTGGGCCAATAGAATTTCCATATCCCCAGTTATATTGAAGATGTGGTCGATTTGAATCCATTTGTTTTGGTAGTGTATAACTATACGTACCAATTCCAAATGAAGGGTGTTTGTTTTCTTGTTCATCAGTATAATAATAATTCGTTTGAATTTCCAAATCTAGTAGTTCACCATTTCGCAACACACGAACTGGATATAATTTGTCCTTTTCATAATCTAGTGTTTGACAAACAGATGTAAATTCATTTTCGGGTCTACGTGTGGTAAAATCTATATGATTGAATGATACAATGATGTCACCTAATTGAAGTTTGGAAGAAGCATATGTATATAATGTATGAATAATATAACCTTGAAAAGCATCTTCATCTACTATTTCATGATATCCTGCTGCTTCATATCCCGCAATAATGGCATTATAAATACTGATTCTTTTTTGAATAGCCCCAGATTGATAAATAGCGGTAGTATCCGTCACACTATACGGATAGGTTTTTTCTACTGTTGCATAAGGATTCATTTGTGCCAAAAGATAATTCAACAAAGTAACTCGAGTATAAGAATACACAGATACGGTATTGACCTGTTGATTTTCATATACACCTATCTCAAGACTATCTGATACTTTAGTAATATCTGCAGGCACAGTAACATCATAATC
>JAMPAL010000026.1 GCA_023667245.1 Anaeroplasma bactoclasticum
ATAAGTATACTCACGCTTGCAACAACCTTGATGATATTCAGAAAGAAAAGATAAAGGAGTAAAAAAATATGAAATTATATAAGTATAATACAGACGAAGTCATTCGTTATTGGGATACCCAAGAAGAAATCGATATTCCTAAATATCAATTTAAGGTAGATGATGTTCGAGGTGTTTGGGTATCTAATGTAGCTAATATTGATACCCCTAAGGGACTATCTACATTAGAATATCAAGAATATCTACAAAAAATGATTGCTAATATTGCCAGTTACAATATGAATACAATTGTGTTTCAAGTTCGTCCTGCATCAGATGCCTACTATGTATCTAAATTGAATCCATGGTCTAGATATATTACGGGTACTGAAGGAAAAGATCCTGGATTTGATGTGCTCCAATTTGTAATTGACGAAGCCAAAAAATATGGCATTAAAATTCATGCATGGATGAATCCATACCGGGTAAGTGTATCAAGTCTAAATGTAGAGAATACTACAATTGATGAAGCTGCTAGTGCATATTTGGCCACATTAGATGATATGAATTTTGCTAAACAACATCCAGAACATACTTTAGTAGATGGCGCAAATAAAATTATTCTTCGGCCATCCCATCCAGAAGTAATAGATTTCGTTACTAAATCCATTATGGAAGTAGTAGAAAATTATGATGTAGAAGGTGTGCATATTGATGATTATTTCTATCCTTATGGTAAAATTCCATTTGAGAGAGAAGAACAAGATTACTATACCTATCGTGAATCGGAACAACAAAATTTTGATGATTGGCGAAGAAGTAATGTGGATAAGATGATTAAAAATATTCATGATGAATTGAAAAAATCGTTTGGTAAAACCGGAAAGAAAGTAACGTTCGGCATTAGTCCTTTTGCAGTATATCGGACACATAGCAGCTTAGTAGAAGGGGGTTGGGAAAAAGGATCCTTCCATTCTGCTGGTGCATTGCAATGTTATAGTGAACTCTATTCTGATGTCTATAAGTGGATGAAAGAAAAATGGATTGATTATGTTGTTCCCCAAGTTTATTTTCCATTTGAAAGAGTGGACGTGCGATATCATGATTTAACCAAGTGGTGGAATGATATTGCCAAAGAAACAAAGACAACATTATATATTGGTCAAGGATTATACCAAATGGGCTCAAATGAATATTGGCAAAATAAAGAAGAAATTGCCAACCAGTTGAAGTTCAACTGTCAGTTTGATCATATTAGTGGGACAATCTTCTTTACATATAAAGATCTTGTAAAAGGGCAAAATGAAATTAAAGATGCAGCATTAGATACAATCCGAGCACTTTGGTGTAAATAAGATTTAGAAAGTATTTGAAAAGAGTTAAATACAATGATGTATTTAACTCTTTTTGTCTATAAAAAGCCATCTCAAAAAAATACTTATATGAAAAATAGTCTATTACTTGAATAAAAACGTTTTCTTTGGTATAATAAGATAGATATTATGGCATAATGCCGGCATATTGCTTAATTAGCAGCATTACCTATAGAAAAGGAGGGAAGAAATTTGTCATATATTTTTCCTAGACCCCAACAAATCACAACTAAATCAACTTATTTGAATAATAAAAGCATTGGAAAAATTGTCAATGATTTTAGTCAAAACTTAGTAGATGTAGGATGTAGCTTTATAGAACAAGATAGGACATCTCAAACAGTACTTTTGATTCTGCAAACCGATGATATCTTGCATGATGAAGGCTATAGATTAGAAATTGATGAATCAGAAATCCGAATTAATGCAAAAACAGAACAGGGGGCATTTTATGCCTTAATGAGCTTAAAATGGCTTTTTATACAATCAAAAATTGAAAGCGCTATTATTATAGACGAACCAGATTTAAAGGTACGTGGTGTAATGATTGACATTAGTAGAAGCAAAGTGCCTACGATAGAGACATTAAAACAGATGATTGATTGGTTATCTAGTTTGAAGTATAATCATATAGAACTTTATGTAGAAGGCTTTTCTTTTGAATATCAACATTTTCCACAGGTATTAAAAGATGGTAATTACTTGACACTCGAACAATACCTTGAAATAGAAGATTATGCCATCAAACATTATATGGATTTTGTACCGAATCAAAATGGGTTTGGTCATATGGGAGATTGGTTAAAACAAGATGAGTTTCACTATTTGGCAGAATGCCCTGAGGGTTTTCGTATTTGGGGAAGTAAACGTACTTCCGCAACCTTAGATCCAACCCATCCTGATTCAGTGAAGTTAGTTCAACAGATGTATCAAGATATGCTTCCTCATACAAAGTCAGCTTATTTTAATATGAATTTTGATGAACCTTATGAACTAGGTTATGGTAAAAGTAAACAACAATGCGAGAAAACTTCTGTTGAAGATGTCTACATTCATTATTTTAACACACTTGCTGATACAGTAAGAAGTTATCATAAAACGCCAATGCTTTGGGGGGATGTGTTGATTAAACATCCTGAAAAGGTAAAAGTCTTACCCAAAGATGTGATTTTTATTGACTGGGGATATCATAAAACGTATGATTTCTTAGGTCATGCTAAAATGTTAGAAGAAAATAATGTACAATATTTATTAGCACCTGGTACGGCAACGTGGTCAACTGTTACTGGTAGATACATAGATATGAAAACCACTATTGAAAATAGTACAAGTGCTGCTAAAGCACATCATGGCTTGGGTATTCTTGTTACGGATTGGGGAGATATAGGTCATTTACAATATTTACCAAGTAGTTATATGGGATTTGCTTATGGGGCAATCTTATCTTGGTCGAAGGGAAGTATAGAAGATGCAAAAATGTGTTTGCGTACATATGTAAAAGACGCTAATCTTGCTAAGGCTATTGTTGAGTTATCAACTTATCATGAATTAGAAGGAGAATACCGAGACTATGGTAGCCGGTTATTTAACGCTATTTTATGGTCTGAACATTCCCAATTAGAGGAAAATAAAATGGACTTTTACTTGGATCGAATGCGTTCCAATTTATTAGATAAAGATGCATATCAAAAGGTGAAGAAATTATTCGATCAAGCAAAAGCAGATTTGAATCTAGCACAGGATTCATTAGAAAAACGAGAAATGAAAAATGGTTTATCATTGTTAGAAGTTTTACTTGAAATCAATGACAAACTCAAAAGCTATATAGAAGGTTGTGTTGTTTCTTTTGAAAAAGAAGTAGAAACCTTGAAACAGTATTTGATTCGACACAAACAATTATGGAATGCAAGAAATATTCAAGCAGGATATGTATGTAGTGCCAATCGAATCAATTGGCTTATCGATATGCTGATGCACTTAGATAGAAAGGAGAAAATATGAGAAAGGCCAAAAAAATCTTTTTAAGTTGCTTTGTTGTAACACTAGTAATGATGGTGTTCTCTTTGACATCGTGTAAAGAGAAAAATAAAGAAATTGGTAGCGGTGGCGAACCGACCAAAATCGTAAAAAATGGGTATCAACTTTACAAAGAATCCAAGGATAATCAGTTACCTAAAGGTGTTGAAATTGCAATTGATGGTGCAAACTTTGATACAAGTTCAACAAATAGTGTGATACAAATCGACTTAACAGAAGCAGGATTAAACCCCGAAACAGACAAAGGCAAACAAAATTTGTTACAATTGGTAAGTTGTTTTAGTAACACAGATTATGGAAAAACAGAACTTCAGTATATATATGATGGTATTTTTGGAAAAACCAATCATACGAGTATCTATAATGAGGAAAGAAAAATTGAATTAGACACCATTGTAAAAGAGAGCAAGCATTTGATGGATAATCGTGCAAGTAAAACTGATTCAGTGATAGTTCATAAAAACATTGGTGAAGTAACTTGGAAAGTGAATGTAGAAGAAGCAGGATTTTATAATCTGAAACTGAATTATTTTACAATTACTGGATATAGTTCTTCTATAGAAAGAAAATTAAAAATCAATGGTCAAGTACCATTTGAGGGAGCAGATAGTTTTACATTTTCAAGAGTTTGGAAAGATGCTGATGCTTCCTTTGATGAAAATGGCAACTTTAAAGTAGATACAAATGGAAATGATTTAAAACCACAACAAGTTGAAGTATATACATTTAGAGAAAGTTATTTTAAAGATGATATGGGGTATACTACAGAACCTTATATGTTCTATCTTGAAGCTGGTGAAAATACAATTACCCTTGCTTCTATTAAAGAGCCAATGATTATTGATCAAATTTCAGTTGTATCTGTTGTTGAAACACCTACATACGAATCGTATCTTGAAAATCTAAAGGCAACATATGGGGAACCAAGTTTGAAAAAACAAACCACAGGCCCTATTCAAGCCGAAAAGGCAACCTATAAATCTTCTCCAACACTTTATGCGATTACAGATCGCTCTTCATCTAATACCACACCATTTAGTTTAAAGGTGACAAAAAAGAATGCCATCGGAGGAAATCAATGGAAGGTACTAGGAGATTGGATTTCTTGGGAATTTAGTGTACCAGAAGATGGATATTATAATATTTCTATGCGAGCTAGACAAAATTTAGTTCGTGGAATGTATTCTAGTCGCATTGCTTATATTAGTGAAAATCAAGGTGCTAATCAGGTATTATTTGATGAACTAAATGACGTTCAATTTTCATTTTCAAGTGATTGGCAAAATGTGACATTAGGAAACGGGAAAGAAGACTATTTATTCTATTTTGAAAAAGGGAAAAGTTATACATTTACAATGGAAGTTACGCTTGGTGCATATGCACCACTGATTGAACGAATTCAATCAACTATTGATGAATTGAGTCGGACATATCGTGAAATTGTATCTTATACAACTACTTCACCAGATAAAAATCGTGACTACGAATTAACTGCAAAATTTCCTAATTTAATTGAAAATTTAACCAACTATTATTTAGACCTAAAAGATGTTTCAGAAAGCATCGCTGAAATTTCTGGTGGGGGTTCTGATAAAACAGGTGTAATTGATGCAATGGTTACACAACTTGAAACGTTTATTTCTAAACCACGTTCGATTACGCAAAAATTAAGTTCATTTAGCAATAATATTTCTTCATTAGGAACACTACTTACACAATTAAGAGAATTACCACTTGCGATTGATTATATTGAAGTACATACACCTGATATTGAATTGCCAAAGGCAAATGAAGGTTTCTTTAGAAAAATGTGGAATGGTATATGTTCATTCTTCTTGTCTTTCTTTATTGATTATTCTACAATTGGTGATACAGTAGAAAATGAATCTGAAGAACAAAGTGAATCTATTGAAGTATGGATGACACTAGGCCGTGACCAAGCAAATGTTGTGCGGAATTTAATTGATACCACGTTTACAAAGGAAACAGGTATAAAAGTTAATTTGAAATTAACAGGTGCAGATGTATTGTTAAAAGCTACACTTGCTGGAATCGGTCCAGATGTAGCGCTAAATGTAGATTCAAGTTTACCAGTTAACTATGCACTTCGTAATGCTGTATATGACTTAACAAACTTTGACGATTTCTGGGATACTGTATATGCATTACCAGATAATACAATTGACATTTCTTCTGCAATGGCATATGAGAATGTATATCATGCTTCATCTTTACGTCAATTCCAATTCTATTCAATCACTAATGCAGATATTGAAGCAGCTAATAAGGGTGATGCCAATGCCAAAGCTAAAGTAGATGCATATTATGCAGTTCAAGATTATTGCGATCAACATGGTATTCAAAAAGAAGATTTATTTGATAGCTCAACCTATACAAAAGAAGAATTACAAAATAATATTAAGGGTATATATGCACTTCCAGAAAAACAAATTTTCATGGTTATGTTTGTAAGGGACGATATTTTTGAAGAAAATGGTTGGAATGACATTCTATTTAAAGATCCAGTAACTGGTGAATATAGTGATGATGTAGTGACATGGGATAGTGTAATCGATCTTGTTGCAAAACTTCAAACAAAACAATTGCAATTTTATCTACCTGTAAATGACGCAGGAGCAAATGCATTAAATCCAGTATTTGTTTCAATGTTATATCAAAATGGTGGTGAACTTTATACCAATGATAATAAAGAAACAGGATTAATGAGCGATTCCGCAATGCGTTCATTTGAATATTGGACAGAATTTTATACGTTATATTCTTTTCCTAAATCAGCAAGTTTTGTAAACCGTTTTAGATCAGGTGAAATGCCAATTGGTATAGCTTATTACGAAACATATAATACACTCAGTGTATTTGCTCCAGAATTGAAAGGAAAGTGGTCTTTCCATTTAATACCAGGTACATATAATGAAGAAACTGGTAGAGTTGATCATACTTCTACAGCAAGTGGTACAGGTGCTGTAATTATGAAACAATCAAATAAATTATCAGAGGCTAAAAAACAAGCCAAATATGATGCATCTTGGTCATTCTTAAAATGGTGGACAGGTGCTGAAGCACAAGCACAGTTTGGTCGTGAAATGGAAGGTATTTTGGGATCTGCTGCACGTCATGCAACTGCGAATGTAAAAGCGTTCCAATCTCTTGCATGGCCACAAAGTGATTTAGATAAGTTGATGTTGCAATGGAGCCAAGTACATGAAATGCCACAAGTAGCAGGTAGTTATATTATTGGTCGTGAAGTTGAAAATGCTTATCGTGAAGTTGTTAATAATTATTACAATGCCAAAGAAACATTGGTAGAATATTGTGGTAATATTAATGATGAAATTAACCGAAAAAGAAAAGAATTTGATTTACCTACGGTAGATGAAGACTAGGAAAGGAGAAGAACATGGGAGGAAAAATAGCTGTAATTATTATGCTAGTTATCACAGTTGTAATACTAACATATCTCTTTATCTTAGTAATTACAGGTGGTAAAAAAGAAAAATTAAATTTTAAGCGCATCCATCAAGAGAAAAAAGCGAAACAAGCAGAAAAAAATGCAATGACTCGTGAGGAAAAAGCAGCAGAAAAAGCGGCTTTAAAGCAAGCGCTAAAAGAAAAGCGGATAGAGCAAAAACAAGCTGATGCAGAATATGATGCAATGGTTAAGGCCAATATTGTAGAGTATAAAAAAGAATTTGCAGAAGTAAAAGAAAAGTTTAAAGTAATTGATAGCGAATATCAAGAAGTATCAAAACGATATAAACTTTGGGCGAAAGAAAATCCAGATTTGGTTGTAATAGATGATCCAGAAGCAGATGAAATTCCTGTAAAAGATCCATTACAAATTGAATTTGAGGCAAAAGAAAAAGCATATTTAGAATATGCTAAAGTCTATGAAAAAGCAGCTCAAAAATTGAGAATTGAGAAAGACCGAGGCTCATTTGTTCGTAAAGTAGATAGATGGAGCAAAAGAGGTGGACGATTACGTAGGGAAATTTTTGTTAAGAGACAATATTACTATTTGGTTGCTCCTTATACCATTTTATTCTTTATCTTTACGGTTGTTCCAGTACTGATGTCTTTATTCCTTAGTTTTACTTATTTTAATTTATTGGAATTTCCTACTTTTGTCGGTTGGGACAACTATAAAGCGCTATTTGTAGATGATAAAGTGTTCATGATTGCAATTAAAAATACAGCGATTCTTGCGGTAATCACAGGACCTGTGAGTTACATTATGGCGTTTGTATTTGCATGGTTAATCAATGAATTGAAACCATTATTAAGAAGTTTTATGACCCTTATTTTCTATGCACCATCTATTTCTGGTAATGTATATTTGGTATGGAAACTCATCTTTAGTAGTGATAACTATGGATATGCTAACTCGATTTTAATGGAACTGAATATTATTCAAGAGCCAATTACATGGCTTCAAGATGCCAATTATATTATTTGGATTTTGATTATTGTGCAATTGTGGATGTCACTCGGGGTAAGTTTCTTGTCATTTATTGCAGGTCTTCAAGGTGTAAATAAAGAGTACTATGAAGCAGGTGCAATAGATGGTATTAAGAGCCGTTGGCAAGAATTATGGTATATTACATTGCCACAAATGAAATCACAATTGATGTTTGGTGCGGTAATGCAAATTACATCTAGTTTGGCTATTGCAGAAGTATCAACCAATATTGCTGGATTCCCATCTATTGAGTATGCAGGTCATACCATCATTACACACTTAATGGATTATGGTAATACGCGTATGGAAATGGGATATGCTTCAGCAATTGCAACCATTTTGTTTTTAATCATGATACTCGCTAACTTATTAGTTAGAAAAATCTTAAGAAGGGTAGGTTCATAATATGGCTACAGACAAAATATTAATTGATGATGATCAAATAGCTGGCGTTGAACTATCAAAAGAAGAAAAAAAACGTATTAAACGTCAAGAAAAGAAACTTAAAAAATATGGCTTAAAAGATGAAAGTAAAATGGGGAAAGTTGAACTTTTCTTCTATAAAATGGAAAAAAGAAGAAGAATCAAAAAGAAAAAAAGAGTAAGTCGTAGCGTAGCTGGGGATATCTCTTTATTCGTTCTACTTTGTTTATTTGGTTTATTCAGTGCATATCCTTTGGTATATTCGTTTTGCGCAGCATTTAAACCACTTGCAGAATTGTTTATCTATCCACCAAAATTGTTTTTCCAAAATCCTACACTAGATAATTTCAAAGATTTAGCAATGCTTTTGGAAGACTCTTGGGTACCATTTTCAAGATATTTCTTTAATACAATATGGATTACACTTGCTGGAACTGTTGGACATGTCATTATTGCTTCAATGGCTGCCTATCCATTAGCAAAACATAAATTCCCTGGGTCTAGTATTATTTTTGGTATGGTTGTATATTCTTTGATGTTTGCAGCACAAGTTACCGCTACACCAAGATATATCATCTTTAGTTCAATTGGTTTTATTGATTCACAATGGGCAATTATTATACCCGCTTTTGCCTATTCGTTAGGACTATATTTGATGAAACAATTTATGCAAGATATACCAATGGAATTAATTGAGTCTGCTAAAATTGATGGTGCAAATGAATTCCAAATTTATTGGAAAATCGTTATGCCACTAGTTAAACCAGCTTGGTTAACTTTGATTATCTTATTATTCCAACAATTATGGAATAATGATGGAGGAACTTATATTTATAGTGAACAGTTAAAACCGTTATCATATGCACTTAACCAAATTGTTTCTGGTGGTGTGGCAAGAACGGGTACTGCCTCAGCCGTAATGTTAATTATGATGATTGTGCCAATTACCGTTTTCGTTCTTTCTCAAAGTCAGATTATCGAGACTATGGCCCATTCAGGTATGAAATAGGAGGTAGTTATGAAAAAAGTAATATTAAAAATAACTGTAATCGCAATTCTATTTATGATGGTATTTTCTCCAAATTTACTTGTAGCAAATGCCGCAGGATATAACTATGACTTTTGGAAAAATGTTATTCCTTCCGCAGAAGGATTGGCTTATCAAGATACATATTATTCAGATGACATTTCCAATTTGAATCCAGATGATTTAGAAAAAATCAAACTGGATTCATTAGAGGATATGGCTACTTTTCAAGATAAAATATATATATTAGATTCCAAAAAGGAAACACAAACGGCTATTTTTGCCAATAGTGATCCAATTACATATATTAGTCATGTGTATATCTTAAATCAAGATTTCAAAAAAATTGAATCCATTGGTGAATTATTGATTACAGAAGAAGTAAAACAAATTTTAGATGAATATTATCAATTTGATTTAGACTTTGACACAGTTACATCAGAAGTAATTACATCAGAAGAATTAATTACATTTTATGGTGAAACAACAAAATATGAATTTATACTTACAATGGGTGCAAAAGAAATAGAACTTTCTGCAGATGTGATTTATGATGGAACCAATATTAGACGTGTATTCAAAATCAATGGAGAAGTAATTGATTCTAGCAAAGTGAAGTATGAATCAAGAGTAGTACAAGAAACAATTACAGACGAAGAAGGAAATATTGAAATTGTAGATGTTACAAAATATTATTTTGTATTAGATGATTCTATTGAAATTCATGAAAATGATACATTCACTTTTGAATTGACGCCAGCAACAAAAGTAGGAAAAGCACCTTATTTACCTTATTCAAAAGATGCTAGTCGTTATGCAATTCGTATGTATCAAGCAACAGGAATAACGGTTACTGAGAAAGGGTTATATGTTGCAGATAGTGGAAACTCAAGAATTGTTCGTGCAAATCAAAATGAAAATGGTGAATGGGTTGTTGACCGTGTATATTTGACACCAAATGATAACGTCTTTTATCAAGTATCAAGTGGTTTAATGGCGAGCACGGTAACAGATGCTAGAGTTTTTAATCCTCAAAAGATTGCGGTAGATAAATCAGGAAAAGTATTTTGTATTGCACAACATATTTATGATGGTATTATTGAATTTGATTCAGAAGGCGCATTCAATCGTTATTTAGGTAAAAATGAGGTTGTTGCCAATCCTTTGAAAAAATTCTGGACAAAAATCTTTTCAGAAGAACAAAATAGTTCATTATCACTTGATTTACCACCTGAATTTACTAATATAGCGATAGATTCTTCGGGATTCTTATATGCAACATCGAATCCAGATAGTGATGCTACTACAGTTGCTAATTTAGTAAAAATGATTAATACATCAGGAAAAGATGTTATGAAAAGAAATGGTTATGTTACTCCCGATGGTGATGCGGTATACCTCGCTAGTTCTTCAGAGGAAGGTGTCATTATTGGACCATCGCAATTGGTTGGCGTAACTGTAAATGATAAGGGAAATTTCACAGTAGTAGATATTCAACGTGGTCGTTTATTCACATATGATAATGAAGGGAATTTACTTTATATCGCAGGTGAACAACCTGGTGGTAGAACCAATAAGGATAAAGCCACTTCTAAAAGTATTATTGAGCCATCGGCAATCCGTTATTTCAAGCGTGCAAGTGGTGAATTAGATGCTAGTGGTAACCCAATTATGGAAGAAGTATTGCTTGTTTTAGATAAATCTTCCAAAAGTATCTTATTATATTTGACCACTGAATTTGGTGCAACAGTAAATAAAGCAACTGAATTATATCAAGAAGGTATTATTGAAGATGTATATGATGCAGAAGGCAATTTAATTCAAGCAGGTGCTGAAACTTATTGGCGTCAAGTTGTAAAAATGAATACAAATTATGAGTTAGCTTATCTAGGAATTGGTAAAGCGCTTCATAGACGTGGTGAATACAAAGAAGCAATGGAATATTTCAAATTGGCTCACAATGCGAATTATTATTCTAAAGCATATGCAGAGTATCGAGATCAATTGCTATCTAAGAATTTTGGTTGGATAATGACAGCTGTAATTATGTTGGTTTCGCTTTGGGTAACTCTTTCTTATCGCAAACACTTGCAGAAAAAGAATTTGGCTATTGCTGCATCAGTAGCAATGAATGAGGAAAAAGCTCACTTGATTGCGACCAAACAAGCTGCATTATCAGGACACGTTGTACATCAAGAAGATGCAGTTGAAGAAGATGATGATGATCTAGATAATGAGAAAGATGAACCAAGTGATGAGAAAAAGAAAAACTTTTTAGCTCGTATTGATTGGGCAAAAATTGGTCAAGCAATTAAACATTTCTTTAAGGAAACGTTTGGCTATCCACTTTATATTTTAACGCATCCAATTCAAGGATTTACTGAATTTAAACAAGAGAAAAAAGGAAAAACATGGGTTGCAATTGTAATATTATTACTGTATGTGTTAATGGAAATAATTGCATATCAATATGAAGGAATTATTACCAATAAAAATAATCCACAAAAGTTTAATAGTATCCAAATTTTGGTTTACGGAGTCCTTCCACCAGCTATACTTGCTGTATCTAACTGGAGTGTAACTACACTTTTAGATGGTAAAGGAAAGATGAAAGAAATTTTTGTAATGATTTGTTATGCAATGTTTCCTGTGATGATAATCGGCTTCCTCAATATTATTTTAAGTAATATACTTACATTAGATGAAGCTCAGTTTATTGTGTTACTCAATATTATTGGTTGGGTATTGACTGGATTTATGGCATTTATGGGTCTGGTTGTTATTCATGAATACGGAATGGGAAAGACAATTTGGTCAATTATTCTTACAGTTGTTGCAGCACTTATTATTGCCTTTATTGCTCTACTTGTATTTGATTTGGCACAACAAATTTTTGGATTTGTGTACTCATTGTATAAAGAAATTACAGTTAGGTATTTCTAGGAAGGAGGTAACAAATGAAAAAGAAAAGTACATTTTGGACATATGTAAGACGTGTATTATTAGTTGTTGTTTTGCTTGTTGTAGTCATTTGCTTATCTGTTTATTTCCTAGATCAATATAAAGCATCTAATACGGAATTTCAACATAAATATGCAGATGAATTTTGGAAAAATTTAGAAGAAAATGGGTTCATTAATTATGAACAAATCAATGAACAATATGAAAAAGATGATAGTCGTAGTGATAATTATGTAAAACCAATTAATCCAGAAGATGATATTGTGACACAGTTAACCGCATCACGATATTATAATGAATTAAATCGTTTATATGAAGATATTCAAGATTCTGAGAAATATCAACAAGCATCAGCTAGTGAAAAAGAGGCTTTTGAACAAAAATATAACGAAATGCGCACTCAATTTACCAATGAAAATGGTTCTAGATATACTGTTATTAATTATTTAGAAGATAACTATACCAAAAAAGAAGTGCTTAAAACGGATAAATATCGTTTGGTTATGAATATATTAAAAGCCACCTTTACCATCGAAGAATTAGATCAAGATGGTAATGTAAAGCAATCATGGCTTTCTAATCCAACCGAAGTAGATGCAATGTTTTCAAACCGTCAAAATTCCCAATTGGTTGTTAAATTTATTGATGGGGATCGTTCGAAAATTGTATCTGAGGTAAATTATGATAGTTTTTCCTACTCAACAGATGAGGCAAGTTCTAAAACATTGCAACCTAATTTCTATGTAAATGAGGTTAAAAATGATCAAGGCGAAACAACTAGTGTCATCGTTTATTATGTTTTAGAAGATACTAGCATTGACTATACGTATTTTCCACAAGAAATTTCGAAAGCAAGAATGGAAGAATTATTGGAAAGAAGTAGACGACTCATCCAAGAAAAAATAGCTGAATATTATGAAGCACATAAGAATGATGAACATATCATTCCTTATGGTGAAAGTGATGAAGCATATAAGGATGGTTCTGGCCTAGTTGTTACGGGTTTTCCTAATATTTCCGATTTTAATGATTTATCTAAAACGGGGGATGAGAATTTCTCGGCAGAAGATTATAATCGTGCAAAAATTTTCTTTGCTCGTGTAACAGATAGTATTTATAAATATAGATCGCAAGATGAAAAGTATGTTATCGATTTGTATAATTCAAATATGAAAAAAACATCAATAAAAGACGTATATTATTTCTTATATTATTGGTGTGGATATACATTTGAAGATTTAGAACAAGATACAGGAACAGAGAAACAACAAGCAGTAAAGCCACGTATTACAGTTGCTATCGAATATTCATTGAATGAAAATGGTCTTGAAACGATGATTCATGGTAATTCCCTTTCTACGAATAAGAATGAAAAAGGTGATGACTACTTGATTACTTCAATAGATGTATTGCCTTATTTTACAGCAGTAAAAAATACTCAAAACGAAAAAGGATATGCAATCATTCCAGATGGAAGTGGAGCAGTTATGGAGTTTGACAATGGAAGAACAAATTATGTTTCTTATGCTAAACGCCTTTATTCTTCTGATTTATCTGTTACAAGCTATACATTAGAAACTCCAAGTAGTGATATTTTGTTCCCGTTTTATGCATATGTATATCAAACAACGGGTAAAGCAGTTATTGCGGAAGTTACACAAGGAGCTGCTCAAGCTATTTTGAAAGCAGACGTATCGGGTAGAGCGAATAGTACATTTAATAATGCTTATTATACACTTGTACTTCGTGAATCACAACGTGTTGTTTTAGGAACCTCTACTTATACTAGATATGCTCTTTCTGAATATACACGTAATGCGGCAGAAGGAGATTATACAATCAATTATATTTTTGTAGATGATCAATATGATTTAGATTATAGTGGTATAGCAAAATGTTATCGTGATATTTTGATTAATCGAAGTGAGGGTAAATTAAAAGCAGATAATGATAAAACAAATAATGTTGTTTTAGATTTAGAAGTCTTAGCTAGTTATACTTATGATGCCAACTTCTTAGGCATTGGATATGATGGCAAAGGAACATTAACTACAGTATCACAATTAGATAAAATGATTCAAGATATCTTAGCATTAGATGATGAAATTCAATCGATAAATGTGTATTATAAAGGATGGCGTAAAGAAAATTTAAAAAATGCTTCTTTCAAGAGTATAGGTGTAAATAGCAATATTGGTGGAAAGAAAGCATTGTTGAATTTAATTAACAGTTATAATCAAAATCAACAAAAGGATGTTTCTATTTATCCTTATGTAGAATTTATGGAATATACAGATATACAAGAATCTTTTGGTAAAACACATTATGTATCACGTGATGTAAGTGGATCTTATGCAACCAAATATCCTTATGAATTAAATAGTAGTGTTTATAATAAAAAAGCGGATGAAATTATGGTTTTATCTCCTGCGTATTATTTAGCATTTGCAAATACACTAGGAAAAAATTATAGTAAAGTATTAGGTATTGACGCAATGGCTATTTCTGGTCTTGGTTCAAAACTTTCTGGAACATATAAGAAAAATAATGAAGTATTCAAGTCAACTGCAGTTGAAGAACAGATTCGCTCATTTGAAAAATTACGTGAATATGGGGTGAATAAATTGGCTTTAGAAACACCATATGCTTACGCGCTAGAGTATGCATCTAATGCATATAATGTGCCATATTCTTCAACTTTGTACGAAATATTGGATTATTCTATTCCATTTTATCAATTGGTTATCAATGGATTATTTGATTATAGTGGTGATTCTATCAATGCAAATGTTGAAACAGGATTACAAGAGCAATTGATGAAATGTATTGAAACGGGTTCTAATTTAGCTTTTACCTTTACATATGATGATTCATCTAAATTGTTACAAACGGATTATAATACGTATTATTATACCTTGTATACTAGATGGTTAGATGATGTCAAAACAGCAGTAAAAACATTAAATGGACTAGGTATCTATAATTGTAGATTGGTTAGTCATCAACGATTAGATAATAATGTATATAAAGTAACCTATGCAAATGACATAGAGCAGATTGAAATAATTTTGAATTATCAAAGAGTAGCATGGACAGATGGCGAGTATATCATTCCTGCTAAGTCTTATCAGGTAATAGATTAGGAGGCAATGGATGGAAAATGTAAATGAATTACAAAATAAGAACAATCATAAACCATCAAGTTTCTTAAATGTTTTAAAGAAAATAATTAGTTTTATAGTTAAAAATTGGTTTTTTGTCTTCTTTCCTTGTCGATTAATCAAAGAATTGATTTATGATAAGTTGCGTTATGAACAACAAAAAGTATTTGTCTCTTGGCTATTTTTATTGCCAACTATACTTGGATTTATCTTGTTTTTCGCATATCCACTTGGAAAATCATTTTTGTACTCTTTCAGTACGGTAAAAAGCAATGGTGATTTTGTATTTGGTATGGTATTTCCAAAAGGGAATACTGGTTATGATTTTTCTGCACCAGGTACATGGGATTTATGGAACAATTATAAATATGCTTTAAGAGTAAATGCTGATTTCCCTGTTAGTTTGTGGAATACAGTTGTAAATACAATTGTTGATACTGGTGTTATTACTATTTTTAGTTTATTGGTTGCGGTAATGCTAAATGGAAAATTTAAAGGTCGTACACTTGTTCGTGCCATTTTCTTCCTACCAGTTGTATTTAATTCAGAAGCATTAGAAGCAGCTAAAGAAGCAACAGAGGGTATGAGCGCTGTTATGAATGCTCAAGGTAGTGGTGTTTTAACAGAGTTATTTGACTTAAAATTGTTTTTACAAGGATTAGGTATGCCTGTTCAATTGGTAACTTTTTTATCAAATATAACACAAACAATTTATAGTACGATATCTTATTCAGGTATTCAAATTTTAATCTTTCTAACCGCAATACAGTCTGTTCCGAAACATTTGTATGAAGCTGCAACGATTGAAGGTGCAACAGGATATGAGCAATTTTGGAAGATAACACTACCAATGGTATCACCAATGATTTTGACAGTTGTTGTTTATACAATTGTAGACTCATTCTTGAGATCTGAAATCTGTGATATTATGGAGTTAGTTCTTCAAAATAATGAATATGGTTACTATGCGGCAATGTCATGGTTATACATTTTTGTATCACTCATATTAATGGCTGTAATTACTGGAATTTTATCAAAGGTGGTATTCTACTATGACGAAAAGAAATAAGAAAAATGAAGCAGAACAATTGTTACAAGAAGAAGTTCAAGTTGTAGAAACTCCTGCAGAAAAAACCAAAAAAGAACAGTGGGATGAATTCAAAATTAAAAGCAAGCAAAAATATGATGAGATTATGGAGGATTTAAAAAATCCAGTCAAAAAAGCGGTAAGAAGAAGAAAAGTAGGTAGTAAAATCATTTCTATCTTAAGAGGCTTTATTTTCTTTGGTTTATCTTTTGTGATCTTTTATCCTATTTTTCAAGAATTATCGGTTGCTTTTAAAAATCCAATTGACTTGAATAATAAATTGGTTAATTTTATCCCTGAAAATTATAGTTTATTTAATGTCTATATTTCAGCTGAGGTATTAGATTATTGGCGTTCTTTGTGGAATAACCTTCAGGTTTCGGCCATTTCAACAATTTGTCAATTATTTGCGACTGCTCTTGCAGGATACGCACTTTCTAGATTAAAATTTAGAGGAAGCAATATTATCTTTTGGATTATTATGTTGACTTTAATTGTACCACCACAAGCGGTAGCAATGTCAAGAAGTTTCTATCTAGGTAATTTTGATATTTTTGGATTTTTTGAAAACTTGCTTGGTCACTCACTCAAATTAAAGGGAGAGGGAAGGGCAGTAGTATTCTATTTGACTTCATTAACTGGTCAAGGAATCCGTTCAGCTTTATTCATTTTTATGTTTAGACAATTCTTTAGAGGTATCCCAATTGAATTAGAAGAATCAGCACAAATTGATGGAGCTGGTGTAGTACGTACTTTTGCAAGTGTAATGCTTCCAAATGCAAGAGGTGTTATCACAACTGTGGCATTATTTGCTTTTGTATGGCAATGGAATGATGTATATTATACTGGACTTTATGAGATTAGTGGAAATGCGTTCCCAATGTTAACTAGTAAGATGATAACAGCTTCTGAACGTTTGCAATCTTTATTGGATTATATTAAAATGGATTTAAATCATCCATATCGAGATTTGGTTATTGGCCTTGGTGAAGGTATTACAAAGAATCCACTATTCAATCAAGCGATACTAAATACGTCTGCGCTTATGATGTTGGCACCTATTCTAATAGCGTACTTATTTGTACAAAGATTATTTATTGAGGGTGTTGAACGCTCAGGTATTGTTGGATAGTTATTATAAAAATTAAATATTAAAGGAGAATGAATAATGAAATCAAATCAAATCATGCAAAGCAAGATATATCGATTTCTGGATTATGTACTCAGGTTAATTTTATTGAATTTCTTGATACTAATTCCTTCATTCTCTTTTCTTATAGTTGTATCTAATATTGTAAAAAGCGGAAATAATTGGTTGGTATATGTATCGTTTGTACCGGTTTTCTTGTGGCTAGTTCCTAGTATTGTGGCTACAATGGATGTAATTAGACAATATGAAACAAAACAGACCAATACGATTTTTAAGGATTTTTTTAAGAGTATAAAAAAATATTATTGGAAATCTTTGCTATTAACAGGGGGGATAATTTTATTTTTCCTCATTTTTGGTAATAGTATTCGTTTTTTTTATAATCAAGTTTTAGAGGGATTTTTATACATATTTGGTTTTATTTTATCTTGTTCATTTGCAATTGTACTTGCTATGACTATGATTCACATTGCATTGGTGATGGTTTATTTTGACCAATTACGTATGATTGAAATTATTAAACTTGCCTTCATTATGGCTTTTAAAGATATAATAGGTAGTCTATTGGCTATAGCAACGATTATACTTATAGCTGGATTAGATATGACGATTTATATAGTGATGTTTATAGGCGGTTTTTCAATCCCCATTTATTTGGTGGTGAAACTGACATTCAAAAAATATATAAAAATCTATCGAAAAATAGGAGAAAAGTGAATGAAAATTAAAAAAATATTGTTTATAAATCTTGTTGTTGCTATAATGCTTTCAGTTTTTTTGTTTCAAAATATAGCTCCAACACATGCAAAGTTGGGTGATTCTGGTGTAATCAAAACACTAGATGAGGAAATTGTAACGAATTTATTAGGCGGGGTTGAGCTACATCAACAAAATATAGAAGCATTAAAAGATTGTCAGGGAAATTATTATTATCAATATGATTCACAATATTTGGTTACACAACCAAATTGTGAAAATGTAAAAATCGTTTCATGGAGTTATCGCCATTCTGAATCATGGAAAATGAATGGAGTTACTGAAATTGCCAAAAATTTTGAAGAAAATAATCCTGGTTGGATTGTTGTAGGGGGTACAAATGCAGACTTTTTCCATATTAATGGTAACGGTCAAATGGATGGCAATGCAATGGAAAATGGAGAATTAATTAATGCTCGTAATGATAGAAGTAACCCATATTGGAGAGGCATTCTAGGATTTACAAAAGAAAATGAATTAATTACAGGTATACCTGAAATGACGGATTATTATACTGCTCATATTTACGAAAATAAAGAAGCAAAAGATGAGTCTTCATCACTTCAAATTGCAAGTATTAATCCAGGATCACCAAGCGAAAAAGGTATAACAGTTCTTACAAAGGATGCAATGCAACAATATGATTTAACTGGATACAAAGTTTTTGTTGGTCGCTATGAAATTGTTCGTAAAAGTACAACAAATGACTATTTTGTAAAAGGAGAAATTATAGAGTCTAGAGAAGGAACAACAGGTGAAAGACCGCTTGATTTAAAGAGTGTATATGATGAAAATGGTCAATTGATTAGAGAAGATTTGGTTCAAGAATTTTTTATAGTAGCCAAAGATGGTTCATTGGATACATTAAAAATTGGCGATTTTGTGAAGGTACAAAGAGATTATATTGGTAAATATGCAGAAGTATATAATGCAGCTAGTTATTGGTGGAAAATATTGGAAAATGAGAAAGTAATGTTTGAAGGACATTCTAATCCAGCTGTAAGAGAAGAAATTATTGCAAAATATGGTCAAGGATATAGTGATTTAAGTTACATCACTTGTACCAAATCTAGATGTTTATTTGGCGTTAAAGCAGATGGCTCCTATGTAATGACGGTTATTGGTGGTTCAACTTCATCAGGTATGACATTGTCAGAAGCAGCTTATTTTATGAAAGAAATCGGTTGTGTTGATGCTTGGGACTTTGATGGTGGAGGTTCTGCAACTTTAGTGGCAAGATTAGATGATAACCAAATTCATACAATTAACAAACCAAGTGATTCAGGTGGAAAGACAGAAAGAAGGGTAGGAAATGCACTATTAATGGTAGTAAGAGATTCTGGATTTGAAGTAAATCAAAAAAACTCTACTGCATCAACTATTACACTTGAAAAGAAAAAAGCGGAAGATTATTTAAAAATGCAAGATATTACCATTGAATTAAATGGTAAGATTTATACGCTAGAAAATGATCAAACTTCGATTTCCATTTCAGGTTTAATTGAAAGTACAACGTATAATGCGACAATTCGATATACATATGAAGGAGAACAATTTACAACGGTTTTACCTATTCAGACTAAAAAATACAATCCAGGAATTGATATTAATCCTACCTCAAATGGATTTGAAATCAGTATTAGGGAAACTGACCCAAATATTAGAACCAGCAAAATTATATTAGATGTAGAAGGACAAAAGTATACTATTGATAATACAAATGGAGATGTGAAAACCTATTTTATAGAAGATTTACTTAAGGATGAAACCTATCGAATTGGATATCTTTATGAAGGAACAGTATTAGAAAATAACGCAACATTTGAAAGAACAGTAGAAGCCAAAGCATATACAACTCTTGCTTATGAAATACCAATGGTGAAGAAATTTGATGTTACAAAATCAAGAGGAAATGTAAATATTAGTTATGCATATGAGGATCCAGATAGCATTGTCACAAAGACTTATATTTTGTTTAATGGCAATACGTATGAAATTGCAGAGGGAGTTACGAGGGGAACAATGAAATTTGAAAATGTTGATTTCTCTGTTCGTAAAAATGTTTTCCAATATGTAATTGAATATGAATATGAACAATTAGGCGGGGTAGTTCGAACAGAAGAGTATGTATTTGATATTGTACATGAACATGTATACAAAGAAGCAGATTGTACAACACCAAAAACGTGTACAACA